>JAJSAM010000037.1 GCA_024274785.1 Planctomycetota bacterium | reverse complement strand
CTCGAGGACCAGATCCAGGCCCTCTTCCCACAGGGGCAGGCGGTCGGAGAGGGTGGAGATCGTATCCAGCCGAACGAGACGGCTTTGCAGCAGATCCGCCTTCGAGGAGTCGTCCATCTGCTGGCTGACGACATAGAGCAGTACCAGTGGGATGGTCATGAAGAAACCGAGCACGACGAGTTTGACGCGATAGACGTAGCAGGCGATGAAGCCGAGGCAGATCACGCTGCCGAGAAACCCGGATCGCGAGCCCGAGGAGAGCAGGCTGATCGCCATGATCACGCCAAGGCCCTTGCAGTAGGTGCGGGTGACGGGGCTTACCGAAGTGTGGTGCTTCCAGAATACGAAAGGACCCAGGAAGGCCACGGCGGTTCCGAGGCCGTTCGGGTTCAGAAAGACCCCCGCGTAGCGCTGGTCACCGTAGCTGCGACCAAGCCCCTCGATCTGGTAGATGATCTCCAGGGTGAACATGAGCCCGGCCACGATGTAGAGGGTGTTGCAGAGGGCCAGGATCTCCTGTTCGTCCACCCAGGAATTCCACAGGACGAGGAACACGCCGACCAGCATGGCGATCATCATGGCGCCTTGCGCAAGCGTCAGCGAGGGGCCGATGGACCAGAGGGCGGACAGCGGAAAGAGCGAGCAGAATACGAAGATGATCACGTGCTCGGTGGTCAGGGACCGCGGCTGAAGCCCGCCTTGCAGACTCCCGAACAGGCCCTTTCCGATGAGCCCCGCGAGGCACCCCCAGCGGAGGAATCGGGAGATGGCGTTGAGCGGCGTGTCGAGTGCGGGCAAGGTCAGGAAGATCAGGGTCAGCAGCAGGATGGTACGCAGACGGAGAAGGAGCATGGACAGGGCCAGCACGCCCGTCAGCACGTACACCACGATGAGTGGGAGGAGGAACCCGAATACGTCGACCATCTGCGTCTCCGCGTGACTTCGCCGAGTCTATTCCGGGCGGGCCGGTGCGCAAAGCCTTCACTCGCCGGCGGCAAACCACGAGGAAGATGTTTGGCCGTGGATAGAATGGGGGGAAGGAGATCTTCATTCATGCGTATCAGTCTGGTTGCCACACTCTTGCTCCTCATTCTCGCCGGCCCTCTTCTCGCCCGGGATGACCCGGCTTCGTCGGAGGAACTCGTCACCGAGGCGGAGATGCTTCGCGCCACCGGTCGCTACGGAGACGCGGAGGCGCTCCTGAGGAAAGCTCCCGCCGGCCCGGAGGGCGCCGCGGCTCTGGCCGATCTCCTCCTGGAACTCGGTCGGATCGACGAGGCGCAGACCATCGCACGGACCGGCAGGTCCGATGCGCGGTGTCGTACGATCCTGGCGGAGGCCCTGCTCCGGACCGGTCACCCCGAGGAGGCCCGGTTGCTCCTCGAGAAGGTGCTCAGGGCCGAACCCGGGTTCGTCCGGGCCCGATACGCCCTGGGGATGGCGCTGCTGGAACTCGGCGATCGCAGCGGCGCCCTGCCGGCATTCGAATGGCTGTTCACACACTACGCCCGAAACGATCTGACGGATCCCGAGGACCTCACTCTGACCGCCGCGGCCTCGGTGCGGGTGGCGGAACTGGTGCCCGAAGAGGAGATGGATTTCAAGGAGTCCATGGAGATTCTCGACACCTTGAACCGCGATCATCCGGCCTACCTGCCGGCGTATCTGGTCAAAGGAGAGATCTACCTCGGTGCGTACCAGGACATGCAGGCGAAGAAGGCCTACGACGCCGCGCTGAAACGAAATCCGCGCTATCCCCCCGCGCTGCTCGGACTGGCGGAACAGGGGGCGTTCCGAATGAACACCTCCGCTGGAGTCATGCGCTGCAGGGACGCCTTGCTCACCAACCCCAATCTCGTCGCCGCAAAGGAGTTCATCGCTCGCGTCCACCTCGGTGACAGCCGATACGAGGAGGCTGGGAAGCTGATCGATGAGGTGCTCGAAGTCAACCCGCGCCGCAAGCCCGCGCTCTCGCTCCAGGCTGCGTTGGCCTACTGCCGCGGCCAGTTCGAACTCTTCGAGTCACGGGTGAAGAGGATCCTCGAGTTGGATCCGGGGTACGCGCGGGTGTTCTGGGAGATGACGTTGGTCCTCGAGCAGCAGCGGCGGTTCGAAGAGGCCGCGGCTTTCGGCGAGAGAGCGACGAAGACCGATCCCGCCGACTTCCGCGGCTGGTGGGCGTACGGGCGGAACCTGGTGCACCTGGCGAAGGAAGGGAAAGCGAAGGAAGCGCTCGAGAAGTCGAAGAACCTGGACCCCTTCGGACACTACCTGGGGAACCCCTTTCGCGAGAACATGGCGGAGGTCCTCGGCCGCCTGGAGGAGTTCGTGGAGACGCGGACACCCCACTTCGTCTACAAGATCCACGTCGGTGAGAACGCGGTGCTGGCCCGGTACTACCACCGTTTCATGGAACTCTCGTACCGGAAGCTCACCGAAAAGTACGCTTTCATTCCGAAGGGGCCGATTCTCACCGAGATCTTCAACGACCATCGCGACTTCGCCGCGCGAACCATCGGCTTGCCCGGTATCGGAGCGCTCGGAGCATGTTTCGGGCAGGTGATCACCCTCGACTCGCCATCGGCGCGCCAGCCCGGTGAATTCGGCTGGGCCTCGACCGCCCACCACGAGTTCGCGCACGTCATCACGCTGCAACTGTCGAAAGGGCGCGTGCCGCGGTGGCTCACCGAGGGGCTGAGCGTCTATGAAGAGCGCAAGTTCGCCGACTGGTGGGAGCGGGACCTGGACCGTCGTCTCTTCGACGCGTGGAGCAACAACGAGATCTACGGGATCGAGAAGTTCAACTCGGTCTTCCGCGGCCGCGACGTACTTTTCGCCTACTACCTCGGCGGGATGATGTGCGAGTTCATCGAGGGGGAGTTCGGCTTTCCGAAGATCGTCGGGATGTTGAAGGCCTACGGGGAGGACGAGGATACCGCGGAGGTGCTGCAGGGGGTCCTCGGGGTGAGTCCGAAGGAGTTCGATCAGAAGTTTGCGGAGTGGGTCGGAGACCAGGTCTCCGGCTGGAAGCTCGTGCCGATGATCTCGAGCCGGAAGCTGAAGGCGGCCCGGGACGTGCTCGAGGAGAAGCCGAAGGACATGGGTGCGCTCCTGACCGTGGCGTGGGCGTTTTTCCAGCGTGGCAATGAAGTGGACGCCCTCACGTATCTCGGCCGCGCCCGCGCCGTGGATGCAGATCATCCGAGTCTCATCCTGCTGCGGGGGGCGAATGCATACCGGTCGGGTCAGTTGGGCAAGGCCAGGGACTGGTACGAGATGTTCCTGGGCACCGGTGGCGACGATCACCGCGCCCGCCTGAATCTCGCCGCGGTGTACGAGAAGCAGGGCGACATCCCGGCCGCCATGGCCCACTACGAAGCGGCGAAGACCTGCTTCCCGCGCTACTCCGGACCCGATGGTCCGTACCTGAACCTGGCCCGGCTGAAGACCCGGGCGGAAGACCTCGCGGGAGCGATGGCCGAACTCGAAACGCACGCCCGGCTTTCGAACACGGACATCAGGACCCGCCTGAAACTCGCCGGCTGGTATGAGAGTCAGGGGGACTGGGAGCGGCTGGCCGCGGTGCTCTCGCAAGTCGTCCGGATCTACCCGCTCGGCGAAGAGCTGGTGATGCCGGTGCACGTGCGTCTCGCTCGGGCGTGCGTTCGCCTCGACGAATTCGAGGTTGCGGCGCTGGAGTTCGAGGTCGCCCTGGAACTCGGGGTACCGGAAGACGAGCAATCCGGTGTCCGCCTGGAACTGGGGGAAGTCCTGCTGCTTCTGGGACAGGTGGACGAGGCCCGGTTCCATGCTCGCACGGTTCTCGATGCGGATCCCGCCAACGAAGCGGCCCTGGACCTGCTGAAAAGGGCCACCGGGGAGTAGCGGTCAGGGCTGCCCGGCAGCGGAAAGTGGCGCTTCGGAGAGCCCTGAAACAGCGCCTTGCAGCCATTTCGAGGAGTGCGGCCGAACTGCCGCGCATGCGCTTTTCCACAGTGGCGTTGCGAGAGCGCCATCTCACGCCCGGAGGCTGTGCCCGGTGGGAGAAATCCCGCATTCGGGAACATGGTTACAGGTGAATATGATTGTTTTCAGCTGTTAAGATCGCTGTCAGTAAGGGCTTAGATTGATGTTGCCGGTTTGTTGGGTCTTTTCGCCATCTTGACACAAGTTGGCGGTGGATAGGATGATAGCGTCGGCGGGCGAAGCAGCCTGTACTTGTGCACAAGATATCCACAGTGAACTTTTCTTGCTCCGGGAGGACCTGTGCAAGGGAGTCGATTCATCGTACTGGACGGGCCGGATGGCTGCGGAAAGTCGACCCAGACCCGCATCCTGTCCGAGAGCCTTGTGCGCCGGGGTTTTCGAGTGCGGACGGTTCGGGATCCGGGTGCAACACGGGTGGGGGAGAAGGTCCGGAAGATCCTGCTCGACCGCGTACATACCGAACTGACCCCGATGGCGGAGTGCCTGCTGTTCATGGCGAGTCGAGCTCAGCTGATCAACGAGAAGATCCGGCCGGCCCTCCTGGCGGGAGAGATCGTACTCTGCGAGCGATGGGTGACTTCGACGATCTGCTACCAGGGGTATGCCGGGGGGCTCGATCCCGAAGCGATCCTGCGCCTCTCGGAGATCGCCACGGACGGTCTGGTCCCCGATCTGACCCTGATCCTCGACGTGGATGCCGGGAAGGGTATTCGCCGCCTGAGCGGAACGCCGGACCTGGTGGAGAGCCGCTCGCTCGAATTCCACGAGAGGGTCCGTGCGGGGTTCCTCAGGATCGCCGCGGATGATCATCTGAACACTCGACTCGTGCCCGCCGGCCCGCTGGGCGAGGTCACGACCGCAATCCGGGAGGCCGTGCATGAAGTCCTTTGAGGAGATCCGGGGGCAGGACGATGCCCTGCGGCAACTCCGCCGGGCGCTTCGCGAGGGGCGTCTGGCGAGCGGTTACCTGTTCTTCGGACCGGACGGAATCGGGAAGCGAACCACGGCCCTGGCCTTTGCGAGATCGGTGCTCTGCCGGGAACGTACCGGGAGTGAGGATGCCTGCGGTGAGTGCCCGGCGTGTACGCGCTTGCGCAGTGGCGGGCATCGGGGCTTTCACCTGGTCGAACCGGAAGGCACTCGCGACATCCGGATGGAGCAGATTCATGAACTTGGACGACTCCTTTCACTTACACCCGTGGAGGGCAGAGAGCAGGTCGCGGTCTTCCCCGATGCGGACCGGATCGGCGTCCTCCAGGCGAATGCACTCCTGAAAATCCTCGAAGAGCCCCCCGCCGGCTCGATGATGGTGTTCGTGACCCGAAGGGTGGATCTCCTCCCGGAGACGGTTCGCTCCCGCTGCCAGAGCATCCGCTTCCGGCCGTTGTCGGCCGGGGTCATCCGGGACATCCTTCCGGACGACGAGGATGTGACGAGGTTGGCTCCTCTCGCGGGAGGATCGCTCGGGAAGATCGCGAGGCTGCGGGAAATGGGAGTCCTCGCGCTTCTGGATGAGGTCGAGGCCCTCGTCGGTGAGGATCCCCTCCAGGCGGCCGAGGTCTGCATCCGGGCCATGCGCGGCGGTTCCCGGGACGATCTGGCGACCCGGCGGGAACGCACCATGGCCTTCCTGTCCGTCCTCCTCGAGCGGGAGAGACAGTGCGTTGCCGCGGGCGGGGATGCCGGCCGGGCGGACTTTTGCTACCGGCGTCTGGTCACGGGTCTTGATAATCTCCGGTTGAACGTCGACCCGGACACAGTGCTCCGGGCGACCCTGGTCGAGATTGGTCCACTATGGCCGAAGACGCTATCTTCCTGACCGAGGCCCGGTACGGTGCCCTGATGCACCATGGCCGGTTCAGCACGAGGCTGTCCGAGCTGAAGCGAGGGGACCGGTGTATCGTCCGCACCGAACGCGGTGTGGAGGTGGGCCGGGTGACGATTGCCCCGGCCCCGGCTGGTGCGGAGACCGGGGGAGAGTGTGACGGCGGCGAGATCCTCCGGTTGTTCGAGGACACCGACCTCGACCGTGTCGCGGAGCTCCGGGAGCGGGCCGAGGGACCGGATTTCGCCTTCTGTGTCGAGCGCATCAGGGAGCGCGAGCTTCCCATGCGCCTGGTCCATGTGGAACATCTCTTCGGCGGCGGCCGGATCATCTTCTATTTCGTCTCCGACGGGCGCGTCGACTTCCGGGAACTGGTCAAGGATCTCGCCCGGGAGTTTCGAACGCGGATCGAGCTTCGCCAGATCGGGGTCCGGGATGAAGCCCGGATCCTCGGGGACCGGGAATTCTGCGGTCGCGATCTCTGCTGCCTGGCCTGGATGCGCGAGATCATGCCGGTGACCATGAGAATGGCCAAGAACCAGAAATCCACTCTCGATCCGAACAAGATTTCCGGGCGGTGCAGCCGGCTGAAGTGCTGCCTGCGCTTTGAGGACGAGGTCTACACGGCACTGAAGAAGGCGCTACCGAAGCGGGGGGAGGCCATCCAGACGCCGAAGGGGGAGGGCCGGGTCGTGGATGTGGACACCATGACCGGGAACATCACCGTCGAATTGGAGGGCCGGGAGCGCATCGAACTGCCCGGAGCCGGGAATTCCGGCTGCTGTGGCGATGGTGGTTGTGGCACGTAAGGTGCTGTCTCGTCGGGCATTGTGTCAGTTCGGGTGTGAATTCCCATCCGCCGGGACAGGTTCCGGTAAACTATGTCCCTCAACCATCCGAAGAATGAGTTAGAGATTTCGGGCCGCCTCCGGCGGCCTTCGTCGTCACTGGGTCGCCCACCGGACGGGCGATCGGCAATGGTCGGGGAGGCTCGCGCATGGCCGACATGAAGCTCGAGGACGGGATCCGCCAGGTCGTCGATCGGGATCCCCGCTTCAACGCCCAGGCCTACTTCTTCATCTTCGAGGCGCTCGAGTACACCCTCTCCCGAATGGACACCCGCCGACACGTCTCCGGCAAGGAACTTCTCGAGGGTATCCGCGAGTACGCCCTCGAATCATTCGGCTACCTGACCCGCACCGTGCTCTACGAGTGGGGTATCACCTGTACCGAGGATATCGGCGCACTGGTGTTCAACCTGGTGAGTGCGAAACTCCTGATGAAGAACGACGCCGACTCCATGGCCGATTTCCGCAACGGTTTCGACTTCGAAGAGGCGTTCGACCGGGGCTTTCAGTTCTCGGTGTAGGGCACCGCTCTCCGGTGCATGTCCGCAGGGGACCGTGCTCCCCTACGGGTCGTGCTCGCTTCGCTCCGCGCGCGCCTGCCCCTGCACGATGACGCCGGGGGCGAGGGCGGGCGTCCCGACGGGCGCCCTCACGCTGCCTACCTGCGTTCGGTCGAGGGCGTGCCGTGGCCCTTGCGCACCGCCGGGTCCACTTCCGGGAACTCCCGGTCGGCGAAGAGCTTGTACTCCGCAACCGACGCGGGATCGAGGCCGGTCTTGCGGAGCGCCTCGATGATGCCGCGCTGCAGCATCTGGTCGGTCACGAAGTCGCCGACGATCTCACGTCCGGTCATGTCGCCCACCTTCCGGCGGGTCTTGTAACGCAACCACCACCACGTGGACTCCCGATCGAGGCGAGTGTCGAGGCCCGAGAAGAACTTCTCGAAGTCCGGATACCCGTCAGGCTTGCCGCCGTCGTCGTAGGCGAGTTTTCTGAGCAGCGGAGCGTTCGCTTCGTACTGCCGATCGAGGTACTCGTCGAACACCTTCTTCTCTTCGAGCTTTGCGATCTCCTCGTTCCGCCAGCCGTTCGGCTCCTCCGGTCCGATCCAGATGTCCGGCTCCACGCCGCCAATCCAGCGAATCTTCCCGTCCTCGGTGATTTTCTCCCGCAGCAGGCTGACGCCCGAGGGCAGGTAGTACTTGGCGATGGTGATCTTCACCGCGGGATAATCGAAGTGTCCGTTCTCGTTGACATCCGTGTAGGGCTCGCCGGCATCCCAGCGGTTGTTGCGGTTCGTATCGGCAAACTGCTCGTTGGCATCCCGGACACCGTTCCTGTTGCGATCGAAGAAGCGCTCGGCCAGGTCGTAGCTGCCGTTTCCATTGAGGTCCTTCCACGGCTCCGCGGGCGGAACGGTGAAGATCGGGTAGAGGTTCTGGACAGAGCCCTTGCCGAACGTGCGGAGTCCGACCAGGACCGCGCGGCCGTAGTACTGAAGACACCCGGCCACGATCTCGGATGCGCTCGCGCTCTGCCCGTTCACCAGGATTACCAGGGGAACTTCGGGGTGGGTCGTGCCGCTCGTCGTCCGGAGATCCCGGCGCGGGGCGACCCGCTTGTTCCGGCCTTCCCACCAGACCACGGTCTTGCCGCGGTCGAGGAAGAGGTCGCAGACCTGCTTCGCGGTGTCGAGGTATCCGCCGGTGTTGAAGCGGAGGTCGAGGATCACGGATTTCATTCCCTGCCGCTCCAGTTTGCGGAGGTCCGTGTCGAGTTCCTGAGCAGAGTCGCGCCCGAACGTGGACAGGCTGATGTAGCCGACGTTGCCCGGCAGCATCGTGCTGTTCACCGTGGGGACCTGGATCCGCTCGCGGGTGAGTTCGAAGTCGCGGGGCTTCTGCCAGCCCTTCCGATACACGGAGATGATCACCTTCTTGCCGGGCTCTCCCCGCAGCCGCTTCACGATCTCGTTCGTGGTGTGGCCCGCGGTCGGCCAGCCGTCGATGGAGAGAATGGCGTCCCCGGGCTTCAGGCCGGCACGATAGGCCGGGCCGCCGAACATGGGACGGACGATGGTGAAGATCTCATTCAGCAGGTTGACGTAGGAACCGATGCCCCCATAGACCGGATTCAAGTCCTCGAACCAGTCGAAACGCTCCTTCGGGGTGAAGTAGACGGAGTGCGGGTCGAGCGCCTCCATGATGCCCTTGGCCGCCGCTTCGAGCACATCCACGTCATTCAGGTCCGGAGCATTGAGGTAGTACTCGTCGATGTGGTCCTTGATGACCTTCAGGAGAGCGTCATCGTACTGCACCACGGCCCGGGGCTCCTTCTCGGCCGGAGTCTCTTCGGGGGCGCGGGCGCTGCTGAAAGCGCGCTCACGCCACCGTGCCTGGGTCAGGAGGGCGCGCGCCAGGCGGCCCTGTTCCGTCGGCTGGTCCGCCAGCTTCTCGAGGATGCTCTTCACACCGTCGATATCACCAATTTCGGCGAGCGCCAGAGCGCCGGCCACCTTGACCTCGGGGTCCGTGGACTGCAGGGTGGACTTCAGCACCTGCTTGGCGCGAAGGTCACGGGTCAATTCCCAGATGGTCCGGGCGAGGGAGATGCGGACCCGCGCATCGAAGCAGTCGTCGAGCAGGCTGAAGAGCTCGTCTTCGATCTCGTCGGAGCCTTTGCTGCCGATCACCTCGATGGCCGGAAGCCTGATGTCGAGGGGATTGCCGGAAGCGGCGAGGGAGAGGAGCGCCTTCGTGCCACGGCTGCGCTCCTCGAGATCGATCATGGCGGAGGCGATCCCGAGCTGCGCTCGCGGAGGCGATTCCGGCAGGAGCTTCTCGAGGACGGGCACCACCTTGCGGCCCAGGTTCGTGAGCTCTCCGGCGAGGATCCAGAGGCGGGCGTCGTCCGCCTGCTCCATCCGGGAGACGATCCCGCCGGCAACGGTGGCCATGTCCTCCCCCTCCTGGGCCCCGAGATGGGCGATGGGAAGCACGAGTACGACGAGGCAGAGAAGGGCAAAGAGCCTTGCGGCCGGGCAGAGTGCCATGGGGCACGCTCCTGCAAATGATTTCAGAATAAAGAGATACGAGGCAGGCGAAAAACGGTGGCACGGAGTCTACCACACGCCTTCACCTGACCACGAGTTTCACGCCAACGCGTCAAACCCCGGGCCCGCGACAGGCTTGGCATGCACGGGCGCACATCCTATGCTGCTCGTCATGCCAGGCCGACAGCCGGAGCGATCGCCAGACCTCCGCATATTATACGTGTGCTACGAGTTTCCTGTCCTCACGCAGACCTTTACCGTCGCCGAGGTCGAGGGATTGCGCGAGGCCGGGTTGACAGTGGAGGTCATCTCCTGCCGGCAACCACGGGACCAGGGGACCACCGGGACGACGGCGCCGGTGCGGGTTCTGCCCCGACCGTTTTCGATGGCCGCGCTCGGAGCATCCCTCGGATTCGCGATCCGGCGTCCTCTGCGCACCTCGAACCTGGTCCTCACCATCGCCACCGCCCGCTACCGCGACCAGAGCTTCCGGTGCCGGCTGCGCGGTTTCACGCAGTTCATCTGGGGGGCGTGGCTGGCCCGGGAAATCGCACGCGAGCCGACGCTTCCTCATCTCCACGCCCAATTCATCGATGCCGCGTCCACCGTGGCCTTCATCGCAGCGCGCCTTACCGGCGCCACGTTCTCCGTCACCAATCACACGGCATACAATCCTTATCTTCCCGGACCCAAGCTGGACCACGCCGCGGCGTTCTTCTCGATCTCCCGGTACGATCGGCGCCACCTGCTGGACCTGGCCGGTCGGGAGGACGTACCGACGCTCCAGGTGCTGTACCAGGGAATCGACACCGCCTCGTTCGCCGGCGAGCGCGAGGTCCGCGACGGAGGCCCGACCCGGATCCTGACCGTGTCGGCACTCAAGGAGAAGAAGGGGCAGGACGTGCTGCTCAAGGCGCTTGCCAGGGTGGTCGAGGGCGATGTGGATGTCCGTTTGACGGTGGTCGGGGACGGCCCGCTGCTTCCCGATCTCGAAGCACTGGCCGAGCGGCTCGGCGTCCGGAACAGAGTCGAATTCGCCGGATCCGAGCGGCCTTCCTCGGTATCGGCACGCCTGCGTCGCGCCGACATCTTCGTCCTGGCATGCCGGCAGGCGGAAAACGGGGACCTCGACGGGATCCCGATCTCGCTGATGGAGGCCATGGCCGCCGGCGTCCCGGTGATTTCCACCCGGCTGTCCGGGATTCCCGAACTGATCGAGGACGGGGAGGAGGGGCGCCTGGCCGAACCGGGCGATCCGGATTCGCTCGCCGCGGCCCTGCAAGCCGCTATCGCGGACCCTGCCGGCGCGAGGAAGATGGCGGCCCGGGCTCTCGAGAAGGTGCAAAGGCAACACGAACGCAGCGTGCAGGTGGGTGCTTTCGCCCGGGCTCTGCTGGAGATTGGCGAAGGGGGGGGCGACCACCCATGAGGGCTGCGATCAATACCCTCTCGGTCATCCCGGGACACGTCGGCGGCGGCGAAACCTATCTCGTCAACCTCGTCCGGGAGATGCTCTTGCAGGTCAGCCCCGCCGACACGGTGGTGCTCCTGCTCACGCGGGGGAATTGCGGGCTCTTCTCGGATGTGGGGGAAAACGCAAAACGGATCGTGCTGCCGTTTGCCGGCCGTCGCCGCGCCGCACGACTCCTGGTGGAGCACCTGGCGCTGCCCTTTCTTCTGCCGGCGCTTGGTGTGGAGGTTCTCCTCTCGCCGGGCAACGCGGTGCCCGTGCTCTCGGGGGTTCGGCACGTGCTGGCGCTCCAGTCCATGCACTACCGCTTCGTGCCGGACGAAATGGCCCGTTCGCGCGTGCTCTACTTCCGGACGATGGTCCCGATGGCCGCGGGACGGTCGTACCTGACGCTCTGCATGTCGAAGGATCTCGAGCAGGCGCTCCTCGACGTTGCTCCGGGGGCCGCGGGCCGCACCCGGGTCGTGTACGAAGGTGCGCAACTCGATGAGTTCTCCCCGGAGGGGCCGGCGATCGAACCGGGGGGCTACCTGCTGTACGTCTCTTCGCTCAACCCCTTCAAGCGTCCGGACAGCGCCATCCGCGCTTTGGCGGCCCTCCGGAAAGAAGGATTTGAACCACCTCCCCTGAAACTGGTCGGCCGGCCCGACCCGAGGGATAGGGAGCGGGTGCTGCGCGTGGCCACGGAGGAAGGAGTCCCGGACCTCGTCGAGATCGTGGGCGTCGTGCCGCATGCGGAACTTCCCCGGTGGTATCGCGGGGCGCGACTCCTGGTCTATCCCTCGGCAGTCGAGACCTTCGGGCTTCCGCCGCTGGAGGCGATGGCCTGCGGGCTGCCGGTCGTGGCGTCGAACCGCACCTCCGTTCCCGAGATCACCGGGGATGCCGCGATCAACGTGGATCCGGACGACATCCCCGAGCTTGCCGGGGCCATCCGCCGGGTGCTCTCGGACGAGGGGCTTCGCGGGACGCTGCGTACCCGGGGATTCGCGAACGTCAGGCGATTCACCTGGGAGGAGGCGGGGCGAGCCACCCTTTCCGCGTTGCGCGAGGCCGCCGGCGGCGATCGGGGCGAATTGCTTTGCCCACATCCGGGCCACGGGTAGAAACGGCCCTTTCCAGCCAGATCGAGGGCCAGAGCGGCATGTACATACTTGGAGTCAATGCGGCGAGTCACAACTCCGCGGCCTGCCTGCTGAAGGACGGGGTCCTGCTCGCCTTCGTCGAGGAAGAGCGATTCGACCGCATCAAGTACTCGATGGCGTTTCCGATCCAGGCGATCGAGTACTGCCTGTCGCACGCCGGCATCGGGATGGAGGACGTCAATGCGGTCGCCGTGGCCGGCATCCCGCGCCGCGAGATCATGCTCTCCGCCGCGGGCTGGTTCCGGCACATGTTCCGGCCGTGGTACCGGTTGTGGCTCCGCAACCAGATCATGGTCACCGGGCTCTACAAGGGCCACCGCCAGAAGAGCCGCCTGAAGGGCCGCATGGGCTTCCCCGGCGGCCTGCGCTACGTGGAACACCACGACTGCCACGCCTCGAGCGCCTTCCACATTTCCCCGTTCGAAGAGGCCGCGGTCCTCACCGTGGATGCCCAGGGAGACGGCCTGGCCACCGCGATCTACCGGGGTGAGGGTGCGAATCTCAAGAGACTCGAGAGCTACCGTTTTCCGGAGACCTCGATCGGCCACTTCTATGACTGTGTCGGCGAGTACCTCGGCTTTCGGCCGGTGCAGGATGCCGGCAAGACGATGGGACTGTCGTCCTACGGCGATCCCGGAGTGCTCGGTTCGAAGTTCGAGAAGCTGGCGGTGCTCGGGCCCCGGGGCAGGGTGACGTTCAACCTCGACTTCATGAAGCATGAGGCCGCCGGACGATCCTGCCGGAACTTCATTCGCGAATTAGGTGAGCCCCGGAAACCTGATGAGTCGCCCACCGAGGAGCGCTTCGCCCACGCCGCCGCGGCCGGGCAGGACTTCCTCGAGAAGGCGATCCTGCACCTCGCGGAGTACGCTCGGAAGCTCACCGGCTCGAAGAACCTCTGCATCGCCGGCGGAGTAGGCCTGAACAGCGTGGCGAACGGCATCGTGGTGCGCTCCGGGTTGTTCGAGGACGTCTGGATCCAGCCTTCGGCCAACGACGGCGGCCTGGCCCTCGGCGCCGCCTTCTCGGTCTGGCACGGGGACTTCGGCGGCGCCCGGAACTTCACGATGGAGCACGCCTATTACGGACCTGGCTATACCGACGAGCGCATTCGGGAGGTCCTCGAGGTCTCGAAGCTGCCCTTCACGAAGATCGACGACCCCGCCACCTTCGCCGGCGACCTGGTCGCGCAGGATCGCATCGTGGGCTGGTTCCAGGGACGCATGGAGGCGGGCCCCCGCGCCCTCGGTAATCGCTCGATCCTGGTGAATCCGAAGCGCGCGGAGATGAAGGACATCGTCAACCGCTACGTGAAGCACCGTGAATCGTTCCGGCCGTTTGCGCCGAGCGCCACCGAGGAGGGCGCGGGGGAGTTCTTCGACATCGATCGGCCCTCTCCGTACATGCTCATCATCTGTGACGTGAAGAAGGGCAGGGAGGACTCGGTGGCGGCGATCCGGCACGTGGACGGCACCGCCCGCCTGCAGTCGGTCACGGCGGCGCAGAATCCCGGCTATCACAAGCTGATCAGCCGCGTCGGTGAGAAGACGGGCATCCCGGTTGTCCTCAACACGTCGTTCAACATCCGCGGAGAGCCGATCGTCACCACGCCGGAGCATGCCGTCCGGTGCTTCTTCTCGACCGGGCTCGACGACCTGGTGATCGGCAGCTACCACGTGACGAAGGGACGGGATTGAGGACGAAATCTCCCGGAACGTCTCCTATCTGGTGAGATGGGGGAGTGCGGCGGAGCGCAGCCCTTACGCGGTGAATTCATGAGCCGGACAGTCGCCATACTCGGAGCAACCGGAGCGGTGGGAGCAGACCTGCTGCGGCTGCTCGAGGACGGTGCGCTTCCGATCGGCCGGATCGTGGCCCTGGCGTCGGAGCGATCCCGCGGCGCCAGCGTGCGGTTTCGCGGCGAGGATATCCCGGTCGGGGTCGCCGCGCCGGGCTGCTTCGACGGCGTGGATCTCGCGTTCTTCTCGGCCGGGGCGGCGCGCTCCCGGCAGTTCGCGGATGAGGCGGTCCGCGCCGGCGCGACCGTGATCGACAACTCCTCCGCGTTTCGCATGGACCCCGACGTTCCCCTCGTGGTTCCGGAAATCAACCCGGAGGCCCTCGAGCGACACCGGGGAATGATCGCCAACCCGAATTGTACGACGATCATCACGCTGCTTCCGGTCGCGGCGATCCATCGGGAGGTTCCGATCGTCGCGTTGCGCGCCGCGACCTACCAGGCCGCTTCCGGAGCGGGGGCCCGGGGCATGGCCGAACTGTCGAGCCAGATCCGGGCCATCGCCGAAGGAAACGAGCCGGTGGTCTCGGAGTTCTCTCACCAGCTGGCCATGAACGTCCTGCCCCACGTGGGCGGCTTCCTGCCGGGCGGTGAAACGGAAGAAGAGGCCAAGCTCCGGAACGAATCCAGGCGAATTCTCAGTCTGCCGGATCTGCCGGTGTCGGCCACTTGTGTCCGGGTTCCGGTCCTGCGCTCCCATGCGGTGGCGGTGTGGCTGACCACGCGCTCCCCGGTGGCTCCGGAGCGGGCGCGCGCGATTCTCGAACGCGCTCCCGGCGTGAAGGTGGTGGACGATCCGGCGGCTCTGGCCTACCCTATGCCGGTCTCCGCGTCCGGAACCGCTCCGGTGCAGGTGGGGCGCCTGCGTGCCGATGAATCATCCGACTCGGGACTCGCGTTCTTCGTGGCCGGGGACCAGCTCATGAAGGGAGCGGCCCTGAACGCGGTGCAGATCGCAGAGACCCTCATTGAGAAGGGAATCCAATCTTGGCAACCATAACAACTGCCGACTTCCGGCCGGGCGTCGTCATCAAGGTGGGGGACGGCTGTTACGAAATCGTCCACGCCCAGCACACCCACACCGCGCGTGGGGCCGCCACGGTCCGGGTCAAGATGCGGAACGTCGAGACGCCCCAGATGATCGAGCGGACTTTCCAGGCCAAGGAGAAGGCCGAACAGGTCTTCGTCGACCGGAGGACCATGGAGTACCTCTATCAGGACGGTGATCTGTTCTACTTCATGGACCCGGAGACCTATGATCAGGAGCCGGTGGGCCGCGATGCCATGGAGGCGGCCATTCCTTATCTGAAGGAGAACATCACCGTTCGCCTGAAGGTGCTCGAAGGCCGCGTGATCGGGGTGGACCTGCCCGACACGGTGGACCTCGCGGTGAAGCAGACGGACCCGGGTATACGGGGAGATACGGTGTCCGGATCAACGAAACCGGCGACCATGGAGTCCGGCGTCGTTGTGCAGGTGCCCCTCTTCATCGAGGAGGGCGAGATCCTGAAGATCAACACCAAGACCGGCGAGTATCTGAGCCGGGTCGGCCGGACCGACGGTTAGGGGCGCTCATGGATCTGGACATGATCGAGAAACTGCTCGAACTGATGCGTGAACACGAGATCGTCGAGGTGGAGTATGAAGATCCGGAGGCCGGGACGCGCCTGAAACTCAAGAAGGCGGTTCCGCCCCCGCCCCCGAGTCATCCGGTGTTGACGCCCGCGCTGGCACTGCCCGCCCACATGGAGGGCGTGATGCCGATGGGGGCGTTGCCCCCGATGGCGCCGGCCCCGGCGGCCGAAACACCGCAGGATGTCGAGCGGGCCAACCTCACCGAGGTGCCCTCCCCGATGGTCGGGACTTTCTACCGGGCCGTGTCACCGGAGAACGACCCCTTTGTCGAGGTGGGGGCGGTCATCACCGACGAATCTGTCGTCTGCATCATCGAGGCCATGAAGGTGATGAACGAAATCAAGGCCGAAGTGGCTGGTGAGGTGGTGGAAATCCTCGTGCAGAACGGCGAGGCCGTGGAATTCGGACAACCACTTTTCCTCGTGCGGACCGAGTGACGGATCGTGTTCAACAGAGTTCTCATAGCCAACCGCGGTGAAATCGCCCTCCGGGTCCTTCGGGCCTGCCGCGAACTCGATGTCCAGACCGTGATGGTCTATTCGAAGGCGGACGAGGATGCGGTCTACCTTCGTCACGCGGACGAGACGATCTGCATCGGGCCGGGCGTGTCGGGCGAATCCTATCTCTCGATCCCCAACATCATCTCGGCAGCCGAGATCGCCGACGTGGATGCCATTCACCCGGGCTACGGCTTCCTGGCCGAAAACTCCCACTTCGCCGAGATCTGCCGGTCGAGCAACATCGAATTCATCGGCCCGAGTGCGGAAATCGTGTCCATGATGGGGGACAAAGCGCGCGCGAGAGAGGAAGCGGAACGCGCCGGGATCCCCGTGGTGCCCGGTTCGAGCGGGACGATCTCGGACGAGGAGGAGGGGCTGGCCGTCGCCCGGGAAATCGGGTATCCGGTCCTCATCAAGGCGAGCGCAGGCGGCGGGGGGCGCGGCATGCGCCTGGCTCACAACGACATCTCCCTGGTGAATGGCATCCACGCCGCGCGTGCCGAAGCCGAGGCCGCATTCGGCGACGGAACGCTCTACATGGAGAAGTGGGTGGACAAGCCTCGCCACGTCGAGGTGCAGATCCTCGGTGACTCGTATGGAAACATCATCCACCTCGGCGAGCGGGACTGCTCGGTGCAGCGCCGCAATCAGAAGGTTCTCGAGGAGGCGCCGTGTGCGGATCTCCCTCGTGATGTCCGGAAGAAGCTGCACCGGTCCGCGGTCAAGCTTGCGAAGTCGGTCGGTTTCGAGAACGCGGGGACCGTCGAGTTCATCCTGGATGAGGACGATAGATTCTACTTCATCGAGGTCAACGCCCGAATCCAGGTGGAGCACCCGGTGACGGAAATGATCACCGGCATCGACCTGGTGAAGGAGCAACTGCGCATCGCCTCGGGTGACAAACTCAGCCACTCTCAGGATCAGGTGAAGGTCAAGGGGCACGCCATCGAGTGCCGGATCAACGCCGAGGATCCTGACGATGACTACCGGCCCTGCCCGGGACTGGTGACGAGCTTCATCCCTCCCGGCGGCTCCGGAGTGCGGGTGGATACCCACGTCTATTCGGGATATCGGGTTCCCAGCCTGTACGATTCCCTGCTCGGAAAGGTGATCGTCTTCAAGCCGACGCGGGCAGAGGCGGTGGCGACGATGCGAAGGGCGCTCGACGAATTCGTCATCGAAGGCATCAAGACGAACCTCTCCCTCCACCGAAGAATCCTCAGGAACAGCGTTTTCGCCAAGGGGCGCTACAATACGGCGTTCCTCAAGGAGTATCTGTTGAAGGGGTAGGGGTAGCGGCGGGGTTGAGATCGCCGACGGTTGGGTGCCGGAATTGCGGCGCCCGCGAGCGGGAAAGGCAGGAGCACATGGAACATGGCCGACGACGACTGGTGGGCAGGCTGCTCGCCGCGCTGACGTGGGCCTATGCCACCGGGTTTGCCCTGTATGTCCTCGGCATGGCGATCATCCAGCCGGTCTATTGGGTGGAAGCCCCGCAGGGCGCCCGCGTACCTGCCCTGCTCCTCGGGATGGCGGTCCTTGCCCTCGATGCGGTCTGGATCGTCCTGTTCCTCCGGGAAATCCTGCAGGGGGAGGGCAGCCAGTACCTGCTCTCGCGCACCGCGGAGGGTACCGCGCGGATTTCGCTCCGCGCGGTGCAGGCAAGCCTGCTGCGCCGGGCACGCGAAGCCGAAGAGGTCATCGGCGTCAAGCTCGTGCTGCGTCGTCCGGTGGAGAACAAGCTCCGGGTGGAGGTCTCGTATACGACCACGGAGGATCGGAATGCGATCAAGGTGTCGGAGGCGCTCCGCAAGACGCTGCGGGAAAGATTCGGGGAACTCGTGCAACCCGAGGATGATTTCGAAGTCGAGTATGATGTGAAGGTGGAGGGATTCGTTCCCGGGACGGCACCGGCGGGCGAACCGCCGGAGCGGGAGGACGAGCAGGAGCCTTTCACCGGGCCCCGGTACCCCGTGGATTAGCGTGAAATGCCACCCTGCCGGAAGGGCGCCGGTTGTCGTAACGAGATTTGTGGTAATCCTTTGCTCGGAACGGATCTCTGTTGTAGTCTCATGCGGCGATCCGATAATTAGATATGTACTCGGGGCGAGCCCGGGATAGTCTTGAGAATGGATACGCAGGATGCGAGGGTGCCCGCCTGAGGGCCTTCGCTTATGAGCGCAAGGACCGATGCGCGCGGGACAGGGACGGACTGGACAGGGGGTTACTTCATGGGATTCCGCATTGCCGGATATTTTGCTCTGGGCCTGATCCTGATCGGCGGCGTCGTGATGGCGGCCGAGCAGGGTGTGACGGTGACTGGATTCTCCGGCCAGGGAGTCATCCAGGACAGTGACGGGGCGGTATCCGAACTCGCGAACGGAGCTACCCTTTCGCAGGGCGACAGCGTGAGTCTCGGCACCGGGGCCATGCTTTCGCTGGAGTTCGCGGACGGAGCGACCATGGTCGTTACCGGCCCCGCCCGGTTCGGGCTGGAACTGGTCGCGGACTACGCGCGGACCATCAGGCTGTACGAAGGAACCATCAGCCGGCTCAACGTGAAAGATGTCACCACCGGCATCGTAACTCCTGGAGGCGCGTTTGCGGCCTCGCAGAACGGCGCGGTGTTCGCTCGTGCGGAGCCGGGTCCCGGCGGCCAGATGCGGACGACTTTCACGCTCCGCGAGGGTGCCGCAAAATCCGGAATTCGCGGCGGTGACGTGCAGGTCATGTCTCTGGGCGCACCGGTCGTCTTCGACCTCGAGGTTCCCGGTGCCGCGCCTTCTCCCGCAACCACCGCACCTGCTGCTGGTGACGGGAAGGTCATCGAGTTGGGGATGCACGACATCACCTACTATCCGCTCGGGGGCGTGACGGTGGAGAAGACGGCCGACGGCGGCCGCAAGTTCACCAGCACCGTCGCGGAAGGTGAGTACGCGATGGTGGTCATCGACGATGACACCACCCTCTACCTCGCCGCCGGCGAGTCCGCGGTCCTCGGGCCGGACGGCTTTGTCAGCAGGAGCGACGGCGTGGTGCACGTGTATCAGCCTTTGTCGATCTCGTCTTTCTTCTTCGACCCCGTCAGGGACCCTGCCGGGTCGAGCTTTACTGGTAACGCCATCAAGTAATGTGTTTCGAGCCGCGCACCTGTGGGCGAAGCGATGTGCGATGGGGCGTGGCTCGATGGGTAGGTCGTGGGAGTTCCGGGGGATGCTGGATTTAGGGATAGGCGGTGATTCGATGCTGAGGCGTGCGATTGTCGCTCTGCTGGTTCTGGGCGGGCTTTTGTTGGGATCCGGGACGGTCTTCGCCCAGGAAGGGGCGCAGCCCGACACCGGTATGGATGCTGGGAAGGATGCCGGAAGTGCCGCTACTTCTGCCGGCGGAGTCGAGGCTGACGCCTCGGTGGTCGACGAGGCCATCAAGGATGTCCCGACAAATGCACCGACGTATCGGGGTGATCTCCTTTACCCGAGATTCTCCGATGACACTCCGCACGAGGCCTTCATGCGCCTGGCCGAGGATTTCCTGTACACCTCGGAGATCGGTGGAAACCAATTCGCCGGGCGCGTGCCGCTCTGGCCGCGTGGCGCGGTCAAGGTCGGGCCTTTCCAGATCTTCCCCTACCTGACCGGAAGTATCTCCTGGACCGACAATGTCTACGAGAGCGAACGCGATCGCTCCTCCTGGTACTGGACGGCCGGGGGTGGCTTCACCGGGCAGGCCAGCTTCGCCGGTGGGAAAGGGTCGGTCGGGTTCGGTCTCGACTACCGCTACCAGGATTACCTGCAGCAGAGTGATCTGAACTTCTCGGAGTGGGTTGCCAGCCTCCACGTCGGCTACGCCTTCCCCTTCGGGCTCTGGTTCAAAGCAGGGATCAAGTATGAGAATCTCACGCGTCCGGTCGGTTCGGACTATGTGAGTTTCAGTCCGAGGAAGCGTTTTGTTCCGTTCATCGACATGGGCCTGGCAAACGCGCTGGGGAACAAGATCAACATCGACTTCGGGGTCCGGTTTGACGGCACCACTTTCGATAAGGATGCCTACGAGACCGGAAATCGAAACGCCACGACGCTGTGGGTGAAGATTTCGTACCCCTTCATCAAGGAGTCCTCGCGGGTCTTCCTGCGGTATTCGTATTCCTTCGACAGCCGTAATTCCAATTTCCAGAACAACCTCAACCGGGGCAACGAACTGGTTGGCGGCATCGAGGGCGCCATCCCGATCGGTCAGACCGAGAAGCTGGTGGGTTTCCTCGAAGTCGGCTATCAGAACGCCGAGTTCGCCGATGCCTACCTCGTCAAGAGCGGCATCGTGACCGACGACCAGTCCAGTAACGATACGGCCGTGCTCCGCATCCGATTGCGCTACCGGCTCGGGCGGATGACGAGCATGGATACGTCGGTGGTGCGGGACATGACCTTCTCGACGCGCGGAAACTACCAGGACCGCTGGTACGCTGATTACAACCTGACTTTCAACCTCATGAGGAGCCTGGTGCTTCGCGGCACGGCCCTCTTCGAGTGGACGAAGGCCAGTGCAGACAACTCGACCGTCACGAGGTTCGGCTTCGGTGTGGGAGCGAGGTATTTCCTGACCGACAACATGGACCTCTTTTCGGACATGAACTGGAACCGCAGGAATACGATCCGGCCAGGCTGGGACACCAGTTGGTTCGTCTGGACGCTCGGAGTCACTCTTTACCTGCGGTAGTCTTTCGAGCCGATGACCCGGAAGTCAGAGATGCCCAGCGAGAGCGCTGGGCGTTTCTTTGAGTGGCGTCCCGGGAGAACGGAGATGCTGATGCGCCGCGCATATCTGACCCCGCTGCTTGTGATTTTCGGGGCGCTTCTTTGCCTGATGCAGACGGGATCGGCCCAGTCGGAGGAACCGGCGATTCTCGGGGACGAGTACCAACTCGTCGTGGGCGATACGATCCAGATCGTGGCGGAGGGGCATGAGGAGCTGACCCAGACCTACCAGGTCCCCGCCAACGGCGAAATCTCCCTACCTCCGGTTGGACGGATGAAACTGCTCGGTAAGTCCACCGTGGCGTTGGAGAAGGAGATCGCGGATCTATTCCGTGAGAAGGGGCAACTGACCGATCCGGTGATCTTCGTGATCATCCTGAGCTATGCACCGAGGAAGGCGTTTCTCATCGGGGCGGTGACGAGCAGTCTCGATCTGCCGGTCCATACCAAGTACGGTATTCTCGAAGTCCTGTCGATGGCCGGAGCCAGCCCCACGGTGGCCGACCTGAAGAACGTTCAGATCATGCGGAAGCGTCCGGACGGGAACTCCTTCCGATTTTCCGTCGATGTCGAGGATGTGCTGCTCGGCGGGGATTTCCGGAAGAACGTGGTGGTCATGCCGAACGACGTGATTTTCGTCCCTGCGTTCGAAGATTTGACGCAGATGGCGCGCATCTATGTTCTCGGCAAGGTCAACGGCCCCGGTGAATACAGCTACAATCCCAGCCGGGAGACCATGACCCTGACCAAGCTCATCGCCAAAGCGGGGGACTTCCACCAGTACGCCAAGCAATCGGCGGTGAAGGTACTGCGGAAAGAGGGGAACCGCACCCGGGCGATCATGGTCGACTTCGAGGACATCCTCGACCTCGAGATCCAGGATCTGGTCCTGCAGCCGAACGATCTGGTGTATGTCCCGGAGGCGATCTTCTAACCGTACGGTGATGGTTCAAAGGCAAGGGGCGATACCTGCTGCGGAGAGTGCGCACCTCTTCGACTACATTCGCGTCATCCTGAAGCGACTGTGGCTCATCGTCGGAATCTTCGTCCTGGTGGTCGGTGTCGTGGGAGTCGCGACCTATCGGGCGACCCCGATGTATCGTGCCACGGCAATCCTTGATATCCGCCAACCCACGGTGTTGCCGGGCGGTTTGGATCCGACCGAGTTCCTGCGCGGATACTCGAACTCACAGGTTTACATGAACACGCAGTACGCTCTGCTTCGATCCAGGAGGATCGTCGAGACGATGGTGGAGCGGCGTGACTTGGCCGGGTGGGACGCCTTCAAGGGACAGAGCACCAGGCAGATTGCCCGTTCCATCACCGGAAACATCGAAGTGGTACCCCAGCGCGACACCACCCTGGTAGCAGTGACGGTCGTCGATCCCCGGAAGCACATCGTGCACCGGATCGTCAATGCGCTGGTGGAGACGTTTATCGAAGAGCAGGCCAAGGCGCAGCAGACCAGCATGCAGGACACGATCGACCGCCTGGAGACGAAGTGGCTCGAGTATGCCGGCAAGGCTGAACTGGGAAACAACCAGATCAACCGCCTCTTCGAAGAGAACAATACGGACCGCGAGACTTTCATGGAAAAGCTGGAGTTCGCGCGGCAGCGCATCCAGCAGAAGCAGAGCATGATTGACGGAGAGGTCCTGGATCTGGCCAGGAAGCGGCCTTTCTACGACCAGATCGCCGCCGCCATGGCCGAGGACGACCCGCAGGGCGAGGCCTTGAAGAAGCTCTATCAGAACCCGCTGGTGGCACGGGACAGTTCCGTGATGGTGATCGCCGACAGTATCCGGCAGCTGGATCGCAACATCAAGGTTCTGGTGGGGGAGGGGGGACTGGGGCCGAAAGAGCCAAGTGTCCTCGCACTGCAGCGGCAGAGAGCTGATCAGCTTGCCCGCCTGCAGCACCAGCAGCGGGAGGTTCTGCTCGCATACTACCGCAACTACGAACTCACCCAGGATACGAAGATCATCCTCGAGCGCCAACTCGAAGAGGACGAACGGGAGTTCAAGAGTCTCTCGCGGATCAAGCTGAAGTTTGACGAGTCGATGGTTCGCATCGAGCGCGACAAGGCCGAGTCGGACCGATACAACCAACTTTACGAGAAGCTGTTTTCAAGGAGCAGCGACAATCTGACTCCGGTCAAGATCGAGGAACAGGCGGAGCAACCCTTCGCTCCCTTCCGGCCTGACAAGCAGATGAACATGATCCTCGGGGCGATCTTCGGGCTGCTGGCGGGAATCGGGATGGCGTTTTTCCTCGAATACATGGACGACACGATCAAGACGAAGGAGGAGCTGCAGCGGATTACGGATGCTCCACTCCTCGGCGTCATTCCGAACATCTCCGCGAAGCGTGGTGACGTCGCGAAGAAGGATCTCTTTGCCTACAACCAGCCGAAGTCGACGATCTCCGAGGCGTTTCGTGGGGTCCGGACCGCGATCTCGTATTCATCGGAGGGCAAGGAAGCCCGGACCTTCATCGTGACTTCCTCCGGGCCCAAGGAGGGCAAGACCACCATCGGGATCAACATCTCGACGGTGATGGCTTACAGCGGAGCGCGGACCCTCCTCATTGACGCCGACCTGCGAAAACCGCGCGTGCACAAGTCGTTCGAGTTGAACAACTCCCGCGGCCTGACGAATTTGATCATCGGTGATGCCTCTGCCGAGGATCTGATCCAGTCCACCGGCCTGGAACGCCTGGATGTGCTGTCGAGCGGCCCGATACCACCGAATCCGTCTGAGTTGCTCGGGGGGACTCGCATGATCGAGATTCTCGAGGAACTCCAGGAGAAGTACGATCGGATCCTGATCGACACGCCACCCATCGGCGCCGTGACGGACGCCGCGGTGGTGGGGAGGATCGTCGATTTCGTCCTGCTGGTAGTGCATGCCGGGAAGACGCGGAAAAAGTTGATTGAGCGGGGACTCGAACAGCTTTCCCAGATCAATGTCCCCGTGAATGGAATCATCCTGAACAACCTCCGCATCGGGCAGAAACGCTACTATCCCGGGTACTACCATTACTACTACTCCTACTCGTCTTACTACGGGACGGACAGTCCGCAGAAGAGCCGGGCCAGGGACAAGACCAGGGCCTGAGGGATCGGGTGCCGCAGATGGGTTCACGGCCTGTGAAGTCACACCCTTCGGGACGAGGAGTGGGGCGCTTCGTCCTGGTTGCGGCGATCCTGGCCCTTGCTCTTTGCGGTGCGGTCGCCGCCCTCGATCTTTGCCGTGCGGCCGTCGTGGGCGGAGCATACCAGGCGGATCCCCTCGTCGAACTGGTCGTGGACCAGGTTGATCCCGCATTCCTGGGGCCGTCCGGCGTCGACTACGAGGATGCCGCCGGGATCGCCTCCCTCGACTTTCGCTACCCATACCGCCAGGCGATCGCACTGTGGGTGCGCAAAACTGGCCGGGTTCCGGACCGGGCGAAGATCGTCCTCGCCAATGAGCTGTTCCGGGAGGCGGCCGGCCGGGCACCGACTTTTGCGCCCGCCCGGTACTTCTTCGCGGTGACCTCGCTCAGCCTCGGGGAGGCGGAGGTGGCGGACCGCAATGCCCTCGCCGCTCTGCACCTGGCCCCTCTGCACCAGGACATTCGGCGCAAGGTCGCGGTGTACTTCGAGCAGAGGTTTCGTGAGACGCGATCGGATTTGCACCTGGCCGCGGCGTTCAAAGCCATGGGGCCCGAGCGGGAGACTCTGATCCGTAGCGTCCTGTCGGATCCGATGATGAGCTACGAACGGGTGGATCAGGCCTTTCAGGTTTCCCGGATCAGCGGAGAGGAGCGTCTCGGAGTCCTGATGAGCATGGGCCGCTGGGATTGGGCGATCCGCGCGGCCCGAGAGCTCGATGGACAGGGGGTGACTGAAGGAAGGCGCGAAGGGGAGGTGCGGACCCGTTATTCGATCTGGCTCATGGGGATGGGTGCGAAGGACGCTGCCTTGAGAGAAGCCGAGTTGGG
The DNA here is from genome assembly GCA_024274785.1 of Planctomycetota bacterium. Lineage (GTDB taxonomy): Bacteria > Planctomycetota > JAJSAM01 > JAJSAM01 > JAJSAM01 > JAJSAM01. The sequence continues at coordinate 94,309 of JAJSAM010000037.1, read as the reverse complement.
GGCGGCACTGCTCGGGTCGGAATACCGGCAACACGGCGTCCTGGCACGCGCGCGGCTTCTGGCGGGGGAGTTCGAGTCTGGACTTCTCGCGCTTCGCACCGCCCTGGACGAGGATCTGACAGTGGCTGCGGCGGAGGCGATGCTCGGCAGTTCTGAATTTGATCCGGCGCGGATCATCTTGTTCTGGGAGGGGAGGCGCGGGGCACCTGAGAGCGGGTTCGAAACGCGCCTGGCATTGTCGAGAGCTCAGATTGCCGCGGGACGGCTGCTGGATGCACGGATGGTTCTGAAGGCCCTGATCGAGCGCAATCAGGCCTATGCGGAGGCTCATTTTCTCCTGGCCCGGACCTTCATCCGCTCGGGAAACCGCGAAATGGCCCTCCGCTACGCGCGTGCCGCGGCCTCCGCCGAACCTGAGGAGCGCCGATACGCACGCCTGGTCCGAACGATCGAGAAGGAGATCCGTTGAAGGCGCTGGTTCCCGGAGTGCTGTACGGCCTGCTGCTTATCATGGCCCTGTGCTCACCCCTGCCCATGGGCTCGGTGAATACGGAGTGGAGCATGCCCCTGGCCGCGATGTGCATGCTTCTCGGTGTTGGCATGCTCGCTGTGGCGATCGTCCGCGACGGACGACGGGCGTGGACGCCGGTGCTCCTTCCGCTTGCCTTGTTCGTGCTGTGGTCCGCGGTGCAGCTGGTGCCGCTGCCGATGACGGTGGTGGCGCTGGTGTCACCCGGTCGCGCCGCGATTGTGCCGGCCGGGGGGGAGGTGGGGTTTGCCACCTTGTCCGCCTACCCGGGTGTTACTTTCGAGACGCTTCTGCTCCACTTCGGCCTGCTTCTGCTCCTGGCCGGCCTGGCAACGATGCCCTCCCGTGCCCCGTTTCGGATCCTGGCGATTGCCGGGAGTCTGCATGCGGTGCTCGCGGTGGTTCTGCTCGAGACCCGGGGCACGGATTCGCTGCACGTGTTCTGGCTCTATGATCTTCCGGAGGTGCTGACGCCATTCGGAACCTTCGTGAACAAGAACCACTTCGGCGGGTTCATGATCATCTGTTCAGGAGCGGCGCTGGGAGTCCTGTTCAGGCGGTGGGGACACGCCCTGTCGAGGGTCGAGGACCTCGGGTGGCGCGGGCGTTTCACGGCACTGACCGGCCGGGGCTCTTTCCGGCTCTTCGGTCCTGGAATCGGGCTGCTGCTCATGTTGCTCACGATCTTTGCGAGCGGGTCGCGGGGGGCGGCACTCGCGATGGGGCTCGCCCTGGTCGTGGTTCCGCCGCTGTTCTCGCGTGGACGCGGGCTTCGCAAATTATGGCCGGTGGCGGCTACGGTGGTGTTGATCTGCGGAGCCGCCTTCGCCGCCACCCTGGGCCGATCGACCTCGGTGCTGGAACGTCTGTCTCCGGAGGGGAACTACCTGAATCGCCCCCGGCTCTGGAAGGAGTCGCTTCGGATGACCACGGAGTTCCCGGTCAGCGGAGTGGGCCTCGGGGCGTTCTATTACGTCTTTCCCCGATATCAGAGCTTTGCGCCGGACCGCGAGTTCACCCACGCTGAGGGGGACTGGATCCAGACGATCGCGGAAACGGGCGTCGTGGGGGCCGGGGCGCTGCTCCTCTTCGGGATTTTGCTGTTACGGCGTATCATCCGCCACCTGCGGCTCTCCGGGAGGAACCGGAGGCTTCTTGCGGGAGGGGTGATCGGGCTCGTCGGAATCTGGTTGCATGGATTTCTCGACATCAGCCTGCACATGCCGTCGAACATGTTCGCCGCGACCCTGCTGCTCGGTGGCCTGATATCCTGTTCCGCATCGCCCCGCGGTCGGGATGGTGAACTCGTGCGGAGGGAACTCGAGAGTGACTGAATGACGAATGCAGAGGCATCAGACATGACGACGAACGAGCTGTCCGAATCGGCCGGCGCGTCACGACGGGCGCTGGTCACCGGGGGAGCTGGGTTTCTCGGCTCCCACCTCTGCGAACGCCTGCTCGGAAACGGCTACGAAGTCATCGCAATGGACAACCTTTTGACCGGTTCGCTCGGAAACATCGAGCACCTCGCCGGAAACGACCGGTTTCATTTCATCAGGCAGGACGTGACAGAATTCATCCACGTACCGGGCCCGCTGGACCTGATCCTGCATTTTGCTTCGCCGGCGAGCCCTGTGGATTACCAGGAGCTGCCGATCCAGACGCTCAAGGTCGGTGCCCTCGGTACGCACAAGACCCTGGGACTGGCGAAGGAGAAAGGCGCGACCTTTCTTCTCGCGAGCACTTCCGAAGTCTACGGCGACCCCCTCGAACATCCCCAGCGGGAGGAGTACTGGGGCAATGTGAACCCGGTGGGGCCGCGCGGCGTGTACGACGAGGCGAAGCGGTTCGCGGAAGCGATGACGATGGCCTATTACCGTTATCACGACGTGGATACACGGATCGTTCGAATCTTCAATACCTACGGACCCCGAATGCGCCTGAACGATGGGCGGGCGCTGCCGGCGTTCATCTCGCAGGCTCTCCGGGGCGAGCCGGTCACCGTTTTTGGCGACGGCCTGCAGACGCGTTCGTTCTGTTTCGTGGCCGATCTGGTCACGGGTATCCTCCGTCTGGCCGACTCCGGGATTCACACCCCGGTCAACATCGGGAATCCCGCTGAGATCTCGATTCTCGAGTTCGCCCGGACGGTCATCCGACTGACCGGAAGCAAGAGCGAAATCATCCACCGCGATCTGCCCGAGGATGACCCGAAGGTCCGGCAGCCCGACATCGGCAGGGCGCGATCGCTCCTGGACTGGGAGCCGCAGGTGGAGTTGACCGATGGGCTGGAAGTTTCCATCCCCTACTTCGAGGAACAACTGAATGGACGTGCTTAGAGAGCGGATTGAGAACCGCACCGCCAGGTTTTCAGTGATTGGTCTGGGCTACGTGGGGTTGCCCCTGGCGGTGGAGTTCGCCAGGGCTGGTTACGCGGTCACCGGGGTCGATGTCGACGCGGAGAAGGTGGCGAAGGTCAACGCGGGCGAATCCTACGTGCAGGACGTACCCACGGAGGTTCTGGCTTCTCTCGTGGCGGATGGTCTGCTCTCGGCGAGCGTGGATTTCGATGTGCTGGCCGAGGCCGACGTGGTCTCCATCTGCGTTCCCACCCCTCTGTCCAAGACCAAGGACCCGGATGTTTCGTACGTCGTCGCGTCCTCTGAAGAACTGGCGCAGAGGCTTCGGAAAAACCAGTTGGTGATCCTCGAATCCACCACTTACCCGGGAACGACCGAGGAACTGGTGCTGCCCATCCTCACCAGTTCGAACCTGGAGGTCGGCGTGGACTACTGTCTGGCCTTCTCTCCCGAGCGCGTGGATCCCGGGAACAGGGAGTATGGGGTGCGCAATACCCCGAAAGTGGTCGGCGGCATCACCGAAACCTGCACGGAGATGGCCACCCTGTTTCTGTCGGGAGCGATCGAGACCGTCGTTCCGGTCTCGTCTACCGGCGCGGCTGAGACCGTGAAACTCCTGGAGAACACCTTTCGCAGCGTGAATATCGGCCTGGTCAATGAACTGGCCATCATGTGCGAGCGGCTCGGGGTCGACGTGTGGGAGGTGATCAAGGCCGCCGCCACGAAACCGTTCGGATTCATGCCCTTTTTCCCGGGTCCGGGGCTCGGCGGACACTGCATCCCGATCGACCCGCTCTACCTGTCCTGGAAGCTGAAGACCCTGGATTACCGGGCACGCTTCATCGAACTCGCCGGCGAAGTGAACGCCCGGATGCCGGACTACGTGATCGCCAGGACCGTAAAGGGTCTGAACGAGCAGAAGAAGCCGGTCAACGGTTCGAAATTCCTGATCATCGGCGTGGCCTACAAACCGGACATCGACGATGTTCGAGAGTCGCCGGCGCTCGATATCCTGAAGCTTCTCCGGCGGCAGGGCGGTGAGGTGGCCTACTCCGATCCGTACGTTCCCGAGATTCGCCTGAACGGCGACACGCTGCAGTCGGTGCCGCTCGAAGCGAAGGACTACGACTGCGCCATCATTGCCACCAATCACCGCGGAGTCGACTTCAGTGCGGTGGTGCGTGACTTCCCGCTCGTGATCGACACGCGGAACGCGACGGAAGGAATGGAAGCGCCAAACGTGGTGAAGCTATGATGACGAGGGTTCTCCTCACCGGTGGGGCGGGATTCATCGGGTCGCACGTCGCGGAGGCGTTGCTCTCCCGCGGTGACCGGGTCGTGGTGCTCGATAATTTCGACGAGTTCTATGATCCCGCGATCAAGCGCAGGAATATTGCGGCGTTGCTTCCCCGCGCGGAGTTCAGCCTGATCGAGGGTGACATCCGGGACCGAGCCCTGGTCTCCGCCACCTACCGCGAGCACGGCGTGGATGCGGTCATTCATCTGGCCGCAAAGGCCGGCGTCCGCCCGTCGCTCTCAAATCCCGCTACCTACGCTGAAGTCAACGTCCTCGGAACGACGATCCTGCTCGAGGAGGCACACCGGGCCGGGGTCGGACGATTCGTGTTCGCTTCCTCGTCCTCCGTGTATGGACAGAGGAGCGATCCGCCGTTTCGGGAGACGGATCGCGTGGATCTGCCGATCTCACCCTATGCCGCGACCAAGAAGGCTGGCGAACTCGTCTGCCACACCTTCCATCACGCGATGGGGATGGATGTGACCTGTCTGCGCTTCTTCACGGTGTACGGTCCCCGGCAGCGGCCGGAGATGGCCATTCACCGGTTTTGCCGGTTGATGCGCGCCGGTTCACCGATCGTCCTGTTCGGTGACGGTCGCTCCGCCAGGGACTACACGTTCGTGGAGGATATCGTCGATGGAACCCTTCGAGCCCTCGACCGGGTGCGTGGTTACCATATCTACAACCTCGGCGGCGCTGGAGTGACCACCCTCTCCCGCCTGATCGAGGTGCTGGCCGGTGCGCTCGGTGTCGACCCGGTTATCTCGCGCCAGCCGATGCAACCGGGTGACGTGTTGTTGACGTCCGCCTCTGTGGACCTGGCCGCGAGGGAACTCGGGTTTGTGCCCAGGGTGGCCATCGAAGAAGGGGTGGCCCGATTCGTAGATTGGTTGAGCGAGTGACCCTTTGAAAGTCGTTCTGGTCGCGGGTGCCCGTCCCAACTTCATGAAGATCGCGCCGCTGGCCGATGCCCTGGACCGCGCTGACGGGTTCACCACGTTCCTGGTGCACACCGGCCAACACTATGACGAGGAACTCTCCCGGGTCTTCTTCAGCGAACTGGGAATCCCACGGCCCGACCTGGATCTCGGCGTGGGTTCCGGTAGCCATGCGCGGCAAACCGCGGAGATCATGATCCGGTTCGAGCCGGTGATCGAGCAGGAACGTCCGGATCTGGTGCTCGTCGTGGGAGACGTGAATTCCACCCTGGCCTGCGCCGTCACCGCGGTGAAACTCGGCGTACCCGTGGCGCATGTCGAGGCCGGCCTTCGATCCTTTGACGAATGCATGCCGGAGGAGATCAACCGTCGGCTGACGGACAGCATTTCGAGGTGGCTCTTCGCCTCGGAACCGAGCGGAATGGAGAATCTCGCACGTGAGGGCGCCCCTCCGGAGCGGTGCCACTTCGTCGGGAACGTCATGATCGATACGCTCGAGAAGCACCGGCGCCGGGCGGCGGAGATGAAGGCCCCGGATCGATTTGGGGTGGTGCCCGGCCAGTATTGCCTGATGACCCTGCACCGTCCGTCGAACGTGGATCATCCTGAGATTCTGCGGGGGATACTCAAGGCCGTGGCGGGCATCGCCGGACAGGTCCCGGTGCTCTTCCCGATCCATCCGAGGACCCGCAGCGCACTGAAAGGGTGCAATCTGCTGGACTATGCGGGGGGAATCCGCGGTCTCACTCTCCTGAAGCCCCTTGGATATCTCGACTTCCTCGGCTTGATGGCTGATGCTATGGCGGTATTGACGGATTCCGGAGGGATCCAGGAGGAAACCACGGTTTTGGGCGTGCCGTGCCTGACCCTGCGTGAGAATACCGAACGTCCAATTACGATTGATCAGGGCACAAACTGCCTGACCGGCTCCGATCCTCACCAGATTGCCTGCGGATTCGACAGGATCCTCCGGGGCGGAGCCGAAGGGCGGGGCAGTCCTGAACTGTGGGACGGCATGGCAGCTTCGCGGATCGTCGAGATCCTGTCCTCGCGGGAGGTCTGACTGAGATGGCGCGATACCTGATCACCGGGGGAGCCGGTTTCATCGGCTCGAACATCGCACACCGACTTGTCGGGATGGGCGAAAACGTCGTCATTTACGACAACTTCGTGACCGGCCGAAAGGCCAACCTCGATGGAATTCTGAAGGCCAGGAACCTTCGCGTCGTCGAGGGGGATGTGCGGGACCTCACCGAACTCAAGAAGGAAGCGAAGAAGAGCGATTTCATCCTGCACCATGCCGCGCTTCCAAACGTTCAACTGTCGATGAAGAAGCCGCTCGAAGTGAATGACGTGAACGTCGCCGGCACGCTGAACGTCCTGATCGCCGCTCAGACCTATGCCGGTGTGAAGCGCGTGGTCTATGCTTCATCTTCGGCTGCGTACGGCGACAGTCCGACGTTGCCGAAGGTGGAGACGATGCAGAACAATCCGCTGTCTCCGTACGCCGTCTCCAAGATCGCCGGCGAGGACTACTGCAGGATGTTCTACAGCTCCTTCCGCGTGGATGCCGTCGTCCTCCGATACTTCAACGTCTTCGGCCCGCGCCAGAATCCGAAGTCGCAGTACGCGGCGGTGGTTCCGAAGTTCATCAGCGTGCTGAAGCGGGGCCGTGATCCGGTGATCTACGGGGACGGCAAGCAATCCCGGGACTTCTCCTACGTCGAGAATGTGGTGGATGCCAACGTCCTGGCGACGCAGACGCCGAAGGCCGGTGGCGAGATCCTGAATGTGGCCTGCGGGACCCGGGTCACGATCCTCGGCCTGGCGAACTTCCTCGCCCAGGTGCTCGGGCGTGAGGTAACCCCGAAGTTCGAGAAGGCGCGCGTGGGCGACGTCCGGCACTCGCTGGCCGATATCACGAAGGCCCGGGAGTTCCTCGGTTACCGCCCGAAATTCGGGATCGAGGAAGGCCTTCGGCTCACCGTGGCGTGGTTCCAGAAGCGGCGGGGCTGAGCCGGGTCTCGCCCTCGACCATCGCACCCCGGTCCTCGTGACCCGGCAGCCGTTCTGGTGGGGCGGCGGCGGTTCTTCCGGCGGTGCGACGCGTGGGAACGGGACGCCGTGCCGCCTTCCGGGGAGGCACGATCACTTGACTCCTGGCGGTTCCTGGCTATAGATGCGTGGGGCTCCGCGGCGGACGCGGTACTGCCCGAAGCCGGGCCGACAACCGAAAAACGAGGCCAGCGGGAATGGATCAGGTCCAGTCGCCCCCCCCGAAAGGCGTTTTCGCCTGCATTGCGGAACTGTTCGGGCTTCGCGGGGGAGTACTGACCGCCCTTTACCTGATCCTGTTCTTTCCACAGATCGTGTATCTCGTGAGTGTCGTCTGGCCGGAGGTCAAGTACTCACACGGCTACCTCATTCCGGTCGTCAGTGCCTGGTTTGTCCTCCAGAACGTCGATGAGCTACGAACGATTCGACGCAGACCGGCCTGGCTCGGGTTGCTGCCCATCGTCCTCGGGATCCTCTTGTGGCTGTTCTCCCAGATGCAGAGCTTCAACGCTCTCGCGCACCTTTCGATGCTGATGGTCCTCATCGGGATGGTCTGGTACTCGACGGGCCGCAAGTTTGTCCTGGCGACCGCTTTTCCGATCTTCTACCTGATTTTCGCGTTTCCGGTTCCGAAGCGCCTGGACGACCTCTATGTGGTTCTTCCACTCCAGCGCTTCGCCGCGACGGTCTCCACCAGGATCATCGACTTCTGTGGAATCCCGGTGCTCCGGGAGGGGAATGTGATCGAGGTCCCGAATGTGCAACTCTTCGTGGAGGAAGCCTGCAGCGGCCTGCACAGCCTCTATTCCCTGATCGCCCTCGGCACCGCGTTTGTCTTTCTCACGGAGCGGCGGACCTGGGAGAAGATCGTGCTCATTCTGTCCACGGTGCCGATCGCCATTGCCGCGAACGTGTCCCGTGTGACCCTGACCGGCATCCTGGCCGCGAAGGTTTCACCGGACCTCGCCAAGGGGAGTATCCACGAATACGGCGGTCTGCTGGTGTTTCTCCTCGGGCTCGGCATGTTCGTGGCCTTTTCGGCAGCGCTGCGATGGTGGTTCCCGATTCCGGAAGACCGTGCCGCGACGGATGTCGATACCGTGACCGCCGAGTCCCCTTCGACATGAGTTCGGGGAGCGTTAGGACACGGCCCAGGGTTGCGCTCCTTTCCGAACTGCCGACACCTTATCGCTGGCCGATCTTCGCGCGACTGCTCGACCGCGAGGATCTCGATCTCCGGATCTTCTTCTGCGCCGAGACGGAGAGCGATCGATCCTGGGAGTTCGATTTCCATCCGGACCGACGGGTCCGTTTCCTGCCGGTGAGGACCTTCTAGAGTTCCGGTCGCCGGACGGTGCACTATCACTTCAATCCGACGATCCTGCGGGAGCTTTCGCGGGGCGGCTTCGATGCGGTGGTGCTTCCGGGGTATGCCATGTCCGCGAGCCAGTTCAGCGCCCTCTACTGCCGGGTGACCCGCACGCCGTACGTGATGTTTTCGGAAACCACGCACCTGGATCGGCGCCCGGGCCCGGTTCGATTGCTCAAGCGGCTCCTGGTCGGCCCGCTCATTTCCGGGGCGAAAGCCTGGCTGGCCACCGGACTGCTCTCGCGTCGCTACCTCGTTTCGTACGGCGCTCGGGAGGACGGCGTCTTCTTCTTTCCGAATACTCCGGACGTCGCGGCGCTGGGGACGGAGGCAACGCGGCGGCGTCCGGAGCGAAATCGCCGTCGCGCCGAACTCGGTGCGGGTGACGCTCCGGTGATTCTTTTCGTCGGTCGTCTGATCGGCGTCAAACGCTGCGATCTCCTGCTGATGGCCGCGGCTCGTCTCCGGGAACAGGGAAGGAAGTTCCACGTCTGGATTGCCGGTGACGGCCCGGAACGAGCCGCCCTCGAGGAGTCGGCGGTCCGCCTTGGACTCGGCGAAACGCGCTTTCTCGGGAATATTCGCAGCGGCGAACTGCCGGCGTTCTATACCGCTGCGGATGTATTCGTGCTTCCCTCGGATCACGAGCCGTGGGGAGCGGTGGTGTGCGAAGCTGCCGCCTGCGGCCTGCCACTGGTGCTGTCCGACCGGGTGGGCTCGGCGCCGGACGCGGTTGTCGACGGCCAGAACGGCTTTTGCTTCCCTTCCGGGGACCATGTCGCCCTGGCGGATGCGCTGGAACGGCTCTTGGCGGATCCGGGCCTGCGCAACAGAATGGGGGCGGAGTCTGCGGTGCGCGTCGGCGTGAATACTCACGAAAACCTCGAAGGCCGCTTCCTCATGGCTCTGGATCTGGCGCTGAAGGCGGGAGGGAAGACGTGTCGACCGGTCGTTTCGTAGCCCTGGTGATCGTGCTTGGCCTCGGGATTGTCCTCTCCCTGCTGATCGGGAAGCTGGGCGACCCGCTCGTTTCCGCGGAGACCCGCGATCTGAAGATACCCTTCTCGGAGTTCCCGAAGGTACTCGGTGACTGGAAGGGCAAGGATCGCCCCCTCTCCGAGAAGGAAATCGCCATCGCGGGCATGGATACCTACCTCCGCCGGGTCTACGTGAATCGGGATGGACGTTCGGCTGTCCTCTATCTCTGCTACTACGGGAACAAAGCGCGGGGCATGGAGGCCATCTACCACAATCCCACGATCTGCTTTCCGTCGGCCGGCTTCGAACTGACCCGAACCGGCCGCCGCTCGATCCGCCTGGTGGACATCGCCAAGAAGTTCAGTGTCAGCCTGGACCATTTCCGCAAGTCCGGCAATCGCCTGGTGGTATTGAATTTCTTCGTGGTGGATGGTGAGGTTCTCGAGGAATCGCCGCGAAACAAGCCGTTCTGGCTAGCCCTCGACAAGCTCCGGTTCTCCTCCGACCCCGGGTACTTCGCCCAGGTCCAGGTCGTGGTGATGAACCGCGGCGATGCGGATGATGCCGAGGCCACCGCGGCTGAACTCCTGGCAGAGGCCGGCCGGTACATCTTCCTCCACTTCTAATGGAAGAAGCGATCCGACGTTGCCCCCGGTGTGGTGCTCCGGTCCCCGAAGCCCGATCGGAGTGCGGGGGCTGCGGGATCTCGATCTACCGGCTGTGCACCTGCGGGAATACGGTCACCGTGTTCCAGGACAAGTGTCCGGAGTGCGGGTGCGGGGTGCTGCGCCACACGACGCGCGAGTACACCGGGCTTGCGGATCGGTTCCTTTTCACGCCGGCGGCCGGGGCGCTGGCCGGGCTCAGCCGTCTCTTGTTCGCTCCCCGGCGGTCTCTCAGCGGCGTGCTGCGATGGCGGCCGGGTGGCCGGAGGCGCCCGGTCCGCTGGGTCGCACTGGGCCTCGTGCTTTGTGTCGCGGCAGTCGCATTGTTTCACTTCCGCCCGTGGCGGACGTCCACGAAAGTTGCCCCGAGTCTGTTCGCGGAGGGACGCTCGGCATACGAGGACGGCGACTTCGGCAAGGCGGCGCGCCTGCTCACCCGTCATGTCAAATCGAACCCGGACCGTGCTTTGGCGCGCTTTCTCCTCGGCGATGCGCTGTGGCGCATCGGAGACGAGGCCGGCGGTATGGACGAGATCATACGCGCGAACGAACTCGATCCCGGGCTGAGCGAAGCGAATGTCTTTCTCGGGACCAGAGCCTTCGAGACGGGGGACCGGGTCAGGGCACTGAAGTTCCTGAGGGCATCGGTGGTGCGGAAGCCCGGGCCGGCTGAGGCCTGGCTCCTGATCGGGCGAATCCTGCTCGATGATGGTGTCGTGGGACCGGGCCTGGACGCCCTGACCAGAGTCGTGAAGTCGGAGATGACTCCTCCCCCGGTGGCCGGAGCGCTTCTCCTCGCGGATCGCCTTTCCGAGCAGGCCGTGCTCCTCGACCGGCCGAAGGATGCGCTGCGGGCCCAGAAACTGTATTTCCGGGTGCTGGCCTGGTTGAAACCGCCAACGGGCGATGTGGCGGACCCCGCGATGAATGCCGCGCTGGCTCGCGCCTATCAGGGACTCGGGAAGAATCGTCAGGCCCTCTACTGTGCATTCAGAGCGGCGCTCACCGTGGACTCGGGGTTGAAGGCCGAGATGCTCGTCATCCAGGCACGCGCCTACCGGCGACAGGGGGATGAGTCGACGTCGGATGAAGTTCTGCAGGACGCTCTGGATGCGGATCCCCGGCCCCGAACCTACCTGCGTTGCGCTCGATTCCTGCGGGAGTACGACGAGGACGTGCGGGCCCACGAACTGCTGTCGGCTGGATTGAAGCAGTTTCCGGAGTCGGTTCTCCTGGTCGTGGCGTGGATGAGGTTCGCCTGTCGAGCGGGACGATTCGCGGATGCCGTTGCCATGGGAAGACGTCTTTTCGAGCGCCCGGATCTGCCCGTGCGGTTCTACCGGACCCTTGCGCGGGCGCTCGCGCTATCGGGAGACTTCGGGGGCGCGCTTGCGGTTCTCAAAGGAGCCGCCGCCGCTTCTCCGGAAGACCCTCGCCTCGCGATCGCCGTTCTCGGAGCGCGCATCGATGTTCTGGTCGCCGGGGGGGGCACCGCGGCGGAGAGCGAAGAACTCGGAAGCGCGGTGGCTGACTGGGACGACGTCATAAGGGAGATGGATGCCTGGCAGGAGCTCGAGCCGCAGCATCCCGGTGTTCTCCTTTCGCTGGGGAAAATCGAATTGCACCGGGGCCGCTGGCCGCTGGCGGTGGAGATCTTGAGGGAGGCGGTGGAAGCCAACCCCATGGATCCCGATGCGGTGGTGAATCTCGCATACGCGATGCGGGCCGGGTCGGAGCCGGCCCAGGCCGCCACGCTTCTTTGGAGACTGTTCGCCGAGACCCGGGCGGTTCCGGTGCGGGCCAGGCTGGAACTTGGAGAGTGCACCTTCTCGTTGCGGCGTTTCGATCGGTGCGGCGAGGTGCTCGACGAGATTCTCGCTGGGAACCCCTCGCACGCAGGGGCGCGGAGGCTGCGGGCGTTGGTGTACCTGGCCCTGGACAACCGTGAGGCCGCTCTCAAAGAGCTTGCGATCTCGGCGAAAGTCGGCCCGGACGATGCGGGGCTCCACCTGCTCCGCGGATTTGCAGCCTTGCTCGGAGATGATCGAGCCGCAGCGGACGCTGAGTTCACGAGCGCGCTCGAGTTGGTGAGCGATCCGGTCATGAGAATCGAGGCCCGCAGTCTGGTCGAGCAATGCCGGCGTGAACTCGACTCTCCTTTGCGCGCGGTCCTGTCCCTCCATCGGTTCATCGCCATTCCAGGCCGGGAGACGACCCTGAAGATCCGGCGGGAGGTTCATCGAGCGCGTCGAAAGGAGCTTGCGGCGCGCCGTGCCGAATTCACTCTCGATCCTTCGTCGCTGGCCGCCGCCCGGCGCCTGCTGGCCGTGCTGCTCGAGGATCCCGATGGTCTGGATGAGGCTCGCCGCGTGGCACTCGCCGCCGCAAGCGCGCATCCGGACGACCCCGTCATCCTGGTTCTCCGGGCGGAAGTGCTGACGGCTGAAGGAAACCCGATGGAGGCGACGAAACTGCTCGAGGAGTTTCAGCGACGGGCACCTGAGAATGGCGCCGGGCGCATCGCTCTGGAAAACGCGCTCTACCGTCAGGAGCGCTATGACGAGGCTGTCGCGCACTGTCTCGAAACGTCGCGCCTCTATCCCGAAGATCCCCGGCCCGGGGTGCTGTTCGCCGCGTCGGCACAGGCCCTGGTGGCTCGGGCCTTTCAGAGTGGCAACGCCGGTCAGGTTCGCGGGGTCCTCACCGGTGCCATCGGCTATCGCCCGATCATGCCGCCCGGGGGCCCCTCACTCGTCTATGTGCTCATGGAACTCGGGAGCATGTGGGGATCTGAAACCGACTTCGCCCGGCTTCTCGACAGCCATGTGGAGGATCCCGTGATCTTCAGGTTGCTGGGTCTTTTCCAATTGAGGCGCGGCAACTCGCAACGCGCTGCCGCGTTTTTCCAACGGGCCATGGAGCTACCGGCCGGCGGGGCGCTTGATCGCTACCTGCTCGGCGCGGCCCTGCTTCTTGGCGAGGAGTTCGATGCGGCGCTTCGGGTGGGGATGACCCTGGGGGCGAAGGATGGTGATCCGGAGCGTGCTCTCTGGCTCGAGATCCGGATCCATGCTCTCCTGTCGAGTGGGCGCGGCAAGGAGGCCCTGGACTTCGTGACACAGGCGCGGCGGTCCCTGCCGGATGACCTTGACCTGGCCTTGCTCGAGGCGCAGGTGAGAGAGCGGCTCGGCCACGGCCGCGCCGCCGGTTCCGCATTGAGCCGGGTTCTCGACCGGGACCCGTCCGTGACCGATGCCTTGTGGAGCCTGCTCAGGCTGCAACTCGCTCTGCCCGGCGGCGTGAACGAGGCGGCGAGTGTGCTCTCATTGCGCTATGAACTGGATCCTGAGGATGTGAGCGTAAACTGCGCGTTCGGTTGGCTTAACGCCCATCGTGGCAGGTATCGGGCCAGCCGCCCATACCTGGAAAAGGCCCTGCGCGGCAACCCCCGGCAACGAGATGCGGCGCTGCTCCTGGCCCTGGCGGAGATCCGGGCGGAAAACCCGGTGAATGGCATTGCTCCGCTTAGCGCGCAGTTGAAGTTGCGTCCGCGGGATTCGGCGATGCTCCTGGCCATTGCGCGTTCCGCAAGAGCGGCGGGCCGCAGCCGCGAAGCGGCCTCGGCCTGCCGCCGCGCGCTTCGGATCGACGCCGGTCTCGCACCGGCGATGAACCTGCTGGCGCTTTCGCTGCTCGATGCCGATGAAGGATCTGTCGAGTGCCGGAAACTGATGGAGAAGGCTCTGTCCATCGAACCGAGCTCGCCCATATACCTTGACACTCTGGGGCGGGTGCTGATGGTGCAGGGGGATTGGCGCGGTGCCTCGCGGGCCTTGTCCGCCGCGCAGAGCGGCTTCAATGCTCTTCGTGGAAGTCTTGTGCCGGGTCCTGGCGTCCCGTTGAGCCGGAACCCGTCCGAAATCGGAAATCCGACCGACGTTGCGGTGCTTCTGCGAATGGCGAAGGAATCGGCTCGGGCGCTGTCCGAGGTCAGAAGGAAACTGGAAGAGGGAGACTGACTGTGAAGCAGGTAGCGCAGGCGGTGAACGGCGGACTGCCGCGGATCGTGGAAGTGCCGGCTCCTCTGCTCCGTCCCGGTGGCGTCCTGGTCAGGACGGCGTGGTCGCTCATCAGCGCGGGCACGGATCGGCTGACGGTGGAACTGGCTGGCAAGGACCTGATCGGCAAAGCACGATCGCGCCCGGAGCAGGTGAAGCGGGTGCTCGGCAAGCTGAAGAGTGAAGGCTTCGGCGCGACGTTTTCGGCGGTGAAGGCGCGTCTCACCGGTGACCTGCCGCTCGGCTACTCCGCTGCCGGGCGAGTCGTGGCCGTCGGCGAGGGGGTGGATGATCTCTCCGTAGGGCAGGAAGTGGCCTGCGCCGGTATGGGCTACGCATCTCACGCCGAGGAGATCTTCGTTCCACGAACCCTGGTGGCTCCGGTGCCCGCCGGGCTCGACCTGCGGTGCGCCTCCACCGCCACCCTCGGTGCGATCGCCCTGCAGGGGGTTCGGCGTGCCGAAGTCACCCTCGGGGAGAATGTCGGTGTCATCGGTCTCGGCTTCATCGGCCTGGTCACGGTGCAGTTGCTGCGGGCGGCGGGCTGCCGTGTGCTCGCGATGGATCTCGACCCTGGACGCGCGGACCTGGCCCGTACTCTCGGCGCGGAGTTGGCTCTGACCCGCGACGATGGAGAGCTGGCGGAAAAGGCTCGCCTCTTCGGTGAGGGGCACGGCCTGGACGCCGTCGTGGTGTGTGCCGGCAGTTCGTCGAGTGAGCCGGTGGTCATGGCAGCGAAGATGTGTCGTCTGGGAGGCCGGGTGGTCGTGGTCGGGGCGGTGGGAATGGACCTGCCACGCCGCGTCTTCTACGACAAGGAATTGGATCTCCGGCTCGCCCGCTCCTACGGTCCGGGTCGCTATGATCCCACGTACGAGGAGAAGGGAATCGATTACCCCTTCCCGTACGTGCGCTTCACCGAAGGACGTAATCTCTCGACGTTCCTCTCGCTGCTCGGCCGGGGCGAGGTCGATGTGGAGCCGCTGCTCGATCGGGCATTCGACATCGAGGAGGGGGAGGCGGCCTACCGGCTGCTCATGTCCGAGGCGGGACGTTCGATCGTCGGGCTGCTGTTTCACTACGGCAAGGAGGAGTCTTCGAAGGTCCGCCGGGTGCCGCTGGTCGGGGGGGGAGTTCCGCGCCAGGGAGTCGGCGTCGGACTGATTGGCGCCGGCAACTTCGCCCGGGCGGTACTGATTCCACATTTCAGAGCCATGCCGGCCTTTCACGGCACCGGAGTGGTTACGGCGTCCGGACTGAACGCGGTGAATGCCGGCCGGATGGGCGGTTTTGATTACGCCACGACGCGTCTGGAAGAGGTCCTGGCAGACGAGGGGACCGATGCGGTGGTAATTGCCACCCGGCATGCGCAGCACGCCGAAACGGCCATCGCGGCCCTTGACGCCGGCAAGGACGTGTTCCTGGAGAAGCCTCTGGCCCTGGCGCATGACGAACTCGCGCGTGTCATGGAGACGGTCACCAGGACCGGGCGAATGCTCATGGTGGGCTTCAATCGCCGTTTCGCGCCGACCTACCGGCATCTGCGACGGCTGTTCACGAACCGTGAGGGACCGCTGCACATGTACTATCGGGTCGACGCTGGCGCGATCCCCGCGGGACACTGGACGCGAGATCCGGCGGAGGGTGGCGGTCGGATTCTCGGAGAGGGTTGCCACTTCGTCGATCTGTTGTTGCACCTGGCGGGCTGCCGGCCGGAGCGGGTCTACGCGGAGGCCCTTCCGGAGGACGGCGTCACCGCCACGATCAGGTTCGCCGACCGCACTGTGGGAACCCTGATCTACTCCACTTCGGGCAGCGGCGGTCTCGGCAAGGAACGTCTCGAGGTCCACGGCCAGGGTGCGACGGCGGTGCTCGACGACTACCGTACGCTTCACGTGGCCGGCAGCGGCGGGGCACGGAAGATTCGCGCCGGCCGGGGGAAGGGGCATCGGGAGGAAATCCGTGCGTTCCTCGATGCGGTCAAGGCCGGTGGGCCGTCACCAGTGCCGTTTTCTCAGGCGGCGTGGAGTACGCGGGCTACCCTCGGCATCGTCGATTCCCTCGCTACAGGGCGCCCCGTCGAGCTCGGAGGGGACTGATCTTGCGGCTCTGGCGCACGGTACGCCACCTGTGCCCGGCGCAACTCGCGCACCGGGTGAGACTGCGCGCCCGGCTGGTGGTACGTCGCCGTCTCGGTGAACCGGTGTTGCCCGGTTGTCCACCCGCGGTTCGCACTCTTGCCCCGCTGCCCGCAGCCTTCCATCGGCCATGTGACCCTCAATTCATCGAGGACCTGGCCGCGCGCATGGCGGATGGGCACTTCGACTTCCTCGGTCTTTCCGCCCCCGCGGGGGAGCCGCTGTTTCCGCCGGCGAATGGCTTGCCCTTGCTCTTCGCCTACCACCTCGAGTACATGGACTACCTCCTCGACCTCGCGCTCGCGGGCCGGCTGGATGTCGTCGATCGCCTGGTGCGTCTCCGGCTTCTCGCGAAGCCCTCCCGGCATCCGGCGGCGCTGCATCCCTATCCAGCATCCCGACGCTGTGCGGCTTTCGTCCGCTTGCTGCCGTTTGTTGAGGGGGGGCTGCGCGATCTCGTCGCGCGCGGGGCGTTCGCTCTGGCCGGACGGATCCGCCGCAACCTGGAGTTCGATGTGGGGGGCAACCATCTGCTCGAAAACGGTCTGGCTCTGGTGCTGGCCGGCGCGGCCTTCCGAGGGCGCGAGGCCGCGGAGTTCAGAACCATGGGAGCGAGGCTTCTAGGGAGCGGCGCCCGGGACCAGGTGCTCGCGGATGGGGGGCATTACGAGCTCTCACCGGCCTATCACGCCCGGGTTCTCGAAGTCCTCGTCGAGGGTGGTCTTGCACTTCGCCGGGTGGGGTACAGGCTTGACTCCGGATACTGGCCGGTGTTGGCCGGTATGACCGAGTGGCTCGAGTCCGTTCTCGATCCGGAGGGCGCACTGCCCCTCTTCGGAGACTGCTGGCGTTCGGATGCCTTTCGTCCGCGCCGGTTTCTCGCCGCGGTGCGCGACCTCCTGCCCGGGGTTGCGCCGGAGAGTGAAACCCGGGATCGCGTGGGCGCCGGCAGCGGGCTCGTGTTCCTGGGGGACCCGGAGCAGGGCCACCGCCTGCTCCTCGATGCCGGGCCCACCTGCCCGCCGCGGCTTCCGGCGCACGGGCACGCCGACACCTTCAGCTATGAACTGCATCTCTCCGGACGCCCGGTCGTGGTGGATGCCGGGCTCTTCGAGTACGCTGCCGGCGACATGCGCGACTATTGCCGATCCACGAGGTCTCACAGTACCGTCGAGGTAGACGGTGAAGACAGCTCCGAGGTGTGGTCCTCCTTTCGGATCGGCCGGCGCGCCCGTGTCCGCGGCCTGGCATTCCTGGCACGGCGCGGGCTCGGAACCGTGACCGCCGTCCATGATGGGTATCGCCACATTCACGTCGAGCACGCCCGGCGGGTGCGGCACCTGAAGAACGGAGCGTTCCTCTTGATCGACCGCGTGCGCGGCCGGCGTTCGCACACGGTCATCAGTCGTATTCACCTTCACCCCGAGTCCGTGCTCGAACGCCGGCCAGGCGGCGGCCACTTCATCCATTGCCGCGGCGTCACCGCGAGCCTGGTGGTCGCCGGTGCAACGCGGGTTTCCATCGAATCGGGATGGCACTGTCCGGACTTCGGCCGCCGGCTGCGCACCAGGGTGCTGGCGCTCCACGCTCAGGGGCGTGAAACCGTCACCGCGTATGTGCTTTCCGAGGGGATCCACCCGGATGCGACGCTCCGGTGCGACGATGCGGTGGTCCGGGGCCGGTTGGGGGATCTCGACTTCTCGGAACCGATCCCATGAAGATCCTCCTGCTCTGCCACTACTTCGCTCCTGAGCCCGGTGCGCCGCAGGCGCGGCTTCTGGAAACCTCCCGCGCCTGGATCGAGCAGGGACACGAGGTCACGGTGGTCACGGGTTTTCCGAACCACCCGACCGGGATTCTTGCCGGAAGCGATCGCGGCAGACTCTTTCGGGAAGAGCGCATGGACGGGATCCGCGTCCTTCGGAGCTGGCTCTATGCGACTCCGAACAAGGGCTTTGTCCGGAAAATCGCGAGCCACCTGTCGTTCATGGTGACCGCGCTTCTGATTGGAGGGGCGCGCGCCAGGCGCCCGGACATCGTGATCGCGTCGAGCCCCACTTTTTTCAGCGTCCTGTCGGCGTTCGTCCTGGCGCTCACCTGGCGCCGGCCGTTCGTGTTCGAGGTCCGGGATCTGTGGCCGGCGATCTTCTCCGAACTCGGCATCCTGACCAACCGGAGGATCCTCGGCGCCCTGGAGTGGCTGGAACTTTTCCTGTATCGCCGGGCGGCGCGGGTCATCACGGTGACCGAGGGCTTTCGGCAGGACCTCATCAGGCGGGGGATTCAACCTGACAAGGTGGCGACGATTACGAACGGTGTAGACCCGGAGTTCTTTGCGCCCCCGGCCGACCGCGAGGCGGACCGGCGACGAAAGGGTGTTGCCGGGAAGTTCACGGTACTCTACCTCGGCGCACACGGGATCTCGCATGCGCTGCAGCGGATTCTCGACGTGGCGCGCGAACTCGAAGGTGATCCGGAAATCCAGTTCGTATTCGTGGGGTCCGGAGCGGAAAAGGATGGCCTGATCGACCGGGCGGCGCGGGACCGGCTGCGGAACGTGCGATTCGTTGCGCCGGTTCAGAAGGCGGAGGTTCCGGCATGGTATGGAGCGGCGGACGTCGCCCTGGTACCTCTTCGCGATGTGCCGCTCTTCACGACCTTCATTCCGAGCAAACTGTTTGAAGTGCTGGCCTGCGAGGTGCCGGTCGTGGCCAGCGTTGCCGGCGAGGCGGCCGCGATCGCGCAACGTTCCGGCGGCGCGGTGGTCGTCGCACCGGAAGACGTCCCGGCGATCCGCGACGCGCTGCTCGAACTCAGGGCGGATGAAGCCAAGCGCCGATCGATGGGGCGAGCGGGGCGGCAGTTCGTGATCGGGGAGTTCGACCGGCGCGTCCTGGCCCATCGCTATGCCGAGGTCCTCGCCAAGGTGGCGGGATGAGGGTTCTCGTAACAGGAGCGACCGGTTTCACCGGGCAACGCGTCGTTCGACGACTGGCGAATGCCGGCCACGGGGTGGTCTGTTTCGTTCGGGAGGGGAGCCGCCGGGACGTGGTGGCCGCCACCGGCGCCACCTTCGCTGCCGGCGATCTGGGCGATCCTCCGAGTTTGCGTCGAGCCCTCGTCGGTGTGGACGCGCTGGTGAACGTCGCCTCACTGGGCTTCGGCCACGCCGGGGGGATTGTGCAGGCGGCGGAAGCATCCGGTATCCGCCGGGCCATCTTCTTCTCGACGACGGCCGTCCTGACCACGCTCAGGGCCGGCTCGCGGAGGGTGCGGCTTCAGGCCGAAGAGACCATCCGGCAGTCGCAGTTGCGATACACGATTTTCCGGCCGACGATGATCTACGGTGCGCCGGGAGACCGGAACGTGGAGCGGCTGTTTCGAGTGGTGACCCGCTGGCCGATCCTGCCGGTAGTGGGGGGAGGAGTGAAGTTCATTCAGCCGGTGATGGTCGATGACCTGGCGAGCGCGGTGGTGCAGGCGCTCGAGTGCCCCGCCGCCGAGCGCCGCGTGTTCAATCTGCCGGGGCGGCGTCCCGTCCGTTTTCGTGATTTCGCCCTGGCCGCGGGTGCGGCCGCGGGCAGGAGAGTGCGGACCCTGTCCGTTCCAGCCGGCCCTTGCGTCGCCGCGACAGCGATCCTGGAGAGGGTCTTGCCGCGCCCTTTCATCCGGGTGGAACAGGTCTTGCGCCTGCTGGAGGACAAGGACTTCGAGTGGGACGCCGCGGACCGGGCGTTCGGCTACTCGCCGATCGGTATCAGGGAAGGGCTCGCCATCGAAGCGCGCCGACTGGGCATCGGGGCATGACGGCGGCGCTTCTCTTTCTCGGCACTCTCGCGATCGGCCTTGTCACGTGCCGATGGGCCCTCTGGCTGGTGCGCCGCCTGGATCTGGTGGATGTGCCGAACGAGCGATCGAGTCACCAGCGGCCGACGCCGCGGGGGGGGGGACTGGGCATTCTCCCGGCGATCTTTTCCGGTGCCGCGGCGGGTGCCATTCTCCTCGGTACGGGAAGTCATGATCCTTTCGTGGTTTCCGCCCTCGGCATCGCGGTGATCACCCTGGCGGTGCTCGGACTGTGCGACGACCGGAAAGAGGTGCGGCCTGCGGTGAAGGCCCTCTTTCAACTGCTGGCGGCACTGCTCGTCGTTCTGGCCGCGGGGACGGTCGGCGAGGTGGCCTTGCCTGTGATCGGTGCGATCCCGCTTGGCATCCTCGGGGCGCCGCTTTCCATCTTCTGGCTCGTCGGGTTCTCGAACGCCTTTAACTTCATGGACGGCATTGACGGGATCGCCGGGCTCCACGCCGGGATTGCCGCAATGTTCTTCGGTACCGCGGCAGCCATATCCGGCGGCGGCGGGTTGCTCTGGATGGCGATTCCGCTTTCGGGAGCCTGCCTCGCGTTTCTCTCTGTGAACTGGCCCCCGGCCCGGGTCTTCATGGGGGATGTCGGGAGTCTTCCGGTGGGCTTTCTGCTGGCGGCGCTCGGGGTCATCGGAGCCCGCGCCGGCGTGCCCTTTATGACCAGTTTCCTGATCCTCGGGCCGTTCCTCTACGATACGGTTTTCACGATCGGCCGCAGGCTTTACCATCGGGAGAACCTGACGAAGGCGCACCGCTCACATCTGTACCAGCGGCTCGTCATTCTCGGCCTGTCGCAGCGGCGCGTCACTTTGCTCTATGGGGCGTGGACGCTTCTCACCGGTTTGCTGGGATTGATGTATCTTTCGGGGGGGACTGCCATCCGTGGCGCGGTCCTTTTTGCAGCATTGCTTTCCGGGTTGGGGATCACGGTTCTGACGGGATGCCTGGAACAGAGGATGTCCGGGGATGGAAGACACGCCTGACGTGAGGAACTGGTTCTTGAAGCACCGCGGTATTCCCGTGGCCCTCCTGAACATGGTGTTGACCGCGCTGGCATTCTATGCCGCATTCGCCTTCAGGCTGGACACGACGAGCCCCTGGAACCACCATTACGGCCGTTTCTTCCTGCCCGCCCTGGGAGTCGTCGTCGCGGTCCGGTTTCTGACGTTCCTCGCTTTCAACCTGTTCCGGGGGATGTGGCGTTACGTCTCGATTTCGGACTTGATGAACATCATCCAGGCGGTCACGCTCGGGTCCGGTCTGATCGCACCGATCGTCATCTTCGCCCTGGCCTCCGGCGAGGACTATTCCGGGTCGGTTTTTATCCTGGACTGGGCGTTCTGCATTCTGTTCACCGGGGGCGTCCGCTTTGCGATCCGCGCCTTCCGGGAGACCTTCAGCCCGATGCGCGACGGTGGGCGCAAGGTTCTGATTGTCGGTGCTGGTGACGCGGGGGAAATGCTCCTCCGGGAGATGAGGATCCACAAGCACCTGGCCTACCGTCCGGTGGGCTTCGTGGACGACGACCCGGTGAAGCGCGGGCGGGATATCCACGGCGTGACGGTGCTCGGTGGGATCGCCGACCTCTCCCTGATCGCTGAACGGGAAGGTGTGGACGAGATTGTCGTAGCGGTCCCTTCGGCGACCGGCCGCCAGATGGAGCGAATCCTGGAGGCGTGCAAGGTGACGCAGGCCCGCCTCAGGAGAATCCCCTCCGAAGAGGACATCATCCGCCTGACGAGCATCCGGGATGTGGATGTGGTCGACCTCCTGTCGCGGCCGCCCGTCAGACTCGACGAGGACCAGCTTCGGGCGGAACTCTCCGGGTCGCGCGTGCTGATCACCGGCGCGGGTGGCAGCATCGGGTCGGAGATCGTCCGGCAGATCGCCCAGTTCGCGCCGGAGCATCTCTGTCTTCTCGACTGGAGCGAGAACTCCCTGTTCTTCCTCGAGCGGGAACTGCTCGACGGGTTCCCCGAGTTGCGTTTCACACTCTGCGTCGCGGACATCAAGGATGCCGATCGCGTCGACCAGATCTTTACGGAGGGCAACTTCCATCACGTCTTCCATGCGGCGGCCTTCAAGCACGTCCCCCTGATGGAGAGCAACCCGATCGAGGCGGTGAAGAACAATATCGCCGGAACCGGTGGTCTGGTCTTCTGCGCCCGGCGTCACAACGTGAAGAAGTTCGTGCTCATTTCATCGGACAAGGCGGTCAGGCCCACCAGCGTGATGGGGGCGACGAAGCGTGGCGCGGAACTCCTGCTCTCTTCCACGCCGCGCGATCGCACCCAGTTCCTCTCCGTGCGGTTCGGGAATGTTCTCGGCAGCCAGGGCAGCGTCATTCCCCTCTTCAAGAAGCAGATCAAGGCGGGAGGCCCACTCACGGTGACGCACCCGGACGTCGTCCGGTACTTCATGACCATTCCCGAGGCGGTGCAACTCGTTCTGCAGGCCGGTGTGATGGGGCGGGGCGGCGAGATCTTCCTGCTCGACATGGGCAAGCAGGTGAAGATTGTCGACCTCGCGAAGAAGCTGATCGCCCTCTCCGGTTTCCGGGCGGATGAAGACATCAAGATCGAGTTCACCGGGCTCCGGCCGGGTGAGAAGCTCTACGAGGAACTCCTGGTCGAGGCGGAGGGCGTGACCAAGTCCGCACATGAGAAGATCTGGGTGCTGAACGGTGAGACGCCGGACCCCGAGATCACGGCCCGGCTGGTTTCCACGCTTCTGGACTCCGCAGCCCGGGGCGACCTCACGTCCCTGATCCGGGACCTCCGCGAACTCGTGCCGGAATATCGGCCGAATAACGCCCGCTTCCAGGAGATCCTCGGCGAAGCCGTTGTGCCGGAGCGTGAATGATCCGGGCGCTCCTGGCCTCCATGAGACCCTGGCAGTGGTCGAAGAACGTGTTCGTCCTGGCAGCACCCATGTTTGGCAAGCGGATGTTCGACGGGCCTGACCTGTTCCGGGTGGCCCTGGCGTTGGGCTCCTTTTCGATCGTCAGTTCCGGCGTCTATCTCCTGAACGACGTCCTCGATCGCGAGCGGGATCGGGAACACCCCGAAAAGCGGAATCGTCCCATTGCCTCGGGAGCCCTGTCCGCCGGGTTCGCTCTGGTGGTGGCCGGGCTCCTCGCCGGCGGTGGCGTCACGGTGGGTTATCTCGTCAGCGCGGGCCTCGGATGGATCCTCTCGTTGTACCTGGCCATCCAGGTCGCCTATTGCGTACGGCTGAAGCAGGTGGTGCTGGTCGACGTTTTCTGCATCGCCTCCGGTTTCGTGCTGCGGGTCCTGGCGGGGGCGGTCGTGCTCGACCTCTACCTGTCGTCCTGGTTGATCCTGACGACGATCTTCCTCTCCCTCTTTCTCGCGCTATGCAAGCGGCGGGCGGAGGTGGTCCTGCTCGAGGAGAGTGGTGAAGATCACCGCGAAACCCTGCGGGAGTATCTGCCGGGGTTTCTCGATCAGGTCATCGCGGTGACCACCGCCTCGGTGGTGCTCTGCTACAGCCTCTACACGCTGGACGCCCGGACGGTGGCCGAGTTCGGAACGCGGAACCTCGTCTTCACCGTGCCCTTCGTCATCTTCGGGATCTTTCGCTACCTGTTCCTCGTCCATCTTCGCCGGGGCGGTGCCTCTCCGGTCATTACCCTCGTCAAGGATCCTCCGCTGCTCGTGAATGGAGTCGCCTGGACGTTGTTTGCCGTGGCGATCCTGTACTTCTGAGGTGCCGGAGCACCCGGATATGAGGTTGAATGGGGATGCAGGAGACAGATGCCGAGGAGTGCATCCCACGACCAGAACACCGGGGAGGCCTATCTTGAAGCGGGCGCTGATTACCGGAATCACCGGGCAGGACGGGGCCTATCTGGCTGAATTCCTGATCGGGAAGGGCTATGAAGTGCACGGCATCAAACGCCGGGCCTCACTCTTCAATACCGGCCGGATCGACCATATCTACGAAGATCCGCACGAGGAGTCCCGTCGCCTGATCCTCCACTACGGCGACCTGACCGATCCGACCAGCCTGATCCGCATCCTCGGGGAGGTGCGTCCGGACGAACTTTACAACCTGGCTGCGCAGAGTCATGTCGCGGTCTCCTTCGAAACTCCCGAATACACCGCAAACTCGGACGCACTGGGGACCCTGAGACTGCTGGAGGCGATCCGGATCCTCGGGTTGGAGCACTCGGTGCGCTTCTACCAGGCGTCGACCTCGGAGTTGTACGGTGGAGCGGCAGAGAGTCCCCAGACGGAAAACACTCCTTTCCATCCCCGTTCACCTTATGCCGTGGCGAAGTTGTATGCGTTCTGGATCACGGTCAACTATCGCGAGTCTTACGATTACTTCGCCTGCAACGGTATTCTCTTCAACCACGAGTCACCGATTCGAGGCGGAACCTTCGTAACCCGGAAAATCACGCGCGGGCTGGCCAGGGTGAAACTCGGAATGCAGGACGCGGTCTACCTCGGAAATCTGGATGCCCTTCGGGACTGGGGCCACGCCCGCGACTACATCGAAGCACAGTGGCTGATGCTTCAGCACGAGCGGCCGGAGGACTTTGTGATCGCCACGGGGGTGCAGCACAGTGTGCGGACCTTCGCGGAGACTTGCGGCACCGCGATGGGCATGACGATCCGGTGGACGGGTAAGGGGGCGGAAGAGTGCGGTGTCGATGAGGAGACCGGCAGAGTCGTGGTGAGAGTCGATCCGCGGTACTTCCGGCCGAGTGAGGTGCAGTCGCTTTGCGGTGACGCCGGAAAGGCGCGCAGGCTGCTCGGGTGGAGCCCCAGGACCGATTTCAACGCATTGATTGCGGAGATGGCGGAGCAGGACCTGAAGCGGGCCCGACGGGAACAGGCGATGCTTGCCGAGGGTGAGCCCGGCCGGGCCTTCGTCGAATAGGCGACGGGAGATGCCGATGAAGACAGACGCCAGAATCTATGTTGCCGGTCACGAGGGCATGGTCGGCTCCGCGATCTGCCGGCGCCTGCTTCAAAAGGGCTATCGCAGCGTCATCACCGCTCCACGGAAGGCCCTCGATCTGCTCGATTTCATCTCCTGCCGGGAGTTTTTCGAACGAGAGAGGCCGGAGTACGTGTTCCTGGCCGCGGCCCGGGTCGGTGGGATCCTCGCGAACTCCACGCGTCCTGCGGACTTCATCCTCGATAACCTGAAGATCCAGACGAATGTGATCGAGTTGGCCTTCCGGTCGGGAGTCAGGAAGCTGATGTTTCTCGGATCCTCGTGCATCTACCCCCGTATGGCCGCGCAGCCCATCCGGGAGAGCAGTCTCCTGGCGGGGCCGCTGGAGCCCACTAACGAGCCGTACGCCGTAGCCAAGATCGCCGGTATCAAGCTCTGCCAGGCGCTTCGGAAGCAGTACGGCTTCAATGCGATTTCGATCATGCCGACGAACCTGTACGGACCCGGCGACAACTTCAGCCTCGACCACGGCCACGTGCTACCGGGCCTGATGCGCCGTTTTCACGAAGCGAAGCTCGAAGGGCTTTGCGAGGTCGAGGTATGGGGTACGGGGGAGCCGCGACGGGAATTCCTGCACGTGGACGACCTGGCGGACTGCGCTCACTTCCTGATGATGCACTACAGTGATGCGGAGATCGTCAATGCCGGCGTCGGGATGGACCTCACGATCGCGGAGGCCGCGGAGATGGTGAAGGAGATCGTCGGCCTTCAGGCGGAGTTGCGGTTTTGCGAGAGCAAGCCGGACGGCACGCCACGCAAGCGGTTGAACGTCGATAAGCTGGCGGCGCTCGGCTGGAAATCGAAGATCGCTCTCAGGGAGGGCCTGGCCACGACCTACGCGTGGTTTCTCGAGCATCAGGCCGATCTCCGGACCTGAACTGGTTCTCGCATATGCGGCGCCGCACTGCTTCCCCACGATCGGGGGGACGACTCCGTCCCGGCCGTGCGTTACCGGGCGCGATCGCCGTCCCGAACGGGGCCGCGGGGGGGCGTTGCCGGCCTGAATCCGCGGCTCCCTGCCCGGTTCACCTCACCGCCGATCATCCGGGACCACCTCCCAGAGCATGGCGGGGATCCTCGGCATAAGAGCGAAACCCGGGGGAGCACGCAAGGTCGGGGGGGTGTGTGGATAGGTCGTCATGAAAACTCTGCGCCCGGCGTTGTCGCGTACCGCAACGTCGAACCTATCCTGCCACAAGGTCTGTCGGATGCGAACGTCCGGCCGGAGCCCCTGGATCCGGCTGGCATAGAGCAGCACACAGCCGTCTCCCCACTCCGTGAGGAGAACGGCGTCGGCGGGAAGATCCCGCAGAACCTTCTCGGCGAACGCCTCGGCGGAACGATCCCTGCTGTGGCCGGGCCACAGGAACTCCTCACGATGCACCCGGTCGACACCCTGGAAGAGGCCGAGTTTCGCGGGAATATCCAACACCGCGAAAGCACCGTAAAAGAGCGGGGGGCAGAGCAGGCAGAGCAGCGGAATCAGGACACGCCGGTATGCGCGGTTCGCGCGCTCGGCTGCGGCGACCCCCGCGAGCGCCACCGCGGCGCAGACGGCCGGGAGCAGCAGGACATAACGGTCACCGACGTGAGGCAGAAGGAGCACGGTGGGCAGGGAACCCAGAATGAAGGCGAACAGCAGGGCGCGATGCCCGGGGTGGGAGGGCCGGCGTCGCCGAAATGACAGCAGGAAGAAGAAACCCTGCGGCCCCGGCAGGTTGAAGGCGATAAAGCTCGCACTGTAGAGGAGCAATCCGGCCAGGCCGGTACCGAGGCCGAGACCATCCGGCAGATGGGGGCTGAAGCCTCCCAGCAGGAACGAATGGACTCTCTCCACCAGGCTCGCCGGTCGCGCCAGGAGCAGGAAGAGAGATGCCATGGGCAAGGCGCCGATGACCGTTCCGAGAAGTCCGAAGATGATCCCGGGCCGCAGTTCGCCGCGCCGGTGCCAGAGGACGACCAGGACCGTCAGCATCGATACCGCGGCGAGCTGAATCATGCGGTGATGCAGGAGCGATACACCGGCCACCAGTCCCAGGAAGAACGCCCCCCTGCGAACGTGTTGAAGCGACCACTCCGCGGTGATCAGGAGGAGGAAGAGGAAACAGGCGGCGAGTGAGTAGATCTCCGCGACGGTGGAAAACGTCCAGAGCAGATGGCAAACCATCAAACTGAAGGCGGCGATCCAGGCGGCGATCCGGGAGCCGAAAGCGGCCCTGACGTAGAGATGACAGAGCGCTACCGCCATAGCCCCGAAGAACGCGGTCAGGAGGTTTGCTCCGAAGGCGGGTTCGAGTGAAAAGACGCGGACCGTTCCCGCGGCGAGTATCGTCCAGAGTGGATAGGAGCGCACCCCGAGGCCCAAATCGGGGTTGGCCGCGGCCAATTGCAGTTCGGCATGGTCGCCCCATTGGACACCGGTGGCCATGGTCGCCAGGTAGAGCGCAAAAGCAATACCGAAGCAGAGGATGATCGGGGAGAGCCCGCGGTTTGTTCGCATCGTGGCTATCCTGCCGTTTCGTCCCCGAGCCTCTTTCCGTACCAGGACTCGGTGAATTGGCGGTACTCACCGGACCGGACCTCGTCGGCCCACTCCCGGTTCTCCCGATACCAATGCACCGTGGCGCGCAGGTCGGTTTCGAAGTCGTGGCGCGGCGTCCAGCCCAGTTCCGCCTCGACAAACGTCGGGTCGATGGCATAGCGCAGATCGTGGGCCGGCCGGTCGGTCACAAAATGGATGAGGCTCTCCGGCTTGTCGAGTGTTTCGAGGATGCTCTTCACGACCGTCAGGTTCTGGCGCTCGGACTTTCCGCCGAGGTTGTAGACCGAACCGGATCGGCCGTTCTCAGCCACGGTCAAAATCCCGCGACAGTGATCCGCAACGTGAATCCAGTCCCGGACGTTCACGCCCTCGCCATAGACGGGGAGAGGCAGATCGTCGAGGGCGTTCAGGATCATCAGGGGAATCAGCTTCTCGGGGAACTGGTAGGGCCCATAGTTGTTCGAGCAGCGGGTGATGACGACATCCTGCCCGTGGGTCCGCGCCGCGGCGAGCACCAGAAGATCCGCCGCGGCCTTGCTGGCGGCATACGGGCTCGTGGGTTTGATGGGCGAATCCTCCGTGAAGAGGCCATGCTCACCGAGGGAGCCGTAGACCTCGTCCGTTGAAACGTGCAGGAGCCTGCCGTACCCTCGCTCGCGGCACAGGTCGATCAGCGTCTGGGCGCCGAGGATGTTGGCCCGCACGAAGGCGGTGGCGTCGGCGATGGAGCGATCCACGTGCGACTCGGCCGCGAAGTTGAAGACCAGGTCGAAATGTCCCTGGAGCGCTTCGCAAAGTCTCGCCTGATCGGAGATATCGGCGCGTACGAACGTGTGTCGGGGATGGTCGAGGATATCCTCGAGACTCTTCAGGTTTCCGGCGTAGGTCAGGAGGTCGAGATTGACGACATCCCAGTCGGCGCGCTCTTTCAGCAGATAGCGCACGAAGTTGCTGCCGATGAACCCGGCGCCGCCGGTAACGAGAACTCTCATGGGCCCGAACCCTCCGCGGCCAGGTGGGCCGCAAGTGCATCCTTCCAGTGGGGGAGAGTGTCCCCGATCGTCATCTCGAGGTGAAGATTTCGCAGAACGGAATAGGCCGGGCGCGGGGCGGGACGCGCCAGTTTCGCGGAAGAGAGCGGGGCCAGCGGGTGCTTCGGGCAACCGAGTTGCTCGAGGATGGCCGCCGTGAAATCGAACCAGGTGCACTCTCCTCCGGAGGACGCGTGCCAGGTCCCCGGGCCGCCCTCGAGGAGAATGGACCTGATCGCGACGGCCAGGTCCGCGGCGCGTGTCGGGCAGACGGTCTGGTCGTTCACCACGGTGAGCGGAAGGCCCTCGCGCACCCGGTTGGCGATGGCCCGGACGAACGAAGGACCGGATGTCCCGTAGAGCGCCTGGGTCCTGACAATGGACCAGTCCCTTCCCAGTTCCCTGACGAAGTGCTCACCCAGCCACTTGGACCGCCCGTAGACACCGAGGGGCGAGGCCGGGTCGCTTTCCAGGTAGGGCGTCTTTCCTTTTCCGTCAAAGACGTAGTCCGTGGATACGTACAGAAGCCGTGCCGAGCAGAGCCGGGCGGAGAGCACCAGGTTCCGGGTGCCGAAGCCATTGGCTCGAAAGGCGCTGTCGGGGTCGTTCTCGGCTCCATCCACGTCTGCAAAGGCCGCACAGTGCACGATGGATTCCGGGGCAGCGGCGAGGACGGCCGCCTCGGTCGCTCTGGAGTCGGTGATGTCGAAATCAGCCAGATCCGTCGCGGTGACTTCGTGATCGGGTTCGAGCGCTCGCACCACTTCGCGGCCGAGAAGACCCTCGGCACCGGTAACCAGGATTCTCATCGTTGGGATGCTCCTCGGCTCTCCCCGTCCGTCCGTACCGTTCATCGGCACCGGGCGCCGGTTCGTCCACCTTCAGCAATGGGAGAGTTCGTGCAACTCCTGAAGCATGGCTTCGAGGCCCGCCTGATCCCGCATGATCGAGTGGACGTGTTCTTCGTCCTCGTGATCGAAGGCGAGGACCTCCTTGAGACTCGCCACGTAGACGGCGACATCCTCCCAATCCTCCCGCTTAAGCGGGGCCAACTCGGGGGAGAGAACCGCCAGGGACCGGACGCGATTGTATGAGGCAATCATGATGAGCAGAGCCCTGCGTTTCCTGGAAAACCAGGGGATCCCAAAAAGCTGGTTGATGGTCTGTTTCGCCGCACCCCGGCCATATTGGGCAAACGAATGGGCCATCTGGAAGAACAGCCGCAGGGTCCACTGAAAGTCCTGCTGCCGGCCGAGGCGGTGCAGTGCCAGCAGGAGGTACAGGGTGGTGCGGAGAGACCTCAGGCCATCGAGGTTCTCTCGCACCCATGGAATACGCGCGGCCGCCCGCCATGTCGAAAAGGAAAGCATGGACACTCCTCGCCCTGTTCAGTGCACGCATTCCTATCGGCAATGGCTGTCCCGCGCCGAATGGAAATTCCAGTCCGGCGGAATCCTAACCGGGGCCGGTCGCAAGAGCGCGACCGGCCCCGGAGAGCTGGTTTCGGGACGGAGAGGTCTCAGTTCCGGCTTGCGGAAAGCCTGCGGCGACGGATCCTCATGATTCCGAGGCCGGCGAGAAGCAGCATGCCCACCCAGACACCGGAGGGCAGAGGCACGACGCTGCCGGTGGGCACGATGCCGCCGGGGGGGGTCGGGGTTCCGGTGGGGGCCCCGGGGATCAGGTTCTTGTCGCACCCGGTCTTGTAAGGCGAAGCGTGCAAGCCGGCGACGACGAACGACCAGTTCTTCCTGAACCCGTTCTGATCGATGATGAGCTCGTTGAACATCGTGCCCGCGACCTGGAATTCGTAGACGACCTCGAAGACCCAGTCGGAGACGTCGCTTCCGGCATAGGTGTCGGAGCCGTTCGTGATCGGAGAGTCGACCGTGTAGTCCTGGGTCTGTCCCTTGCTGTTCTTCGCCGTGTAGTCGCCACCGATGACCGTATTGAGGTCGTAATCGAGGGAAGATGCCGCCTGCTCGATGTTGGCGACGTTCCCGACCGCGACACTGCTGTCCACCTTGTCGTCCCGGGGACTGCTGCTCTTGTTTCCCCAACCCGAGGAGTAGACGCCACCGCCTTTCGGGGTTTCAAAGAGGAAGTCCATCGTGGCATCGAGGACGGTGCTTCCGTTGTCCTTGAACACGAACTGGGCCTTGTCGCTTTTCAGCAGCTTATCGAAGTTGTGATTGTTCCCCGGCCAGCCGACCTGGTTCTTGCCGTAGCTGTTGTCGACACGGTCCGCCGAAAGGACGACTGCGGCGTAAACGTCGAAGGTCCTGGCGTCCTGCGCCAGGTAGATCGTGGTCTGGATCGGGTCGCCGTTCCCGTCGTTCTGGTTGGTATCGACCGTCCAGCTGTAGTAGCTCTCCGACGCGAGGACCCGGCCATCGACCGTGATCGGCCCGGCGAGCGCCTGCGCTGCGGGCAGCACCGCCAGTGCGGCGATACTCATCGTCAGAAGAATGGAGCGGGCCATTCAGGTCCACCTTTCGGTTGTCGTCTTCCAGCGGGCGGCGAGCGCACATGGCACGCCGCCACCCTCAGCTACATTGGTATTGGGGAATCGGCCTGAAACTTTGCCGAAATTCGGAACCTTTTCGAGAGAGTCCTCGGCAGTGCGCGTGGTCCGCTCGACAAGACGGCCGATGTCCGGGAGAGTTCCCGCGCTCGATGCTCTCGCCACGAGCAAGCCGACGAGGAAACCGATGGCGAGCAGGGCAAGGGCGAAGAGAACGCGGCCGAAGCGGTTCGAAGCGTCCTTCTCGCGCAGGAACCTGATCGCGGGGGGCAGGCGCTCGGGCGCCGCATGCACCAATTGGCTGAGGTAGCTGCTCGTGCGCACGACGGCCGTGAAGTTCGCATAGCAGACATCGCATTCGAGCAGATGTGCCTCGAAACTGGTGTTCTCGTCCTCGTCGAGGGTCTTGAGCGCATAATCGAGCAGGAGTCGCCCCCTCGCAGGATTCGTGCAGTCCCCGGTGCTGGAGTGCTCGTGTTCCATGGCTGCTCGGAGCGCGCGACGGATCGCCCTTCGCTCCGCGGCTCTCCAGGTGTCTCATCAATGAGTGGCCTGCAAAACGCTACTCTCAACCTAGTATTCGCCGAATGACCGAAAGCTTTGGCAAGATAGTGGATATTTTTCCGGCTCATACGTAGACGCCGAGTTTCTTGAGGACGTTCCGGAGTTCCTTGCGGAATTTCCTCAGCCGCGAGTCGACCGTGTTCGCGTTCAGGTTGAGCAGCTCGATCAGTTCCTGGCGCGGCACGTCCTCTTCGGCCAGCAGGCGGAATACCTCGCGGGCCTCGGGGCTGAGATGTGACAAGGCCTGCAGGATCTGCTGGCCCTCCTCACGCTGCACGATGGTGGCGAGCGTGCTCGGCTCGCTTCCGCACAGCGCACTGCCAAGGCGGCGTCCGTTCGGAGCCTCGGGCAGCTTGCCTGGTTTCTGGAGTTTCCGGCGCTCCCGGGAATGCCGGTCGATGAGTTCGAGACACTTCTTATGGAAGACGCCGAGGAATACCCTCAGGGGTTCCTGTTCTCCGGAATAGCGTTCGGCGACCTCCATCCACGTGAGAACGGCGTCCTGGAATGCATCCTGGGCGTCGGTCCTCTGCAGCCCGTACTTGTAGCGGGCAATCGTGACGAGCTTTTCGCGAAGCTCCGAAACGGCGGCTGGTTCTGCGGAACCCGTAATGGCCAACTCTCCTTCCTGACCCGCGGGACCGCGTCGTGTCCCCGCTTGGTGTCGGCAGGAACCAGAGCAAGGGGCGTGCCGCGATCGGCGGTGGATTGCTATCTGTTCTAATTGCCGCCAGGAAAGATATTTAGCGCATGGTCCTATCTGTACGGAATGAAAGAGATCCGCCTCGAGGTGTATCGGATTCACCCGTGGTTCAAAATTCTGGACGTGCGGCCGGCTCCTGGGGAGTGCGGTGGGGCCGGTGGGGGCGGAACGGGCCCGCAGGCTGCCGGGATAACATCCACCCCGACGGGGCAGGCGTCCGCCCGCCTGCCGAGGGCTCGTCCGGAAACAAGTGCGACCGTTGCACCGAGAGCGCCGCTGCGCCCGCTCCAGCAAGGCGCGAGGAGGGCGCCCATACTGGTTTCAACCGACGAGCAACGCAGCTCAAGGGGATGCAGAGGCCCTCGAGTCCCGAAGTTATTCTTGCGCGGGCCCTAAATGCAGATGCCCTTCGCCTTCAACCGAGTGCGCAGTTCGAGGCGGGCGGCACGGATGCGCGAGTCCAGAGTGTCGGGTTTGAGGGAATAGCGCTCGATCAATCCGCGACGTCCAACACCCTCCTCGACCAGCAACTCGAAGAGTTCGCGCACCTGGGGCTTCAGCTCCCCGAGGGCGTCCGCGATCCTGCCGGCATCTTCTCGACGGATGACCTGATCGATGACCGGACGTGTGGTGCCGCCCCGTTCCGGTTTGAAAGGCGAGTCACGATCCGGCGCGCAGTGTCTTGCGATCTGTTGAAGTCTCCGCGTTGTCTTGCAGGCGTGGTCGATGTATTCGAGGCACTTCTTCTGGAAGATCCCCACCAGGATCGCCATCTGGTTCTCCTGATCGCGATAGCGTTCGCGGTGCTCGCAGTAGGCCGTAAGTGCTGTCTGCGCAATATCTTCCGCGTCGCAATCTCGCACGCGGTACTTGAAATTGCCGATCAGGATAAGGCGACGTCGGATCTCTTCGAACCCTCGGTGATCACAGAGTTCCTTCAGCATCACACTCTCTCGATTGCGAGCTGCCCGGAGGCAACTTCCCCTTGCACGTCGAGACGCAGGTGTTCCCCTGGAACCGCCCAAGCCCCTTCGCCCCCATGTCTATTCTCTTGAACGCCCGGTGTCAATGGTGAGCTTCCCGGGGTGTTCAGATTTACCAACGCAGGTGCGTGCTGAAATGCAAATGCGGTGAATCGACGGATGCTCGACAGCAACGACCTGCACCGGAGTCCAGAGAGATTCCGGACTTCCGACGTAGCGGGCTGCGCCGGTTGCCGGCTCGCCGTCCGGCAGCGGAAATCGCGACTGTCGATCTTCCGGTGCTCTGCCCCCGTCGCTTGCGAAGATGAGCCGGAAGGGGGAGCGAACATGCGGACTTCTGTAAATCCCGCGCAACCTAAGATCTGATCTGGTATCACTTTCCACAGATGGCACGCCCTCCGGAGTGCGCTCTGCCGAAGCTGCCGGGGGTTCCCCTGTGACGAGCCGAATCATGCCCGGGCACTGCTGTCTCGGCGGGAGCGCGGATGGAAATGGATCAACTCCGGGACGAGCGCTGTCGAAGAGTATTCAGGCATTCGCCGGGACGCAGCCTGCACCCGGCGGTGGCGGGCAGGGAAGCACGGGCTGTCTTCACGTGGCACACGAGGTGCTGGGTGAGGGACGTTGTCCAACGGGGCTCCCTGGCGTGGCAACGCGCCGGGAGGATGGTGTATGAGCAGGGTCTGTCAGGCGACTGAGGTCGAGCCGGGCTTCCTGGATCAACGAAAGAGATCCGGGGAAGAGTTCTGGCACGTTCTGCATGTGAAGAGTCGCCAGGAAAAGATCCTCTCCGGGATGCTGGAGGGGATGGGGATCGACTGCTACGTACCACTCCACCGGGAAGTCACCTACCACGGTCAGAGGAAGGTTCTGGTCGAGCGTCCCCTGTTTCCGGGGTATGCGTTCCTCTGGGGCTCGGTGGACGACGCCTTCGCGGCGGACCGGACAAGTCGGGTGGCCAATCTGATTCGCGTCGAGGAACAGGATCGCCTCGAGTGGGAACTGCGCAATGTTGATCGTGCGCTTTGCGGAGATGCCCCCCTCGTTCCGTGCCCGAGGCTTCGCGAGGGGACGCGGGTGATCGTACTCTCCGGGCCGTTTCGGGGGCTCGAGGGACTGGTTAATCGACGAACTCGTGATGCCCGGCTGGTTCTGCAGGTCGAGATGCTCGGCAGTGCGATGAGCCTCGAGATCGAAGAATCCCTGCTCATGACCCTGGATTAGCAGCGCGCCGGAACGTCGGGCGCGCCGTACAAAATGTCTGAAGTGAGGAACGGCGGCAGGATGTGCCCTGCAGCCGAGAGAGGCGGAGCCCAGGCATCGCGTGCCGGGGGGACCGAAAAGAAGTGGCTCAGTCACCGGAACCAGACATGCGACTCCATGATGACCACCACCGCGGTGCGAGGCGGACTCCGAGTGCTCTTGTGCTCCTGGCCGGATCGGGGAGGCTGACGGAATTCACCGGGGCGATCGACCGGCCGGTCCTCGATCTCCCCCTGATCGGGGGAATATCCGTCCTCGAGGACTGGTGCCACCAGGCGGAAGAGCTTTCCGGCGTGTTGGGGAGCGATCCTTTTCCGGTTCGGTTGCTCGTGGATCAGGAAAGCCGGACCCCGGGGACGCCTGAACACGCCGCCTGCATCGAGTTCCAGGTACTCAGGGACCCGTTCGCCTACCGCGGCACGGCCGGAGTGCTTGCGGATCTGGCGCGCGGGTATGGAGATGACGACGTACTGCTCATCGCCAACGCAACCCAACTCAATTTCATTGGGCTGGCATCCCAGTACAGATTGATCGCCGAGGCGGATGCCGGCGTCGCGCTCGTTGCTCCAGTGGACGGTACACCGGTATCGGTCATGCTGGTTCGTTGCGGGACCCTGCGAGAGGTCCCGGAGGTGGGTTTCTTCGACCTGAAGGAGCAGGCACTCGCCGGCATCGCCGAGAGATTCGGGGTGCACGTGGCCCGTGCCGAACACCCGGTGAGCCTCCCTCTGCGGACAGCCGAAGCCTACATCATGGCCCTGCGGGAACGCTGCCGCCTCCTCGCGGGCGCCGGTTCTCGCGCTGCGGATCCTTACGAGGAAGTCTGGCAATCGCGCTTCTCGATCATCGAAGACGGGGGACGCGTCGATGACAGTGCCCAGGTCCATGACTCCGTGGTGCTGAGGGGGGCGGTACTCGATCCGAGCAGCGTCGCGGTACGTTCCGTCGTGTGCGCCGGTGGCCGGATCCGCAAGGGCGAGGTCGTCATCGAGAAGATCGTCACCGCACCCGCCGGCAGCAGACCGCGAGCCGGCCATGTGAAGAAGGGGAGGGGATGAGAAACTTCTCCGCACTACCAATGGCGATGAGTCGCCGGGGTTGGGCCATGCGGCATGTGGTCGTCGGAATCCTGCTGACCCTGGCGGGTCTGGCGGTGACCTGGCCGGCCTGGTCCGACATCGGGAAGATTGCGATGCAGGACGAAGAGTCGAGCCACATCCTGCTGGTCCCCATCGTGTTTGTCTGGCTCGTGTATATCCGGCGCCAACGGTTGCGGTATTGCACGCGCAATTCCACCCTGGTCGGTCCGGTCATCATCGCGCTCGGCTGGCTCCTGTTCGCCATGGGGGACTTCAGGCTCTGGCAATCGGTCTGGCATTTTGGAGCGATTCTCGTGGTGGTCGGCTGTTTTCTTTCCATTGCCGGCACCGATGTCCTGAAGCGATTCCTTCCCGCGTTCGCCGTGCTGGTGTTCCTCGTTCCGGTGCCGGGCATGGTGCGGCAGGAAATCGCAATGCCCATGCAACGGATCACGGCCCAGATCACGCATCAGGTCCTCGAGGTCTTCTGGATCGACACGACTCTCGCGGGCAGTGTCATCACCATCAACGGCGTGGAGGTGATGATCGCCGAGGCCTGCAACGGCCTGCGCATGGTTTTCGCGCTCGTTCTCGTGTCCTACGTCTTCGCCTACGGCACTCCGCTGCGGGAGTTCGTCCGGATCATCATCCTGATCGCCAGCCCGATCTCGGCCATTGTCTGCAATGTGATCCGCCTGGTGCCGACGATCTGGATGTTCGGGAACACCAGCGTGGAGACCGCCGAGACATTTCACGACATCAGCGGATGGGTCATGCTGCCGCTGGCGTTTCTCATTCTTCTCGGGATCGTCAGGCTCATGCGCTGGGCGCTGATCCCCGTGTACAGGTACTCGCTGGCCTATGGAACCTGAGACGAACGTCAAGGTCGCGGGGAGGTTGCGATGGTTCGTGGCCCCCTTGATCAGTATGCTGCTCCTCGGCGGCATCTACATCGAATGGGTGACGGGGCATTTGCCGGCCACGGACGCCGCGCCATACCACCAGGCGATCCGCGAGGAGGCGGCGAAGATCCCGCTCAACATCGAGGGGTGGATCGGAACGGAGCAGGAGCTCCCCCGTCCGGCCATCGCGCTTCTGAAGCCCAACGTGGCGCTGTCGCGGCGGTACCTGCACGTGGCCACCGGGAACTCGATGAGCCTGCTGTTCATACAATGCAAGGAAGCCCGCGATCTGTACGGGCATCACCCGCCCAGCTGTTACCCGTCGAACGGCTGGACCGCAGAGAGCGTCGAGCCGCGCGACTGGAAGATCGGAGATCTGCAGATCCCCGGGACTGAGTACACGTTCACCAGGAGCCGGCTGGACGGTGATGCTCGACTCATCGTCTACCACTTCGTCATCCGCCCGGATGGTCTGATCGAGCGTGATACGGAGGGCCTGCGTCGCGCCTCCGCGGACCTGCGGAAGCGGGGCTTCGGCGGTGCGCAGGTGCAACTGGTGTTTATGGACACCATTCCTGAAACGGAGCGGAAAGCAGCTTTTCAGGCTCTGATTCCCCTGGTTCTGCCCGTTATTGAAATGGTCCGCACGAAGGTGTCACGATGAATGAGAACCACTATCCGGTCAGGCAGGAGGACGGGGGCCAGTACCCCCAGTCCGGCAGTGGTCCCCGCTCGCGCGGTTACCCCGGCTACCCCGGCTACCCAGGCTATCCCGGCTATCCCGGCTACCCCGGCTACCCTGGCCACCCGGGATCGAGCCGTCGTCAGAGCGGAGGTCAGAAGTCCCTGATCGGGGTCCTTCGCCGGGCGCTCCAGGGCCGCATGCGCTGGGCGCTCATTCTCGGAGTCCTCGGTCTGGCCGCCGGTGGGGCCATCGGCTGGATCCTGCCCGAGGATGTCTATCGCTCGACCGGGCTCATCTTCATCAATCCAACCGCCCCGACGATTCGGAATCCGGGCGGGGGACGCGTCCCGGCCCTTTTTGAGGATTACCTGCAGAACGAAACCGCGTTGATCACCGGCGATCGGGTCGTGCAACAGGTCATGAGCGGCCGGGCCTGGAGAAGCCTGGAACGTGGACAGACGGTCGAGGAGGTGGAGACGTTCAAGGAACGCCTGGTGGTCAGTCGCGGCCGGAGGGGCTCTCTCCTGAGCATCTCCTTTGTGGACGAGGACCCGAAGGCGGCCCAGACCGCGGTCCACGAGGTGATGACCACGTACGTGGAGATCTCCGGGCAGAGATCGAAGGACAAGGTGACGAGACCGCTGGCGGAGGCTCGGCAGGCCAAGGTGGTCAACACCGCGCAACTCAAGCTGGTGAAGGACAAGATGGAGAGTCTGACGGCTCAATGGGGAGGGCCGGAGGGGCTGATGACCATGCACCTGGCCTACGTGACCAAAGTGGCCGAGTTGAAATTCCAGGCTGCGGACATGGAGCGGCGCCTCAATCTGGCCATCGAGTTCAAGGCGCGCGAGGAGGAGCGGAAGAAGGAGGCGGAGGAGGGGGCCGCAGATCCAGAGAGTGAGGAGGACGCGGCGCCCGAGACTGAAGACGGGACGAATGACCCCGCGGCGCCGGAAGCGAATCCCGCGGAGGGCATCACCGTCGAGGAGATCCGGGATCGTGGGGATGTGCAGATGGCCATTCTGCTCAGCCAGAGAGATCGGTTGCTGGTCGCGATTCAGGACATGCAGGGAGAAGGGCTCGGTGTCAACCACCCGCGGATGCTGGAGGCGGACCGGAATCTCCGGGACGCGCTGCAGCGGGTCGATGACTATCGCAAGGCCTACAACCGGATGCATACCGGCCGCGGAGCCCTGATTACCGATGTGGAGAAGCTGAAGGTGCTTCAGAAAGACATCGAGCGTCAGCTTGCCGTTGCGCACGATGAGGCCTGGAAGCTCGGGAAGATCCAGATGGACTACAACAACTATCTGGATGAGCAGGAGGAATGGGAAGAGAAGCTCGATGATCTCGACGAGAGCCTGGCCTACCTGAGCGAAATGGCGAAGAGCCCGATTCCGATCGAGATCACCAAGGCGGCATCCCTGCCCACGGCGCCGTACAAGGACAACCGCATCCGCAGCGCCGGGATGTGGGGAATCCTCGGTTTGTTCCTGGGGGTGGGACTCGTCGCGCTCCGGGGGCTCATGGACAGGCGGATGAAGAGTTCGGTGGACGCGGCGGGTGCCATGCCGCAGGTCCGGCTCCTGGGAATCCTGCCGGGCCTGCCGGCGACGGACGGCGACAAGAGGGCGGTGAGTCTGGCCGCCCACTGTCTTCATGAGATGCGGGCACTCCTCCAGATCAAACACTCCGGAGAGAAGGGGCGCGTCCTGACCGTGACCGGTCCGGTGCCGGGCTCGGGGAAGAGCACCATCAGCTTCGGGCTCGGTTTGTCTTTCGCCTCATCGGGGGCGAACACCCTCCTCGTGGATTCCGACTTCATCGGTCGAGGCCTGATCCGCCAGATTCGGTGGATGCTTCGGGGCCTTGCCGAGGAGACGAAAGAGCGCGTGGAGAACGGGACCCTCGCGGGGAGTATCTGCGGGGATGCACCGCAGCCGACCGCTGGACGGATTATCGCCCTGATGAACATCGCCAAGGATCATGGCCGTCGTGGGGTGGAGGAGGGGTTGTCCGAACTGCTGAAAACGGCATTCCCTGACAATCCCCTGGATGAACTGGAGAGTGAATCTCTTCGCGGCGCACTGGCAATTCTCGCGCGCGAGGTTCTCTCCGCGGGAGAGGATGTCGAGTTGAGCTCGACCGATCGCTCCAACCTGCGCGGTTTCGTGGCCCAGGTCACGGGCACCTATCTCGATGAGGAGATCCGGCCACCGGACATCCTGGATGTCTTCGAGGGACGTCCGATCCATGAGGTGGCGGCACCCACCGGCGTGGCGAACCTGTCGTACGTCCCGCTCGGCCGCGCCTCAGCGGAATACGCCGGGACCCTTTCCCTGAGCACCCTCTCGCGCGTCGTGAAAGAGGCACGGGAGCACTACGACGCGATCCTGATCGATACCGGACCGATCCCCGGCAGCCTCGAGGCGTCGATGGCCGCTGCGCTGTCGGACGGCGTCGTGCTGGTCGTCTCCCGCGGTGGAGTCCGACAGACCGCGGAACGTTCCATCCAGAGCCTCCTGGAGGTGGGAGCAAACTTCTCGGGCGTCGTTTTCAACAGAGCGGTGGCGGCCGATGTGCTGAGTCGCAGCCAGTCCTATCACTACGTCTCCATCGCGGCCCCCGATGAGCGCGGCTGAGTTGGCGAAGTCCGACGGCGCGAGGCCGCTCTCCCCGCCGACGGTATGGGGACTGGATCCGACCCACGTGCATGATCGCTTCTGGGCCGCTCGCGGCCTGCAGGTGGTGCGCCAGGGTGAGCCTTCGGAGATTGTCCCCGGTGCGGAGCTCTACCTGTTGACGGATCCGCGCTCCCTGGTGCTCTTCCCGATCCTGGACCTCGTCGAGACCCTGAGCTGGCTCACGCCGGAGCTCCTCTTCCTTCGGTTACGCGTAGACCGGGAGGCGGGGTATCGGGAAGAGGTGCGGACCGGGGAGGACGGGGAGTACCTGGAAATCCAGCGCCTCTATCGGACAAAGGATTCCCGTCAGGCGCGGGTGGGGCTCACTCCCGACCTCTCGCTCGCTCGGGAGTGGCAGAGCGCCGAGGATCCGAGATCGGGATGGATCACCTTGCGCGAGCTGGCCCAGGAGGATCGACGGGCGGCCCGTGCGGTCGCCGGGCGCCATTATCACCGGAATGACGACCGCGAGGTGATGGACTGCATCACCAGGATCGTGGAGATCTGGAATCGGCCGGACGCCGCCGTGGAACGTGTCACCCGCGCGCGACCGGAGGTCTGGGCGGATGAATCCGCAGTGATCCCGCCGGCCACTCGTTTCCTCGGCCCGGTCTGGGTCGGCGCCGGGCGGAAGCTCGATGAAGATGCCGTCGTGGCCGGCCCGGCCGTGATCTGGGACGCACCTGACTGCCGCCCCAGCGAGGCTGCGGTCCGCTGGCAGGAAATCGAGCTGCTCCCACAGAGCCGCCGCGTTCGACGGCAGAAGCCCGCGGCGCCCGTTGGGGAACTTGCGCGGCGGCTTTTCGACATTGCGTTCTCACTGATCGCCATCCTGGTTACCCTGCCGATCTACCCCCTGGTGATCATTGCGATACTCCTTGAAGACGGTTGGCCGGTGTTCTTCGCGCACCAGAGAGAGACCCTCGGAGGGCGTGACTTTCCCTGCATGAAGTTTCGCTCCATGCGAAAAGACGCAGAAGAGATCAAGAAACGCCTCGCGGCTGAGAATCAGGCGGACGGTCCCCAGTTCTTCATCAAGGACGATCCACGGTTGAGCAGGGTGGGGCGCTTCATCCGCAAGACCCAGATCGACGAGCTTCCGCAGTTTTTCAATGTGCTGATTGGTCACATGTCGGTGGTCGGACCGCGTCCCAGCCCGTACCATGAGAACCAGTACTCACCCGGTTGGCGAGAGGCGAGACTGAGCGTCAAGCCCGGGATCACGGGACTCTGGCAGGTGAAGAGAACCCGGCAGGAGGGGTTGGACTTCCAGGAGTGGATCCGCTTCGATCTCGAGTACGTGAGGAAACGCACCTTTCCGCTGGACCTGCTGATCATTGGAAAAACTGTGCTGCTTCTGCTCACAGGGAGGGCGTCTCGGTGAAAGTGCGCAAAAAGACGAAGAAGCGCGTTCTGATCATTCTGGCCGTGGTGGTCCTGCTCGGCCTGTCGGGAGGCGGCCTCTATCTCCTCCGCCAGAGACAACTCGACGATCGGGCGCTCAAGAATCTCAAGGCTGCGCAAGAGGCCGACAAGGGTGATTTCGTCGGCAAGGCCATCACGCATTACAAGAGATACCTTCAACGGTTCACCCGGGATCCGGCGGCGCTCCACTCGCTGGCTGGTCTCCTGAACAGGTACCCGGAGAGCGGCCCGCGAGAGATCAAGTTCGCCATTTCGAGCCTGAACCAGGCGCTGTCGATCGACCCCTACCTTCCGGATGCCCGCCGACTCCTCATGAACCTCTATTTGAAGGCGGGCTATGACCGGGACGCGCTCGAACTGGCCAAGGACTTCCTCGGGGATGTGGACGCACCGGAGAACTACGAGAAGGACGACTCCGGTGATCGCGAAGCGCTCTGGGTGAAGGCGGTGACGAACGCACGGCTCGGCGAGACCCTCGTGGCACATGGAGTCGCCGAAAAGCGCACCGAGACGAAATCCGCTGAGATGAAGTGGTTCTTCCTCCTGCTGGACCTGAAGCAGACCCTCGAGGAACCCGCTGAAGACATCCTCGCGTGGGCCGAGCGGATGGCGAAAGGGCGTCTGGAGAAGCCCGCCTTTCGCCTTCTGCTGGCCGAGGCCAATCTTCGCACCGGAAACGTCGAGCCCGCGGCGGAGCTCCTCGCGCCTATCTCCGGGGAACTCCTCGAGACGAAGGACCTGAACAACCGGCTCATCCGGTATCTGGACAGACTCGGTCAGCGGGACCAGTCGATCGAACTGCTGAGGAAGGCATATGCCGAATACGGTGATGTCGAGTTTCTCTACGAGGTAGTGGAGCGCCTTTGGCAGCGCGGAGGAGAGAAGGAGCTTGAAGCTGTCGCCGACCTCACGGACGACTTCGAGGGAGGCGACCGGCCGATCGCGGTCGCGCTGCTCGGGTACCGCGCCCTGACTCTCAACATCCTCGGGCGCCAGGATGATGCCGCCGACATTCTGAAACACATGCGGGAACAGAAAGGCCTGCAACTGGCCTCTGCCTGGACCCGGTTCCTTGAGGCGAGCGATCCGAAACTGGAAGGGCTCGCCTCGAGGAAGGTGATCGATGCGGCCCTTGCCGCGAGCACACTGTCGCCGTATTCCTCAGTGTTCTACTTCTACCTCGGGAACGCCTACGACTCCGTGGGAGAAGCTGATCTGGCCGTCAAGGCGTGGTGGGATGCCACCGTGAAGAGCAGGACCTGGTCCGGCCCGGCTGTTCGGGCCGCCCGCCAGATCGTTCTGCGTGGCTTCCCGAGACCCGCGGGGGATCTGCTCCGGATTGCAAGGAACCGCTGGCCGGAAGATCCGAACATCGAGCCTGTCCAGAAGATGATCGATGGTGGACTGTTGCCCGCCATGGATGAAGCGGCCCGCGCGAAGTTCCTCGAGGGGCTCAAGGGCGACTCGGATGAGTTGGATCCCGGGTCGGTGCCGATGCGGTGCCTGGGCCTGGTGCTCGACGATCGCCTCAAGGAGGCGCGTGCACTGATCGGGCGGCTTCTCGAGTCCGGGCAGGAGATTTCACCCCGGGTGTACCTCGGGCTCTACTGGATCGCGGCATCCATCGACCCCGCGGTGAGCGACCGGGTCGGCTCGCAGTTTGAGCGCGACCACGGACAGACCGTGGAATTCACCTCCTTCAAGGCGGCGCGGTCCATGCGCGCGGGCAACGATCTCGTGATTGCTGGAAAGCAGGAAGAGGGCCTGGCCCTTATCGGCGACGGACTGGAGGCGATCAGAGAACGCCGGGCCGCGGCACCCGACGAAGAAGCGCGAGCCTGGGCGATGACCGAAGCCGAGTTTCTCGAATTGGCCACGCTGGACCTGGAGCGGCTGGGCCTGAGTGACGATGTCCGCCGCCCCTGGCGCGAGAAAGCACAGGATGCGTGGGTCAAGCTGGGTGACGCGTATCCGCAGAACATCGCGGTCCAGCGTGCAGTGGCCAAATCCCGCCTGGTCTGGGGGGACCGGGAGTTTGCCAACCGGACTGTGGAGCGCTTGAGGGCCTTTACGGGTGAGAGCGGTATTCAATGGAGGATTGCCCGGGTTCGCTCCCTCCTGCAAACCGGCGCGAGCCAGGACGATGTGGCCGAATCCGTCGGGTTGCTGAGTGAGATCCTGCGGGTCGCACCGCACCGCACGGAGCTTCGCCTGATGCAAGCTCTGGCGCTCGAGAGGTTGGGCTCACTCGAGAAGGCCGTCGAGAATCTCAAGGCCCTGCTCGATGGTGGGCAGGCCACTCCCGCGGTGCATCTGCTGCTGGCGCGGTTCCACGCCGGCCTGAAGGACTTCAGATCGGCTCGAGACAGTCTCACCGCGGTGGTCGAAAGCGAGTACTCCAGCGCTGCGCAGCTCCTCGAGGCTGCCGCACTCGCGAGCCGTCTCGGTGCGGTGAGCACTGCCACGGCGGCGATGGACAAGGTCCCGGTCCCGGAGAGCCTTGGAAATCAGGACCGTTCCGCGCTCAAGTTGCGGGCCCGGATGAGCCTCCAGTTGAACCGCGTGGAAGAGAGCGAAAGGTTG
The DNA here is from genome assembly GCA_024274785.1 of Planctomycetota bacterium. Taxonomy (GTDB): domain Bacteria; phylum Planctomycetota; class JAJSAM01; order JAJSAM01; family JAJSAM01; genus JAJSAM01. The sequence goes on along the minus strand of JAJSAM010000037.1, from coordinate 50,101 downwards.
CTCAAGGCCCTGCTGGTCGAACCGGACCTCGAGGCCGTGAGAATGGCGATCACTTTCTACGCCGAGCACGACCGCCGGGAAGAAGCGGAGAAGTGGATCTCCTATCTCGACAAGCTCGATGTGAAGCCGTCGGAGCGGTCATTCATCGAGGCTGAGTATCTGCGTGTGACACGACAGTGGGAGGCGTCCGAGGATGCCTATCGCAGCGCGAACGCGGGTGACGAACCTGTTGCCGGAGCTGCCGTCAGGCTGCTCAGTCTGCTTCTGGCGCGTGGCAAGACCGATGAGTTCCTCGACACTATCGACCAGATCGCAGAAAAGGAATCGACGCGTGAGTATGTCTCGCATCTGACCGGATCGAAAGACCTGGTGGCGTTCGCCGCCTCCGAGCCGGCCCTGCGCGGCCTCCTGGCGGCCTGGGTCGAGAATCCGGCCATAGCCAGGGAGGCCGGTGATCTGGTCTTCGCCTGTCGTGGGTATCGGAAGGGAGATCTGCGTATCGCGACCTATGTCGGGCAACTGAGCGCGGCGGCGGATGCGAGTGAAAAGGTGTGGGCGGTCCAGCAGTTCACAGCGAGCCAGCTTGCGCAGTTGAGTGAACATACCCAGGCGATCCGGATCGCCGAGCGGGGAACGATCAACTTCCCGGCGTTCGATGGATCACGGCTTCTGCTCGCCGATGTCCTGGTCTCTTCCGGGCGAATCGTGGAGGCCAGCGCGATTCTGGAGGACTGGAAAGAAACCACGATTCGCGGCGGCCGGGACGCAGACCTGCTCCTCGGCAGAATCAGCTTCATCCGCGGTGATCCCGGCACTGCTCTCGCGACCCTCGAGCCGCGAGTCAGGGAAGAACTCGGGAAGGGGAGGCTCGATGGCCCGGTGGTGGGGCTTTATCTGCGTGCGCTGGTCCAACTGAACCGCACGAAGGAAGCTCGGGAGATCCTCGATCCGCTCTGCAGGAAATCCAGTGCATGGAGACTGACCGCGATGCAGATGGCGGCCACCGACCTGAAGGATGTTCTGGATGCGGAGCCCTGGTTGCTCGCCATGGAGAAGCTCATTCCCGAGGATGCGAACCATGAATTCCTCGCCCTTGCCCGAGGCTGGGTCTACGTCTACAACCGGACGAAGAATTCGGGGGATCGAGCCCATCAGACCCTCGCCGCGAAGGCTCTCAGCAGGTCTGAAGTGCTGTTCAAGCAGGCAACGGATGCGGAGGACGTCACCGGGGGGATCTGGATGCTCGTCGGGATGTACCAGGAATCCGCCGGGATGCTCAAGCAGGCGGAACTCTCCTATCGGCGAGCGATGGATCTGCAGCCGGAGTTGCTCGTGGCCAGGAACAACCTCGCCATGATCCTGACCAACCGCGGGAAGTTCGATGAGGCGCTCCGACTGGCAAAGCAGGTGGTGAAGGATGCCCCCACCAATGCCGAATTCCGAGACACGCTCGCGGTCGTCTACCGGGCCCTCGGCAAACACCAGGACGCCGTCGCGCAACTGCAGCGCGCGTGGGAGATCGAGCCGCTGAGTCCGAGGTGGCCGATCTACCTGTCGAAGATTCTGATCACCATGGACCAGCGGGAGGAAGCACGGCGAACGATTCGTGGGGTCAAACTTCAGGTGGACAGTGGCCGGGTGCTGCTTGGAGAAGTCCAAAAAGCCTACAACGAGGTAGTCCAGGAGCTCGACCTCGAGTAGGTCGAGCACCTCGCGATGGTAGACCTGCAAAGACTGACTCGCTCCGCGATCAAGTCCGTGCTCGGGCTCATGCTCCGATGGAAAGCGCTTCCCGAGCCTGTCCCCGGGTACACGATCGTCCTCGGTGTGCCTTTTGCGCTGCGGCATCTGCTGACCGTGAATCTGGACTTTGTTCGGAAGTGCACCCGTGACGGTCTGGATCGTATCCAGATCGTCTTCGATCGGAGGGAACAGGCGGAGGGGGCTGCCTTCATCGACTCGATCCGGAATGGTTACGGAGACCTGCCGCTCGCGTTTCAGTTCCATCCGCCTCGGGCCGGGGCGTTGGTTGCACGAGTCAACCGATCCAAATTCTACGCTTCTCTGAACTGGGTAACGGGCCTGGCGGAATGTCGAACCCGTTACGCAGTTCTGCACGACTTCGATCTGTATCCTCTGGATGGCGATTACTTCGAAAAGATTCATCGGGCCATGAGGGATGGGGAACTCAGATTCAGTGGTGCCGAGTATACGCACTTCGATGGACTTACGGACGATGACGGTCTGATCGGCACATGGTCACTGGGAATCGATGCGGCGTGGATTCGTGAGAACTTCCGCCCGATCGAATGCTTCCACGAGGTCATGCCGGTGAATGACCGGCGGGTGGACCTGGATGCATTCTCGGCGATTCAGGCAAGCACTCCCAGGCGAGCTCTCGCGCCGGATGTCGGCCCTGGAAGCTACGTCCATGTGCGCAATCTCGTGAGCACCTACCTGCTGTTTTCCGACGGCAGGCAGGCCAGGATCGCCTGGCGCCTTCATCACCTCTGGTACCTGGAGAGCCTGGCGGCCCCGGCTCGGGATCTCGATGTCGTCTCAGAGGCGATGGATGCATCGGACGGGCCGACGATCGAGGTGGACGGTCACGTTGTGGACCTCTCTGGCGTTCATCACACCTGTGCGAATGTACTAGAGCGGGAAGTGCTCCGAACCGAGGAGGCCCTGTTTGGCGAGCTTCGCCCGGAGATTCGGCGTTATCTCGACTCGTTCGCCGGATACCTCGAGCGCAAGCGTCAACTGCTCGACGCGGGAGAGATTGCTTGAGGGCCCCGCTGCTGATTTATGCCTTCCAGATCGTGGTGGCCGGCGCCGTCGGCCTGCACTCGACCGTTCGCATCCTGGAGGGAGGGGCGATATACCACGGTGTGGTGGTCGCCCTCGCTCTGGGGGCGTGCGCCCTGCTCGTGGTCGCGATCCGGGAAAGGCATCGGCGCGTTTTGATCCTTCTGGCCCAGGCCCTGCTCGCCTGTGGCATCCTCCTCTCGTTCCGTTGGCGGCCCTTGTGGGTTTTTTTCTCGGTGTCATCTCTTTCACTCCTGATCACCGGAGCGTTGCTCTTCGGTGGCCGGGCCCGCCGGCTTGCGGCGGCGTGCCTGCTCGGTTCGGTGCTCCTTTGCCTGCTGGCTCTCGCAGAACCTGTCGCCGGGAGGATGGCCGGGGGCGACGACCTGTTTCGCGAGGAGTATGAACGGCTGAATCCGGCAGTCGAGATCGCAGCCACGTTCGAACCGGATCCGAGGACGACATCAGCTCTGGAGCCCGGAGCACGAATCAGGCATCGAAGTGTGATTGCCGGAGAGGACCGCGTGGAGTTCGACGTGACCTACCAAATCGGTCCCGACCGAGCCCGCGTCGTCCCTGGTCGCCCCCGCCTGGGACAAAAATGGTTCATCTTCGGAGGATCGTTCACCTACGGATCCGGAGTGGACGACGAGGATACGATTCCGGCTCGCATCCAGGCTGCTGTGCCCTCACGTCAGGTCTACAACTTCGGTGTGAACGGGTACGGTTCAGCGGACGTGCTCCTCGATCTCAGGAGGCGCACCGCGAATGCGACCGCGGTCGAATTGTGCGCATACCTGATGATCGACGATCACGTGCGCCGAGTGGCCTGCCCGGACCAGCTGACGCGGATCAGGTGGGGGAAGCTCAAGCCACGCTTCAGTCTTCAGGCGGGTGGCTTGAAATACGAGGGCAAGGCCAGCGAGACACTATCCCTTCTTGGTCGCCTGAACGTTGACCTCCTGAACCGGTGGTCGCTTTACCGGCTCCTGTTTGATCGCTGGAGCATCGATGCGGACGCGTTGAAGCTCACGGAACGGGTGATCCGCGACATGAGCGCCCGTTGCTCGGAGATGAATGGCACCTCCTTCGCGCTTGTGATCCTCCCCAGGAACAGCCGCCTGGGCGACATCAGCGGACTGCTGAATCGTCTTCAAAGTGACGGAATTCCGGTCCTCGATCTCCGGAACCGCTACCGCCAGCTTCTTGAAGAGGAAGGCGCCGGCGACGAAGCGTATTTCTTCCTGAACAATCATCCGCGGCCGAATCTGAACCGGAAGATCGCCGAGTGGACTGTTGACTTTCTTCGAAGGACGGCCGGCCGATGAGCGCGAGTTACCACTTATGACAAATACCGATACAAAGCCCGGTGAGACTACGCCTGACGGGATGGCGCCGAGCGGAGATTCCACCATAGACCAGGCTGGAGACGAGACTGGCGCCAGCGAAGGAGTCGCGAGTGGTGACGATGCCGCGCGCCGCGACCGGCTCGCCGGACAGGAGGTCGTCGTCATCGAGGCGACCAGGGGCTGGGCTTCGCTCAAACTGGGGGGAGTCTGGAACTATCGGGGCCTGATGTGGTTCCTCGTGATGAGGGACATCAAGGTGCGCTACAAGCAGTCCGTGCTCGGGGCATTGTGGGCGGTGATCAACCCCGTATTCACGATGGTCATCTTCACCATCTTCTTTGGGAGGATGGCGAAGGTGTCATCGGATGGGCTCCCCTATCCGATCTTCAGCTTCGCGGCGCTCGTGCCCTGGGTGTTCTTCGCATCCGGCATGGCTCGATCCACGAAGAGCCTGGTCGGAAACAAGGGCCTGATCAAGAAAGTGTACTTTCCCCGGCTGGTCATCCCCACGGCCGCGGTCATGGCCGGGATCATCGACTTCTGTATCGCCTTCGTCGTTCTGATCATCATGATGCTCGTGTATGGAATCTATCCGTCATGGCCGGTGTTGTTGTTGCCTTTCCTTCTGCTTCTTGCGCTGTGCACCAGCCTTGGGGTCGGACTCTGGTTGTCGGCACTCAACGTGCAATTCCGGGACATCGGTTTCGCCTTGCCGCTGCTGACCCAGGTATTGCTGTTTGTGACCCCCATTGCCTATCCGAGCAGCTTGATCGAGAACGAAACACTGCGGTCGTTGATGTTCTTGAATCCCATGGCCGGGGTGGTCGAGGGGTTCCGATGGTCGCTGCTTGGAGTGCAGCAGGAATCGTTGGTCGGATTCGGTATCTCCGTTCTGGTTTCCCTCGCCATCCTGATCTCCGGGCTATTCGTGTTCCGGCGGATGGAGCGGGTCTTTGCGGACGTGGCGTGAACCATGGGTAACTACGCAGTCGAAGTCAGCCATCTCGGCAAGCAGTACTGGATCGGCGCGGTGCACGAAAAGCAGGACCGCCTGGGGCGAATCATCGTGGACTCCTTTGCCGCACCGTTTCGAAAGGTGTACGGCCTGCTGCGGGGGCACGCCTATGCCGCCGGAAGCCTGAACCGCGAGATCTGGGCGCTGAGGGACGTCTCGTTCAAGGCGGAGCCCGGCGAGGTGATCGGGCTCATCGGCCGCAACGGGGCGGGCAAGTCGACTCTGCTGAAGATCCTCACGAGGATCACCGAGCCCACGGAAGGGCGGGCCATGATCCGCGGAAGAGTGGGTTCGCTTCTCGAGGTCGGCACCGGCTTTCATCCGGAACTGACCGGCCGGGAGAATGCTTTCCTGAACGGAGCCATTCTCGGGCTGTCCCGCGCGGAAATCGAAACCCAGTTCGATGCGATCGTCGAGTTTTCAGGTATCGGGGAGTTCATCGATACTCCGGTGAAGCATTACTCCACGGGGATGTATACACGTCTGGCCTTCGCGGTGGCCGCGCACCTGGAACCGGACGTGCTGCTGGTGGACGAGGTTCTGGCGGTGGGTGACATCGGGTTTCAGCGAAAATGCCTCGGCAAGATGCACGAGGTGGCCACCTCCGGCCGGACGGTGTTCTTCGTCAGTCACAACCTTGGACTCGTCACCGACCTGTGTACGCGCTGCATCCTGCTCTCCGAGGGAAAGGTCGTGGCGGACGGTGAGCCGGCGGCGATCATTCGCGCCTACCTTGCCACGAAGACTCCCGAGACGGAGATCGACCTTTCCAACTGGGGGCTGGAACGTGCGGGCCGCGGCCCGTTCCGTTTTCAGTATCTGCGGATCGAGAACGAGGCTGGAGACCCGTGCTCCTCCTTCGTTCTCGGTGAGCCGATCGTGATGCGTATCGGTATACAGGGCCCGGTGGATGATTTCTGCGCGCTGAGCGTGCACATCCTGAACAAGACCGGCAACATCCTGCTGGACCTGAACAGCATCGACGACGGGCAGGACCTGACCCTGCCGACCGACTCCGCGGAAGTGGTGCTGCGCATTCCCCGGAATGTACTGACCGATGACACCTATCACATCACGCTCATCGCGAAGGACCACGTCGGCTGGCTTTGCGACCGCGCGCGCAGCTGCCTGTCGTTCGAGGTCGACAACTCTTCGATCGGGAAGATCCGCTGCGCCGGCGCGATCCGGCTCGAGGGGGAATGGAGTGTTCATGGATCCTGAGACGAGGGAGAGGGACAGTTCGCCGAACCGGAGAGGGGGCCGAGGGTGAGTTGGCGGCTCAAGAAGATCAACCGGATGATCCGCAACGAAGTCAGCCTGTGGCGGATCCGGCGCTCGTTCGTCGCGGAATTGCGGGATTCCGACCACTTCGTGGTGTCCTACCCCAAGTCCGGGACCCATTGGCTCGGGTTCTTCCTTTCCCGACTCCTGGTCGACCACATCGGCTACGGCGAAGAGTTGTTGAACCTGAAGGAGTGGCAGGGGATCGCCCCCATCCTGGACCTGAACGTCACCGACGCTCTGCGCATCAGGGAGTTTCGGTCCCGTCCGGACCCGCGGACCTTTCTCGTCCACGCGCCACTCGACTACGCCCTGCCGCGGGTGACCCTGCTCGTTCGGGATCCGCGGGCCATCCTGATCTCCTATTTTCACCACAGCATCCGGACCGATCCCGAGTTCCACGGCGACTTGCGGAAATTCGCCATCGAGATGATCAGAGGGAAGCTGTGGCCGTGTGACTGGCAGGACATGGTCCAGGGGTGGAGGGACAACCTCGGATCCGATCGATTGCTACTCGTGCGGTACGAGGACCTGCATGCCGACCCTCAGAAGTGGTTCAGCGTGATCGCGCGTTTCGCCGGTTTCGACCGGACGCCGGAGGATATTCGCGAGGCCATCCTGGCCTCATCATTTCGCAGCATGAAGTCCGGGGAGATCAAGCACGGTGTCGACGACGGCAGCAAGGGCGATGCCTCCGTGAGATTCATGCGTCGAGGGCGCCCCGATTCCTGGAAGGACGAGGTTCCCGAGGAGATCTCCAATCTCATTTGCTTCGTCTACCGCGATCTCATGGAGGAACTGGGGTATCTCTGAGTCCCGGGAACCTTGATCCACCACCCATGGCTGCCTCCCGTCCGGAATTATCGATTCTGCTGCCCATCTACAATGCCGAGCGCTTCCTCCCCGAAGCGCTGGACAGCATCGTGACGCAGTCGTTTCGTGATTTCGAGCTGATCTGCATGAACGATGGGTCGTGCGACGGCAGCCTCGCGATTCTCGAGAAGTACCGGGACGCCGACCCGCGAATCCGGATCGTGAGCCGGCCCAACCAGGGGCTCATTCGCACGCTGAATGAAGCGATCGGACTCGCTCGCGCCCCCCTGGCCTCCAGGATGGACGCGGACGATCTTTCTCTCCCGGGAAGGCTTCACGGGCAGGTTGAATTCCTGCGAAAGAACCCGGAGTGTGTCGCGGTGGGATGCTACGTGAGTGTGGTCGATGCCGATGGATGGCCGTTGCTCGAGTTGAAAATGCCCCTCACCCACGAGGAGATCGATGGCCACCACATCGCCGGCGGTTCCGGAGGGGTGCCGCACGCCGCGGCGACTTTCCGCATCGCCGCCTTGCGGGAAATCGGTGGCTATCGGGAGGGCTTTCAGGCTGCCGAGGACCTCGACCTGTTCCTGCGCCTGGCCGAGGTGGGGCAACTCGCCAATCTCCCCGAGGTACTCTATGTCTATCGCCAGCATCTTCAGAGTGTGAGCTATCAGCAGAAGGGCGTTCAGGCCGAGAGTTGCCGGTCGGCGCTCGTGCAGGCCCGTGACCGACGCGGGCTGCCCCCCCTCGGGAGGGAACCGGTGGAAGACCGGCCCCGGTTGCAACCGAGTCGGGGGAAGCAGCATCGACGCTGGGCGCTGTGGGCGCTTCGGGCCGGCAACCTGCGGACCGCCAGGAAGCACGCTTTCGCCGCCCTGCGAAGAGAGCCCCTCCATCGTGATTCCTGGCGCATTCTGAAGTGGGTGATCCGTGGCCATTGAGGCGATGACCCCGCGCGTGTCGGTCTGCATCGCCGTCTGCAACGAGGAGCGGTATCTCGAGGAGGCGGTACGGAGCATCCTGAGTCAGACCTTCCGGGACTTCGAGATCGTGATCGTGGACGACGGCTCGACCGATGGCACGGCCGCCCTGCTCGAAACCCTGGCCTCCGGGGATTCCCGGATCCGGGTCTTTTGCCAGGAAAACAGCGGTCTGATGTGCTCGCTGAATCGTGCAGTTCGTGAGTCGCGAGGGGAACTGATCGCCCGGATGGACGGGGACGACGTATCCGAACCGGAACGCCTTGCGCTCCAGGTCGAGTTCCTCGACGCGCATCCCGACGTGGTGGCGGTCGGGTGCCAGGTGCTGTGGACCGATCCGGATGGCGCCGCACTGCGCCGCAATCACCACCCGCTCGAACACGAGGAGATCGACGAACTCCTCCTCAGAGGGGAAGGCTGGGCCATCCAGCATGCCACGTGCGTGATCCGCAAGAACGCGCTCGACCGGATTGGCGGCTACCGGGAGGAGTTTCTGTTTTCAGAAGACCTGGACCTGCTGCTGCGCCTGGCGGAGGTCGGCCGGATGGCGAACCTCCCGGGAGTCCTGTATCGCTACCGCCAGCACGGCCGGAGCATCTGCCACGCGAAACGCAAGGATCAGAAGGTCTACCACGATCGCATTCTCGAGGAGGCGTTTGCACGGCGTGGCATCGAAGCGCCCGACGAATTGCTGCGCTTTCGTGGTGAGAATCTCGCTGACGGCGACCAGCACCGCATCTGGGGATGGTGGGCGCTGAACGGCGGCAACGTGCAAACCGCCCGTAAACACGCGTGGATCAGCCTGAGGGAGTATCCCTTGCGCAAAGAGTCCTGGCGGTTGCTCATCTGTGCGCTGAGGGGACGGTGATTCAGGTGGCGAAACGACCGGAATGTGTGGCCCTGGGAACGCCCTTCTGGCCGGATGCGCGCAACGGCATCACCACGTACGTGCGGACCATGCGCTCCGCCTTGCGCCGGGCCGGGGTCCGCGTCTTCATCCTCTCGTGCTACGTGAAGCCGACTTGCGCGGATGAGGACGTTCTTCGCGTGGAGATACCCGGCAATGAGCCCAGTCGCTGGAAGCGGAGGATGTACCGGTTGACACATCGCTCGGGCGGGTATCGCGACGAGTGGCGGGTGTATGCGCGCCGGGCCTTGAGGGTCATTCGACGGTTGGCCCGGAAAGAGAGTCTCGAGATCGTGGAGATGGAAGAGTCCTTCGGACGCGTGGGTCTGGTCGCCGAGGGCACTCCGCTGCCGGTGGTGGCGCGGCTGCATGGTCCCTGGTTCCTCAACGGGAAGGCCCTCGGAGTGCCGGACGACGACGCGTTCAGGACGAGAGTGGACGCCGAGCGGATCGGCCTGCAGAGAGTGGACGGGATCTCCGCGCCATCTCAGGATGTGATCGACCGCACTCGCGAATACTATGGCCTTCCTCTGCGGCGTGCCCGCATGATTCCAAATCCGGTGCCGCTGGTTGCCGCCGCTGAGCGCTGGACGGCCGACGGGGCCGATCCGGACCGCGTTCTCTTTGTCGGCCGGTTTGACCGCCACAAGGGTGGCGACGTGATGTTGGATGCCTTCACGAGGGTTCTGCGGGAGCGGCCCGCGACCCGGCTGACCTTCGTCGGCCCGGACCGAGGCCTCCTGGATGAGGACGGGCAGACCTTGCACCTGCGGGAATACCTGGACGTGCGGGGTGACCCGCAAAGTCGTGGCGCCATCGAGTTTCCCGGATCCCTGCCCTGGGAACAACTCGCGGAACTGCGCCGGGCGGCGGCTGTTACCGTGGTCCCTTCGCGCTACGAGAACTTTCCAGGTACCGTGATGGAGGCTCTGGCCTGGGGCTCTCCGCTGGTGGCGAGTGATGCTGGAGGAATTCCGGAAATCGTCACGGACGGCACGAACGGCCTGCTGTGCCGCGCGGGTGACGCCGGAAGCCTGGCGGAGGCCATCCTCACGTTGCTCGGAGATCGCGCGCGCGCCGCGCGGCTCGGCAGCTCGGGCGCGGAGCACGCCAGAGCCCTCTATTCTCCCGACAGAGTCGCGGAAGGCCTGCTCGACTTCTATGGATCGGTGTTGGCGGAGTCCGGGAGCATCGGCGTCCAGTGAATGCATTCGCTCAATTAACACTGATCGGCATCGTTCCGGCCGCCCTGCTCTCCATGACTCGCTACTCGCCGCAGCGGGTCGTGTTGTGGGTCTTCCTGGGCGGACACCTCTTCCTCCCGCAGGGAGTGATCTACTTCGCCGGCTTCCCGGACTACGACCGCATCTTCGCGGCCAGCCTGGCGGCGCTGCTCGCGGTCGTGACCTTCGATTTCCAGGCGGTCATGAGGCTCCGGCTGGCGTGGTACGACCTTCCAATGCTCGGCTTCTGCCTGGTTCCTCCGATCTCCTCCCTGGTCAATGGGCATGGGCCGTACGACGCGTTCTCGGCCTTGCTCACGCAGATCGTTTACTGGGCGATCCCGTACTTCCTCGGCCGGGTCTATTTCGCGAACGGGCCGGGCCTGCGGATTCTGCTGCATGGGCTGGTCGTGGCGGGAATCATCTATGTGCCGTTGTGCGTCTGGGAAATCCGGATGGGGGCGCGTTTGCACCTGAATCTGTATGGCGCCTTCTCGCGGAAGAGACCGCCTCGTGGTGTTCCGATGTTCGGTCTCCCCGGCAACGGCTATCTCGGGTTCCTGGACTTCGGAATCAACAGCTCCACTTTCATGGCGATGTGTGCGCTGGCGCTCCTCTGGTCGAGAGTCGTGGGGAAAGTCCGGGTGGTCTGGAATGCACCGCTCACGCTGGTTGCACCCGCCATTGTCATGGTCGTGATCCTCGGGCAGTCCGAGAGTGCGTATGGGGCCCTCGTTTTCGGGGTACTTCTGTTCATCGCCGTTCGTTTCCTGAGAACCCGGATGATGCACTACGTGGGGGTGGGCCTGATCCTGGCCTATATCTGCGCGCGAATCGCGGGCTGGGATGCTCTGTTCGTGATCAACCTTCTCGGCGACACTTTCACGTTCATTGCCCGCATCGAAAACGCCACGCAGATCATCGACAACTGCCGCGAACGGTTCCTGCTCGGATGGGGCGGTTGGGCCGCCGGGTACCGCATCGGGACGAGGGGCGTGGATGGTCTGTGGATCATCACTTTCGGCAAGTTCGGGTTCTTTGGCGTGATGGGGCTCTACCTGTCGATGTTGCTGCCGGTCCTGATCCACCTCGTGCACTCGCCCCGAAGCCGGCTGAGGGATCCCGTGGAGATTGCGGGGATCGGTCTCTGCACGATCATCATCATCTTCATGGTTCACAACCTGTTCAATGCGATGCTGATGCCGCCGCTGGTTCTGGCGGCCGGAGGCCTCGCAGCCTATCGCCCGGGTTTCACCCGCGAAGACCCCTGGCTCCCCGATCCCGGTGACTGGCCGAGCCCTCCTCCGCCAGCGGAAGGGCCATGGTAGATCCGCCGAGACCGCCGATTCGATTCCAGCAAGACTGATGGGCCAGCAAGGAGTGTGGAAAAATGGAAGCAATCGAAGACATTCCGGTTTTCGTCCTCTGCGGAGGCCTGGGCACCCGCATCAAGGAGGAGACCGAGTTCCGGCCGAAGCCCATGGTGCCGATCGGGAATCGGCCGATCCTGTGGCACATCATGCGTTCCTATGCCCGGCACGGCTTTCGGAAGTTCGTCTTGTGCCTTGGCTACAAGGCGGAGGTCATCAAAGAGTATTTCCTGCACTACTCCTCGATGAACAGCGACTTCACCGTGGAATTGAAGACCAACGACGTAGCGGTCCATTCCATCGACCACGATCAGGACTGGGAAGTGACTCTCGCCAACACCGGCGAACTCACGATGACGGGAGGCCGTGTCGCCCGGGCGGCCGCGAAGTACCTCGGGGACGCGGAGCACTTTGCGGTGACGTATGGCGACGGGGTTACGGATGCGGACCTGTCCGCGGAACTCGAGTTTCACTTCGCCGGTGGCGGACTTGGCACGGTGCTCGGCGTCAATCCGCCTTCCCGCTTCGGTGAACTCAAGATCGAGGCCGATAAGGTCTGTGAGTTCGATGAGAAGCCGGAGTTTTTCGAGAAGTGGATCAACGGTGGATACTTCTTCTTCCACCGTGGATTTCTCGACTACCTGATCGATGACGAAGGATGCGTGCTGGAGCGTGAGCCTCTGGTCAAGCTCGCACGGGACGGACAACTTCGCGTGTACCGGCATGATGGTTTCTGGGCATGCATGGACACGCAACGGGATCGTGACTACTTGAACAGCCTGCTTCAGGCGGGCCATGCCCCCTGGGCTGTGTGACCAGAAGCAAGTGGGTCATCTGAGCGGAAGGAAGACTCGATGCGCGTATTCGTAACCGGACACCTGGGCTACATCGGCGTTCACCTCGTCGCCCTGCTGAAGGAGGCCGGCCACCACGTCACGGGCTGTGACGTGGGGCTGTTCACCGGATGTGAATGGGAGGAGTTCGTCCGGCCCGATGTGGAACTGATCAGGGACATCAGGGACCTCGACGTCGCGGACCTCGACGGGAGCGACTGCGTCATGCACCTGGCGGCCATCTCGAACGATCCCATGGGAGATCTCGACGAGGAGATCACCCTGAGCGTCAATCGCGCCGGGTCGATCGACCTGGCCCGGCTCGCGAAGACGGCCGGCGTTCCGCGCTTTCTCTTCTCCGGGAGTTGCTCGGTCTATGGCAAGGGCGACAAGCTCGACCTGGACGAGGGCGACCCACTGCACCCGCTGACCGCGTACGCGCGCTCGAAGATCGACACCGAGGCGGAAGTGGCGAAGCTCGCCGACGAGAACTTCGCTCCGGCTTTTCTCCGCAATGCCACTGCCTATGGACATTCCCCGATGCTGCGAATCGACATCGTGGCCAATAACCTGCTGGCCTGTGCGCTCGCCACCGGCAAGATCGGGATCATGAGCGACGGATCGCCCTGGCGTCCGCTTGTTCATTGCGTGGACATCGCCCGGGCGTTCATCGCCTTCATGGATGCCCCGCCGGACCGGATCCGCAATGTGGCGGTCAACATCGGGGACAATCAGGAGAACTTCCAGGTAAAGGACGTCGCGGACGAGGTGAAGCGCGTCCTGCCCGATGCGGACATCACGTATACCGGTGAGGTGGGAAACGATCCGCGCAGCTACCGGGTCAGGTTCGACTATCTGAACCGCCTGCTGCCGGATTTCAAACTCGCGTACTCGCTTCGGAGCGGCACCGAGGAACTCCACCGGCAGATGACGGATCACGGCTTCGACCTGGCCGATTTCGAGGGCGACCAGTTCGTGCGCCTTCGGACGCTGTCCCGGCGCCTGCACCTCATCAAGGGTGACCGCCGATGATCTTCACCGAGACCGTTTTGCCCGGCGCCTTTGTGATCGAGATCGAAAAGCGGGGCGACGACCGCGGGTTCTTTGCGCGTGTGTTCTGCGAGCGGGAGTTCGCGGAGCACGATCTGGTGAGCGGTTTTGTCCAGGTGAACAACTCCCTGTCCGCCGACCGGGGGACCTTGCGCGGCATGCACTACCAACTGGCCCCGAAGGCGGAGACGAAGCTGGTCCGCTGCATCAGGGGAAGCCTCTACGACCTGATCCTCGATCTGCGCCGGGATTCGCCGACCTTCGGTGAGAGCTTCGGAGTGGAACTTTCCGCCGAGAATCGCCGAATGCTCTACGTGCCGAAGGGATTTGCCCACGGCTTCGTGACGCTGACCGCCGACACGGAGGCCTTCTACTTCGTCGACGAGGTCTATGCCCCCGAGATGGAACGTGGAGTGCGGTATGATGATCCACGCTTCGCCCTGGCCTGGCCCCTGGAACCGATCGTCATCTCCGACAAGGATCGTGAGCATCCCTACTTCGACCCCGAGTACCACCTGCCCGAGCTATGAGAGTCCTTTTCACCGGAGCGAGTTCCTTCACGGGATGCTGGTTTGCCCGGGACCTGGCGGCGGCCGGACACGAAATCGTCGCCGTGTTCCCGAGGGCGGAGGCCGAATACGAGGGCGGGCGGGCAGATCGCGTTTCGCTGCTCGCCGGGAGCTGCGAACGCCTTTTTTCGATCACCTTCGGTGACGACGCCTTTCAGGAGCTGATCCGAACGCGGGACGGTTGGGATCTGCTCTGTCATCACGCCGCCTGCGTGAAGGGCTACCACCGCCCCGACTTCGACATCGCCGCCGCCCTTGCGATGAACACGTACCGCCTGCGCGAAATGCTGCTGCTCTTGCGCGAAAAGGGTGCAAAGAGGATCCTGCTCACCGGGAGCGTGTTCGAAAAGGGGGAGGGCCGGGGCACGGACGGGCTGCCATCGTTCTCGCCTTACGGTGTATCCAAGGCGCTCACCTCCGCGGTCTTCGAGTATACCTGCGCCGCCCTCGGGATGCGGCTCGGCAAGTTCGTGATCGCGAATCCCTTCGGGCCCTTCGAGGAGCCCCGTTTCACGTCGTACCTGGCGCGAACCTGGTGTGCCGGCGAAACGGCGGGCTGCCGGACCCCGGACTACGTGAGAGACAACATCCACGTCTCGCTCCTGTCGAAAGCATACGTCTCCTTCGCCGAGTCGCTCCCCGATCAGCCCGGATTCGTACGCTATGGCCCGAGCGGGTACGCGGAGACCCAGGGCGCTTTCGCCGAACGTTTCGCCGCCGCCATGAGGCCTCGCCTGGCCCTCCCCTGCACGCTTTTACTCCAGAAGCAAACCGAGTGGGGAGAACCGAAGGAACGGACCAACACCGACCCGGTCGACACCATGGCCCTCGGCTTCTCGGAGGACGCCGCCTGGGATGAACTGGCCAGGTGGTATCGATTGCGGTTCGGCGGGAGCGCGCATGCCTGAGATCGACCGGCCCCTTGCCATCCCCGACTTCCCGGAAGACGAAGAACTCTCCCTGCTGGTCCTGATCGTCTGCTTCCGCGCGGCCGACCTGACCGTCGATTGCCTGAGAACGCTCGTCCCGCAGGTACGCGAGATCGAGGGCGCCCGCGTGGCGGTGTGCGAAAATGGCACGGGTTCCGAGTCGGTCGACCGGATTCGGCAGGCCATCGACGAAGAGGGCTGGGGCGACCGGGTGGGCATGAAGATCATATCGCCCAACCGCGGTTTCGCCGGTGGCAACAACGCGGTGCTGCGGGAAGTCATGGCCTGGCCGGCCCCGCCTCGCTTCGTGCTCCTCCTGAACTCCGACACCCTGCTCCACGACGGCGCACTCGGATCCATGTTCGATGCGATCGAAGCCCGTCCCGACATCGGTGTGCTCGGCCCTCGCATCGAGTGGCTCGGGGGCGAAGTGCAAAACACCACCTATCGCTATCGAACTCCGCTCACGGAGATGCTGATGGCGGCCCGCACGGGGCCGCTCACCCGGTGCTTTCCCACGCACACGAGCGTGTTTTCGATCCCGGACGGACCGATGGATCCGGACTGGCTCACGTTCGCGTGCGCGATCATCCGGCGGGAAGTCCTTCAGCAGGTGGGGATTCTCGACGACGGGTATTATCTCTACTACGACGATCTCGACTATTGCCGGAGGGCGAAGCGGGCCGGCTGGAGGATTCACTACTGGCCGGAGGCCCGCGTCGTCCACCTGCGCGGTCAGAGCAACCCGCTGAAGACCCTGGCGCTCGAATTCAAACGCCGGCCGAGGTATTTCTATGCCTCGAGGGCGCGGTACTTCGCCAAGTTCTACGGGCAGGGAGGCCTGCTGCTGACGAACGTCCTGTGGCATCTCGGGAGGGTGCTCTCGTTCGCACGGGAGAGTTTCGGCGGAAAGGAACGCCACATCTGCGACCGGGAGGCGCGCGACATCTGGACGAACTGGCTCGACCCCATGCAGCCGCCACGGCGCGCGGACGCTCAGAAGTGATGTCCCGACTTCCCGATTTCCTGATGATCGGCGGCATGAAGTGCGCCACCACCACCCTCGATCTCCAGCTTGCGGCCCAGAACGGCATCTTCATGGGCCGGAAGGAGATCGGCTTCTTCCAGGGTGGTGAAAACTGGGGGCGGGGGGTGCCCTGGTACGCGGAGCAGTTCGCGGATGCGCCGGAGGGGGCGCTCATCGGCGAATCATGCACGGAGTATACCAAGCTGCCGACCTTTCCGGAGACGGTGACCCGGCTGAAGAGGACGCTGCCAGGGGCGCGGCTGCTCTATGTCGTTCGGCACCCGGTGGACCGGTTGACCTCCCACTACGTGCATGACTGGTCAAAGCGCCTGGTCACCGACCCCATCGACCGCGCCATCGAGAGCCACCCGGTTCTCGTCGAATACGGCCGCTATGCGATGCAGCTCGAGCCGTACCTCCATGCCTTCGGCCCCGAACGGATTCTGCTGGTTCCCTTCGCCGGTCTGACGACCGATCCACAACCGGTCTTCGAGCAGATCGGCGCGTTTCTCGGCGCACCGGAGACATTTCGGTGGGTGGCTGAGGAGAAGAAAGCGAACGTCTCGCGGGAACGGCTTCGCAACAGCCCCCTGCGCGACGCCATCGTCTGGAACCCGGTCAGCACCTGGCTCCGCCGGCATCTCGTGCCGAGGGGGGTGCGCGATGCGATCAAGGGCCTCTGGCAGATGAAGAAACGCCCGGAACTGGCGCCGGAAGTGCGGATCCGTGTCACCGAGACGTTCGATGCGGATCTGCGCATCCTCTCGAAGTGGCTCGGGCTAGACCTCACCTGTTCCAACTTCAAGGAGATGACATTGTGTCCGGAATGGGCGGTGGAGGCCCGGCCATAGCCCGGAGTGCGTCCATCGGCGGGGCGCCGCCACCGGGACTGAAGCGGCGGTTGCTCCACAGCGCGCAGAAGCTCCTCTACCTTTCGGGCGCGGCTCGACTCTGCGGCTCGCGGTGCGGCGCTTCCGCGCTCGTGCTGATGTATCACAGCGTCTGCCCCGCTTCCGACGCGCCATGGGTCGCGCCCCGCAACCGCATGACCGTCGAACGTTTCGAAGCGCAGATGAGCTTCCTCGCCAGAACGGGGAGGGTCGTCGATCTCGACCGCTTGCTCAGGGCCGGCCGCGGGGATGTGACGCTCCCGCCTGGGGCCGTGGTGCTGACTTTCGACGACGGGTACCGGGACAACCTCACGGTCGTGGCCGAGATCCTCGCCAGGCATGAGCTTCCAGCGGTCTTGTACCTCGCCACGGGTTACGTCTCCCGGACCGAGAATCAATGGGCCGACCGGCTCTATTCCTGCCTGACCGCGCGAACGCGACACCGCCTTGACTGGGGCGGCGAGGTCTGGGATCTCAGGTGCGAGGAGGAGATCGAAGCGTACCACCGCCAGATCTCCGCCATGCTGCTTTGCGCCTCCATGGACGATCGGGGCGTCGTCCTCGATGATCTCGCGGAACAACTCGCCCCGGAGGGCGCCGCGCCGCGCCTGACGATGAGTTGGGAGGAAGTGCGGGACTTGCGGGAGCGCTTTCCGCGCTTTTGCCTGGGGGTTCACACGTCAGGTCACGTGGATCTCAGCTCTCTCGGGCCGGAGGAGGCGTTGGCGGAAGTCACAACCGCGTTCCGCGAATTCGAAGCGGAACTCGGTGAGGCCCCCCAGCACTTCTCGTTTCCCTACAGCAGGGTGGCGGGGGGCCTGCGCGAGGCGATGGTCGAACTCGGCCTGATGTCGGCGATGGGTGGCGAAGGCATGGCGATCCCCGGCGCACTGGAACCCTTCGATATTCCCCGGGTGCAGGCCCCTGCCTCCCGCCTGCTTCTCGGGTACTATGCGAGCGGGGCGCACCCGGGGCTGTCCCGGGCGCTCTTCGGGAGGGCTTGATGGGTTCCGTGGGCGTGGTTGTCATCGGTCGCAACGAGGGAGCACGGCTCCTCCCGTCGCTGCAGTCCGTCACCGGCCAGGAGCACCCGGTGCTGTATGTCGATTCCGCCTCCCGGGACGGAAGCCCGGATCGAGCGCGGGAACTCGGCATCACCGTGCTGGAACTTCCGGATGAGGAACCGCTCACCGCGGCCCGGGGCCGAAACGCGGGGTTTCAGGCGATCCGGAAATCCTGTCCCGGCCTGGACTTCATCCAGTTCGTGGACGGCGATTCGAGGCTCGCCGAGGGGTGGATCGAGTCCGCGCGACAATTCCTCGACCAACGGCCGGAGGTTGCGATCGTGGCCGGTGGTGTCCGCGAGGTGAACCGCGAGGCTTCGATCTACAACCGGCTCTGTGACCTGGAATGGAACGGCCCCACCGGCGAGGTCCGTTCCGTGGGCGGCATCTTCATGGTGCGCGCGGCCGTCTTCGAGGCCATCGCCGGTTTCCGCGCCGACGTGTTCGCCGGAGAGGAGGCGGAACTCTGCGGTCGAGTCCGCGATGCCGGGCACCTGGTGGTTCGCCGGACCGGGGAAATGGCCCGGCACGATGCGGCGATGACGAGGTTTTCGCAGTGGTTTCGGCGGACGATCCGAAGCGGCCATGCCTACGCCCTCGCGGCGGGACGCGGGAGCGCATCCGATGCGCGACAGGTTCGCTCCTTCTTGTTCTTCGGGCTGTTCGCTCCCCTCCTCCTCATCGGATCCCTGCTTTCGATGATGTTCTCGCCGCAGGCCGGAATGGTCACGGCGCTGGTCGTGCTCGGCACCGGCATTCTCGGTACGGGCTTTCTCGGTTTCCGCATCGCCCGCTATCGCCGGTCCGTTGGAGATTCCCCCGCGGATGCGCGCCTTTATGCGGCTTTCTGCGTGCTGGCGAAGTTCCCACAGGTCCTTGGATTCCTGACTTACTGGTGGAACCGGGTGTCTCGCCGCCGTCCTGAACCGGTCGAACACCGGGCGCCGCCGCGGGCGGGAAACCCCGGGGAGATGACCAGATGAGCACCGCACCCGTTCGCCTGGCATACCTGAACACGGAATACCCGTCGCTCTCGCACACCTTCATCGAGCGTGAAGTGCGCTCGGTCCGTGGCACCGGGATCGACGTTCATACGTTCTCGGTGCGCCGCCCGGGCCGGAGCGGCACCCTCGGCGCCGAGCATGAGGCTGCGGCGAGAGAGACCTTCTATCTCCTCGACGGCCTCGGCCGGGTCCTGGTTGATCTCCTGTGGGGAAAGCTCCGGCACCCGATCCGGTGGATGAAGACGCTCCTGAATGGGCAGCGACTCTCCCCCCCGGGCTTGCGGGCACGGATGCTCCACGCCATCTACGCGGTGGAGGCGGTACGCCTGGTCCGTGAAATGAGGAGGCGCGGCCTGGCGCACGTTCACGTGGATATGGCCAACAACGGGGCGATGGTCGCTCTCCTGGCGACGGTCTTCGATCCCGGCATCACCTACAGCGTGACGGTGCATGGCCCATCCGTCTTCTTCAACATCGAAAAGAACCGGCTCGGCGCGAAGGTGAACGGTGCGATGTTCACCCGGTGCATCTCCCACTTCTGCCGCGGCCAGGTGATGACGTGGGCGGATGCGGCGAAGTGGGAGCACCTGCACATCGTTCACTGTGGCGTCGATACCGAACGATTCAGACCGAAGCCGAAGAGAACCGAGAGGCCGTTCCGGATGCTGACGGTGGGGCGTCTGGCCCCGGTCAAAGGGTACGAGATCACACTGCAGGCCTGCCGGGTGCTGACGGAGTCCGGAGTGGACTGGCGTCTGGACATGCTCGGCGACGGCCCGTCGAGGGAGCGTCTCTCGCGGATGGCCCGGGACCTCGGCATTGAGGAGCGAGTGAAGTTCCACGGTGCGGTGGGGCAGGATCGTATCCAGGAGCACTTCGACCGGGCCGATGCGCTGGTGGTGAGCAGTTTCCTCGAGGGCGTGCCGGTGGTGCTGATGGAGGCAATGGCGAAGGAACTGGCGGTGATCGCCACGCGCATCGCGGGTATCGGCGAACTGGTGGAGGAGGGGGTGAGCGGCCTCCTGGTGAATGCATCCTCGGTGACGGAACTCGCGGCCTCCATGAAGCGGCTCGGCGGCGATCCGCGCCGGTTGCGGGAGTACGGCCGGGCCGGACGCCAGAAGGTGGTCGAGGAGTTCTCGCATCCCGGAGTCGGCGAGCGCATGGCCGAGCTGTTCCACCGTTACCTGGGGTCTGATCGATGAACCGGGACTACGTCGTCATCACGCCCTGCCGCAACGAAGAGGACCACATCGACGCGACCATCCGCTCCATCACCGGCCAGACCATCCCGCCGAAGGTCTGGGTGATCGTGGACGACGGCTCTTCCGACCGGACTCCGGACATCCTCCGGAAAGCGAGTGCCGAGCACCCCATGATCCAGGTGGTGCGGCGCGAGGATCGGGGTGGCCGGAGTGTTGGTCCAGGGGTCATCGAGGCGGTGTATGCCGGGCTCGAGACCGTGGACCTCGACGACTTCGAGTATCTCTGCAAGTTCGATGCGGATCTGGAGGTGGATCCCGGGTACTTCGAGGGCATCATCCGCCGCATGGAGGAGGACCCGCTGCTCGGGAATTTCTCGGGAAAGGTCTACTTTCGCGACGAGGACGGCACTCTCTCCTACGAGCGGATGGGCGATGAAAACGCCATCGGGGCAGCGAAGTTCTACCGAGTGGCGTGTTTTCAGGAGATCGGCGGTTTCGTCCGGCAGCTCTCCTGGGACGGAATAGACGGCCACATGTGCCGGATGAACGGGTGGATCGCCATGTCTCGCGACCTGCCGGAGTTTCGGATCATTCACCGCCGCCTGATGGGTTCGAGCCACCTGTCGGTCTGGGAAGGGCGGAAGCGCTGGGGGCGAGGCAAATGGTACCTGGGATCGGCGTGGTACTACGTGCTCGCGGTCTCGGCCTACCGGGTCTTCGAGAAACCGTTCTTCATCGGTGGGCTCGGGATTCTCTTCGGATATGGTGGGGCGGCGATGCGACGGCTGCCCCGCTTTCCGGACACCGGATTCCGCGCGCACCTTCGAAGACACGAGCTGCGATCGCTCTTGCGGGGCAAGCGCCGGGCGACGGAATTCCTGAACGAGCGGATCCGGGCCGAGGCTGCGGAACCGGGAGGCGGCCATCGGGCGTAGCGGAAAGATCCGGGTGCTCGCCATTTCGAGCGGCGGCGGCCACTGGCTCGAGATGCTGCGCGTTCGCCCGGCGTTTCAGGGCTGCGAGATGATCTGGGCGACCGTCCACCGAGGGTATGCGGCGCAGGTCGAAGGCGATCGCTTCCACGTCATCCCCGATGCGACGCGCTGGAACAAGCTGAAACTCATCCGTCTCGCCTTCAGCGTGCTCATCCTGCTGATCCGTCTTCGTCCGGACGTGGTGTTCTCCGCCGGTGCGGCGCCGGGCTACCTGGCGCTGCGCATGGGGAAGTGGTTCCGCGCCAGGACCATCTGGCTCGACAGCATCGCCAACGTGGAGGAACTTTCGATGTCCGGGCAGATCGTCGGCCGCTACGCTGATCTCTGGCTGACGCAGTGGGCGCATCTGTCCCGGCCGCGCGGCCCGGAGTTCCGGGGGGCGGTGCTTTGATCTTCGTCACCGTGGGGGGACAGACTCCTTTTGACCGCCTGGTCCGCGCCATGGATGCGTGGTCCGGGAAACATCCCCGTGAGAGGGTCTTCGCCCAGATCGGCGAGACGGATCACGAGCCCTCCCACATGGAGTTCGTCCGGTTCCTGCCGCCGGGACGGTATGAGCGACGTATGGAGAACTGCGACCTCGTGGTGTCGCATGCGGGCACCGGCGTCCTGCTCGTGGCCGCTCGCGTGGGAGTCCCGGTGCTCATGATGCCGCGCTCGGCCCGGCTGGGTGAAACGCGCAACGAACACCAGGCCGCGACCTGCCGGCACCTGGCGGGCCGATGCGGTTTTCGGGTGGCTTTGAGCGATGAAGACTTGCCGGCGATGCTCGATGAGGCCCGGGATACCCTTTCGCGGCCAGGGGTACTCCCGGCGGATCAACTGGTCGCGGCAATCTCTGGTTTCCTGAGAGGGGACGGCGTATGAGCGGGCCCATGCGTTGGATTTCTGCGCATTGCTTTCCTTCCGGCCTGCAAAAGCGCTACGAGGCCTGGAAATATGACAATCCCGTCTGGTGGGCCGGCTTCGGTGGTCTGAGCAGGATGATCGGGCGGCTATTGCCCGTCTCCGGTCCGCCCATCGTGGTGATGTCGCTCCCGAGGAGCGGCTCGAGCTGGATGGGTTCGACTACGGCTCTGTCCCCGAACGCGCTCTACCTGAGGGAACCGCTCACCCGTACGAAGGACAAGCCCCCTTCGGTCCTGCCGCTGCGTGGCATCCCCCTGCCTGAAGAGTATGACCAAGCCGCGAAGCTGGCCTTTGCGGGGCTACCGATGTTTCCACGGAACATCTGCGTGAATCCCTGGGAGTGGAAACTGCGCCGCAGAACCAGGGGGCGGGTGCTGGTCAAGGAAGTGAATCCCTACGCGCTGGAGTGGCTCTGCAAGGAGTACCGGCCCTTCGTGGTCCTGCTCGTCCGCCATCCCGCCGGCGTGGCGCTCAGCTACCGGAAATTCGGCTGGTGGGATTCCGCGGAGGGGGACTGGGAGCACCCGGATCGCTGGCGGATCATCGGAGACTACCAGGGAGAGTGCGTTCGCTTCGCCCTCTCTTTTCTCGAGGACTACGGAGACTTCCATGCGGTCCGCTACGAGGACCTGTGTGCCGATCCGTTGCGGGCCTACGCAAAAGTGATCCGCCGGATGGGGCTCGAGTGGACGGCGGACATGGAACAACTCCTGGCGACGCGGATCTCCGAACGCGATCCGCGCGCGATGATCCGGTCGTGGGACGAAAGCATGACCCAGGAGGAACTCGACGAACTTCGCAGCGGTTACGAGCCTCACGGATTGCCCTGGTATACGGACGAGGCGGACTGGCGGACGACCACCTGAGCGGGCTGTGGGGGCGGCCGCTCCGCGGTCTACTCGTTGGCCAACCGGTAGCGCTCCCCATTGAATCTGGAGGGCAGTGCGGTCTTCCGGGCCCCCTCTCCGAAGGCGGGGTTGTCGCGGAAGGTGATCTCCAGAACGGGGCTCTTCGACTCGATCTGGAGCCGCGTTCCCAGCCCATTCCCGGGATCCCAGGCGGCGCGGTTCTGCGCGGAGATCAGGTGGCGGGAGCCGTCCCGGGCGATCAGCCATGCCTCCCGCGTCACCGGACGCCGTCGCCACCGAAGGAGCAGCCTGGCAACGGATCCCGGCACGAGACCCTTTGAAGCCGAAGACAGGTCGAGCGTCGATCCGCCCACCTGGAACCACCTCCCGTCGTGCAGGAGACGGTTGCGGCCCGTACCATAAACCGAGGGCAGCTTGCGCTCCTTACCCACCGTAAACCGGATTTCCAGCTCCCCTTCCTGATCGACCGCGTGCTGACCGAAGCGCAAGGTGTCCTTGCCGCGCCAGGCTTTCAGGACGCCATGCTTCAGCGTCTTCTGAACCGGCGACGGGCCGGTGCTCACCAGGAGCGGGAGGCTCTCCCGGGTGGACGTGAAGCTGTTCCCGTACGGATCCGTGAGAGTGATCCTCACCGCATAGGTCCGAGCCGGACGGAGGGGGTAGGCCCAGGCGTCCGGTCGCCGGGAGAACCTGGTGTTCCGGCCGATCACCGTCTCTCCTTCGGAGGGCGACCGCGGAGTGCATTCGATCTCGATTTCCGCCATCTCGGCGCCGGAGTCGGCGAGGGTGACCACGGCCTGGAGGGCGAAGGCGCCCGGGCCGGCGGGAACCACCGTGAGAGTCACCGCGCCCGGCCCGGCGATCTCGGGTTTCGTGGTGTCCGGGGTGGTCCTGCTCTGATCCGGACGGTAGAGGGGATCGCCGACGACCGAAATCGTCCAGTCGAGGTAGATCAGGCTCCGGAGGACCGCGTCCCCGTACTCATACCCCTCGAGCAGGAGTTGCACGAGAACGAAGGGGTCGGGCCACGTCAGATTGGTGTCATGGGCGCCCCCGGCGGATCCCGCCGAGGCGGTCACGCCATTCTGGATGATCTGCTCGAAAAGCCTCTGGACGGGAGCGCGCCTGCGATGTCGATCCCACCCGAGGAAGCTCTTGATGGCATAACCGACGCTCCCCGGGAGAAATCCCTTCTCCCAGACCGGAGTCAAAGCGTTCCCGGGGGTGAGGTCTTCCTGATACTTCAGGCCGCTCGCACCGGCGCCCAGATAAAAGAGCGCCCGATCGGACGTCTGCCCGAGCGGGTTCACCTCGAAGCCCCGCGCGACGAGAGCGTCGATGAGGGGCGCCTCCGCCTGGTGGGGGCCGCAGTAGGCTGATCCCAGTCCGGGAGTGAGGTACCGTTCGCCGTAGAGAGCGCCATCGATCTGGTTCCGGGCAGCCCCGACATCGCCGGCATCGATGCGGGTGACCGCCAGCAGGCGCCGGCCGGGGGGCAGGCTCTTCATCAGTTCGGTGGTGAGCGGAGGAGAGATACCCTTCAGCACGGCCGCCGGGCCGAACTCGGCCAGGGCCTTCTTCTGGGCTTCCGTTCGAAAGGCCAGGGGGTGCAGCATCGGGTTGAAGCGCGATCCGAAGAGTCCATAACGCAGAGGATGGATGAGGATGGGCCGCCAGAATCCGTCCCGGGTCGGTCCGAGGTTCATGATCACCGGTGGTCGCAGCGGCTCGATGCTGCCGTAGTGGATCATCATCAGGCGCTGTCCGAGTGCGCTGCCGGCACCGACATCGCCGCCCTTCAGATTGGTCAGCCCCCGCGCGATCCCGTAGCTTGAACGGACCTGGTAGGGCAGGCCATGGATAACCACGATGTAGAGGATGTGGTCGATCAGGGGAATGCCGTCGTCGGTCCGGTTCGCTTGCAGAAACGCGCGAACCGGTCCCTCGATCAGGTCGAGATAGTTGCGGTCATCCCGGATGCCGTCGGGGCCGGTCGTGCTGGGAAGCACCTCGCCAGGCGGGTACAGGCGAAGCTCCCTCCGGAACGGCGCCCCGTTCCGCCGTGTTCCCGACCACACCGCGGTGATGATGCCCGGACAGAGGCTCGAGAAGCGGGCCGCCACGATCAGATCACCGCTTGAAAGTCGCCAGAGAGCCGCGCCGGCGGACAGGAAGTCGTCGGCGGCGGCGTAGACCGGAACATCGCTTCCCTCCCGGCCCGCCGGCGCCAGGGTCAGAGCAATGCTCTCCGGCACGAGATCAGCGAGTTCCACGGACGGGAGACGCAAGCCGGACACCTGGCCGTTGCCGAGTCGTGCGATGAGGTCCACGGCCGTGAGCAGTTTCGGGAACGCGGCGGTCCGGTCGGGCACGCGCGCACCTCGGGGACCCTCGCCCCACACGACCGGTACGAAGGTCGGAATGCCCCGGCGCCCCCTGCTGAATTCAGCAGTGGACCCGACGAGCCGGTAGGATCCCCCCGCACCTTCCGCAGAAAGCTCGAACGTCCAGGCGCCTTCTCCGAGCACGGACAGATCGACCGCGATGATCATATTCCGGTTCACCGGAATGGTGAATACCGAGGGGTGCGTGTCCCTGGCACTCCGGGACCAGGTTCCGAAAACGATCTCTCCCTTCTCCGGCTGCCGGCCGATCAACCGGAAGGTGCCGGCGTCTCGCGGGATATCCTCCTGGCGAAGGTAGATGGCCGCGTATCGGGGGAGGGCCGCCCCGGCTTCGATCAGCCTGAACGGGACGATCGTATCGCCTTGATCCGAGTTGAACGGCAGCCGTTCGGTGATCCGATGGCCATCTCTTGTGACCAGCCCGTACAAGTTGTCGTTGACGCCCTCTCGAAGCACCGGCTGGTTGAGGGGCGAGTCGGCTCCGCCGCCGGCGCTGAGCCCGAGCAGAAACGGCTTGCGGCCGGTCACGGGATCCGTGCGGGCGCGGACGTAGTATCGGGCAATCTCCTCGGAATCCTGGCCGGGATCGGACCCGTCCTGGTCGACCTGCCAGTCGGCGTTGTACAGCACGAGCACCTGGTCCGGACGGGACTGGCAGAGCCCGACCCTGGCCAGAGTCAGGATGAGAATGGGAAGAACCACTGCAATGGGCGCGCGGCACCGTGGCATCGCAACTCCTTCCGGTCCGGAGCGAGGTTCAGCCTCGAGAGTGTACCCGTGGAGGGTAAGAGCTGACTCATGCATAACGGTTCCGATCCGGGCGCCGCATCCCTCCTGCCCGCACTCGGCATCCAGGTCCAGACCGGGGTCGCCGTCGACCTGATGGCCGGCCTTTCGCCCGTGCGCACCCCGCGAGACGCTGATTCGCCAACGACGGCGCGACGGAGGCCCGGCGTTGCCGGTGGCCGGCATCTTCCGGTCTCTTCAGCACCGCGTCCCTCGACCACCCCGTCTCTCGAGGCGGGCGGTGAACGTGCCGTTTTTCCTACATCGCAGGCCGTCCCGATGCCGATACGTACGCAGGACGAAGGTGTCGAACGGGTAGGAGCGTATGGTGAAACGCCGGTCCGAAAAGCGTGGAGCGACAGTGGGCGGGGACATCCCCGAGGGACGATCCCGCAGGCGGCGATCCGGTGGCCTTGACTACCGCCCGATTCAATCGGTGGAAGAGGCTCTCGGGGCCTGGTCACTGGTGTACAGGTCCTATCTGAGGGCCCGGCTGATCCTGTCGAATACTCTGAAGATCCACCTGGTCGAAGCCGCGACCCGGGATGATTCCCTCACGGTGGCCGGGATGATCCGCAATGAGATCGGTGCGACCATCAGCGCGTACCCCGACGCCGCGGACGGGCTTCCGCTCGACGCCAGCTTCCCCGTGGAAATGCGCGCTCTCCGGAGTGCGGGGCGAACCCTGATCGAGGTGGGCCTGCTGGCGGACCGACGAATCGATCTCCGCCGAACCCTGGACGCGAAGCTCGAACTCATGAAATGGGCCTATTTCTACGGCCACTATACGAGCCACAGCGACCTGATCGTGGGGGTGCACCCGCACCACGTGAAATTCTACAGCCGGATGTTCGGGTTCGAGCAGTTCGGTGAGGAGAGCATCTGTCCGGTGGTGAACAACGCCCCGGTGGTGGGTCTCAGACTGAATCTGGCAGCTTCCCTGGTCCGGGAGCCCATGCCGCGCGGTATCCGGCACTTCGTCACCGCGCCCGTTCTCGCGACCGATTACGAAGGCCGGTTCACCCTCGGGTCCGGAGAGTGGAAAGGAACCAGGATCGATCGGTTTCTGCGCGCTCTGCGGGCCCTGGGAAGCCCTGCCGCCCGGAGTGAAGCGTTGCTTGACGGCTAGCTGATCTTCGTAGTGTGATGGCCCCACCCGATGGTAATGCATTCCAGGGCGTGCGTCCGCGGCGGGACTGGTTCGCGGCTGGGCGGAGCGCTGCGGGGGGTTATGGGGTCTTGGTGATGCTACACGCGGCAGTTGCGATCAGTCCGGCGCGACTTGATGGGAAAACCGGATCATGACGGCCATCCTCGGCATTTCCGCCTATTACCACGATTCCGCCGCCGCCCTGCTGATGGACGGCAAGATCGTCGCGGCCGCACAGGAAGAGCGGTTCACTCGCAAGAAGCACGATCACCGCTTCCCCCAGCACGCGATCGACTACTGCCTGGCGGAAGCCGGCATCGCTCCCGGGGATCTCGACTACGTCGGATTCTACGACAAGCCTCTTCTCAAATTCGAGCGTCTGCTCGAGACCTACCTCGGTTTCTGTCCGCGTGGATTCAGCTCCTTCCTCAAAGCCATGCCCATCTGGGTGCGTGAGAAGCTCCACCTGCCTCGCCTGATTCGCAAGGGGCTCTCGAAGGAGTACGGCCGGCAGATCGTTTTCCCCGAGCACCACGAATCGCACGCCGCGAGCGCCTTCTTCCCTTCGCCGTTTCAGGAGGCTGCGATTCTCACGCTGGATGGCGTTGGAGAGTGGGCAACGGCCAGCTTCGGGCTGGGGCGTGGCAACCGCATCGAGTTGACCCACGAACTGCGCTTCCCGCACTCACTCGGCCTGCTTTACTCCGCGTTCACCTACTACACCGGATTCCGCGTGAATTCCGGCGAATACAAGCTCATGGGCCTGGCGCCTTACGGCGAGCCGAAGTACATCGACCTCATCAAGGAGCACCTGATCGACCTGAAGGCGGACGGCTCCTTCCGCATGGATCAGTCGTACTTCAACTACTGCCAGGGCCTGACGATGACCTCCCGCAAGTTCGACCGCCTGTTCGGCCGGCCGCCGCGGAAGCCGGAGACCGATCCGGGCCAGATGGACATGGACATCGCCGCCTCGATCCAGAAAGTCACCGAAGAGATCGTGCTGAAGGCTGCGGAACACGTTCACGCCGAAACGGGGGTGGACAACCTCGTCCTGGCCGGCGGCGTCGCCCTGAACTGTGTCGGGAATGGTCGTTTGCTGCGCGAAGGGCCGTTTGAGAACATCTGGATCCAGCCGGCCGCCGGCGATGCCGGAGGCGCTCTCGGCGTGGCGCTGCTGATCTGGCATCAGCTTCTCGGGAAGCCGCGCACCGGCACCGGGGCGGATGTCCAGAGCGGCACACTGCTCGGCCCGAAGTTCTCGTAAGACGAGATCCGAACCTACCTGGAGGGTCGGGGAGCGCGCTATGACTTCATCGAGGATGAACGCGACCTGATGAAGGCCGTGGCGGGCCACATGGCGAACGAGAAGGTGGTCGGCTGGATGCAGGGGCGGATGGAATTCGGCCCGCGGGCCCTCGGCAGTCGGAGCATCGTCGGCGATGCCCGGAGCACGAAGATGCAGACGGTCATGAATGTGAAGATCAAGTTCCGCGAGTCGTTCCGCCCCTTCGCGCCTTCGGTGCTGCGCAGCCGTGTCCACGAGTACTTCGAGGTTCGCGAGGAGGAGGACAGTCCCTACATGCTGCTCGTGGCCGGGGTGCGGGACGAGAAGCGGTCCGCCGACTCCATGGACGGTCTGGTGGGGCTCGACAAGCTCAGGGTGAAGCGCTCCGAGGTCCCGGCGATTACGCACGTCGACTACTCGGCCAGGGTCCAGACGGTCGATCCGGACCGGCACGGCCGCTACCACGCGCTCATCACGGAATTCGAGCGCCAGACCGGCTGTCCGGTCATCATCAACACGAGCTTCAATGTCCGCGGGGAGCCGATCGTCTGCTCCCCTGAGCATGCCTACCGGGTCTTCATGGCTACGAATATGGACATCCTGGTGATGGAGCGGTTCGTCCTCCGGAAGGACGATCAGCCGAAGGCGGACGGCTTCTCCCGCGAGGAGCACCTGGCGAAATTCGACCTGGACTGAGAGGAACGGCACATGGCGCTGATCGACATCAACTGGAAGCCGCCGAGCCATCAACTCCGGCAGTTCGCCGTCGCCTTCGCCGTATTCTTCACCGGCCTGGCGGTCTACTTCCACTACGGCCGGAATCTGCCGTTCACGACGGCGGGCATTCTGGCCTGCGGGGCCATCGTGGTGGGCGGGGTCGGTTTTCTGCACCCACCCTTCATCCGCCCGGTCTACGTCGTGATGATGGCCGCGGCCCTGCCCATCGGCATGGTGCTGTCGGTGGTCCTCCTCGGCCTGGTCTACTTTGGGATCCTGACACCCATCGGCCTGCTGCGGAGGGCGCTCGGGAAGAACGCGATGGCTCCGCGTCCCGATCCGGATGCCGAGACGTACTGGACTCGACGGGCGCCTCCCGCGAAGCCCGGTCGGTACTTCCGGCAGTACTGAGGGCCCGCGGCATGCGCCTCTGGTGAAATTCGGCGGCGTCGCCGGGTCCATGGATTAGCCTTCAGCCGTGGACGACCACAGCGACAGTTCCGGACCGGATCGCAGCCTCCTCGACCAGGCCGGGCTGGATGCGCTGCTCCGGGCGGCCGGAAAGGCGCCTTCCCCCGACAACAACCAGCCGTGGGCCTTCGAGGCGACCGCAACGTTGATCCGGATCTATCACCTGCGCGAGAAGGCGGTTCTCTCGGACGTGCGCGACCTGTTCTCGTGGCTGGCGATCGGTGCGGCCGTCGAAAATACGGTGCTCGAAGCCGGGCGCCGGGGGCTCTCGGCGAACGTCGAGTTCCACCTCCCCGTAAAGGCGTCCGGTCCGGGGGAGCTGGTGGCGACGGTCGCGCTTCGACCGGCCGGTGAGCCGGATCCGCTCGCCGAGCAGATCGAGGCGCGGCACACGAACCGCCTGCCGCACTCGGCGGAGGCCGTGCCTGCCGAGTCCCTGGCCGGTATCGAAGCAGCGATCGCCGGATCGTCCTGCGAGATCCTCTGGACAACCGGCCGGCCTTCGATCCGGAAGATGTCGAGTCTGGTGAGTGTGGCGGACCGGGTGCGCTTCGAAGACCGGCGCTTTCACGATGAGTTGCACCGGATGATCCGCTACACCGAGGAGGAGGTCGCCTCCTGCCGGGACGGCCTGGACATCCGGAGCCTCGAGATTCCCCGGCCGCTCTGGTCGGTGCTCAGATTCCTCCGGCCCTGGGGAAGAATGCGCGTCGCGAATGCGTTCGGAGCGAGCCGTTCCTTTGCTCGCATCTCCGCAAAACAGGCACGGTCCACCGGGGCCCTCGGCCTGCTGGTGACCGGAGATGACTCGGATCGCGGCTATCTCGAGGCCGGCCGGGCCCTGCAACGGGTCTGGCTCGCCGCCAGCGCCGCCAACCTGGCATTCCACACTCTCGGAAGCCTCCCCCTGTTTCTGCTCAAGCTTCGCACCGACTCGAGCACCTTCCTGCCGAAGCATGTGCTGCGCCTCGAGACGGTCGCGCGGGATCTCGCCGAACTTCTTCCCGGAATCCGGGAGCGCACTCCGGTCATGCTCTTTCGACTGGGCGGGCAGAAGGGCGGGAAGCCGCACCCCAGCGTCCGGTACGACCTTGCGGCGGTGAGATACGGTTCGTGATCTCCGGCCGGGAAAGAGCATCGGAACGGGGAACGCGTCCCCCGGTGTTGCCGGGCCGCGGGCGAACGCACGCTCGGCGGGTCGGGCCTGGCCACGACTGTGCCGGACCACTCGAGCGTGCCGCAGGGATCCGTGGCATATGCAGATCCGTATCCATGAACCCTGAACCGGCCGGATCCACCTGCTTCCGCGCCGGTGAGTATCCTTCCGTAACGGAGAGTTTTTTGGCAGGCAAGGCCCTCCAAAGTCGCTCCCCAAAGCGAGTGTTTGGCTTGATAAGTACCTGGTGCGTAGCAACTTGGGGGCTACTGTGCGCTGTCTTGCGCCTTGCGGGAGACGAGCCGACCTGGTGGTCGTGAGGAAATCTGCGAATTTCTCCAAAGTTTGGGGCCTCTTTTCCAATAGGTATGCAGCGAAGGGTGGTGGCATTCCGACGCGGGGGTGTTACGCCCTGATCTTGCCGGTGTTCCGGGGGGACGGTTTACCCGGCACGGCTCGGAGAGAACTTAGGTGAAGCAGTCACATAGGAGAGACGGATGAAATTCAGAATGTGGGGCACATGGGTGGTGGCCGCTGCCGTCGCACTGGTCGCCATGGGGGCCAGTGCCGAGGCTTCGAGCATCACGAGTCTGATCGACTTTGATCCGACCGGAAACACGACGAACCAGATTTCGGACGACAGCGTCGAGAACATCACCGGTTTCACGGGTGCGCTGAAGGTCGGTGACATCGTCGAGGGTATTCTCAACATCACGTCCCTCGGTGACATCAGCACCACCCTGAAGAGCGTCGGGGCCGGCACGGCAAACAACGAACTGACCGCCATTTTCCGGACCGTCGTACGCAGGGTGACGTTCCTGCACGACAACGGGACACCCGGCGACACGTCGGACGACATCTACTCCATCGCTTTCGGCCCGGATGACACGTGGTCGTTCGCGGCGGGTCTCGGCGTCGCCGGCGGCGCCGGCACCGGCACGGGCGCCATGGTGATCTTCTTCGAGGACAACGCACAGAACTTCACGAAGAACAATGCCGCCACGGACGTTGCCAACGCGGTGGATGGCAAGTACTTCTGGGCGCTCGGCATGAACACGGCCCTTCCGACGGATATCGCCGGCAATGTCACCGGGAACTCCAACTCCGCCAGTGAGGGTTGGGTGGCGACGAGCCGTCTGACGCTGCCTGCTGCGAACAACCAGATCGGAACAGCCGTCTACTCGCTGAACCGCGTGTGGTCCACCAACGCTCCGAACAATTCGACTCCGATCCCTGGCGTCGGCGACGCTTACGCCCTCGCCCTCCAGGAGGGTGCCTTCAGCCCCAGCGGTACCGCGGATGTCGAAGTGCTCGGCACGACGACCTTCAACTCGCAGGTCGGCAGTTCCTCGGGCTGGAACATCAACAACCAGGCTGAGTTCTTCATCATTCCGCTCAGCGTGGTTCCGGTGCCGGCAGCGGCCTGGATGGGCTTTGCTCTCCTCGGCGCTCTCGGCCTTGGCCGCAGGCTCCGTCGCCGCACCTAAGCAAGCACCGAAACAGACCGGCAGGAATTCAAACAAGGGCGGCGCAAAGAGCGCCGCCCTTGTTCTTTGATTCTCCGGGCCCCACGGGCCGCAACATCCACGGACGTGCCGGCCCGCCGGTCAGCAGTTCAGGACAGCCGCCGGTGCCTCGCTCCGAGGAGCGTCAGCCGCAGCACCTTCCAATCCTGCACGTTCTCCTTCGTCCAGTCCGAGCCGACCATCTCCGTCCAGCGACGCGTCCACTCCTTGACGAGAGGGTGCTCCATCGCGGAGAAGCCCTTGCGCGCGAATACGCCCCGCGCCTCTTCGGGAACCCCGAGCAGAAACTGCATCGAGGGCAGTCCACGGGGCACGATGTGCCACCAGGCTCTTCCTGTTTCGCGAGGGATCGCGGTGGCCAGTTCGGCCGGCGTCCAGGCCGCGTACATGGAGTTCCGAAAGTCTTCGAGGAAGCAGGACAGCCCGCGGTCGCGATAATCCGCCCCGAGGACCTCGATGTATCGCTCCGTCAGTCTTGCGGTGCGAAGACGAGCGAGATCCATCAGCATGACGAGCCCGGAAGGTCCGGTCACCCGGGACATCTCCGAGAGAACCATCCGGACGGTTTCGAGATCCGGCAGGTGGTGCGCGGCGTCGGTGCAGCAGGCCAGGTCGAAGGTCGCATCATCGAAGCAGTCGAGACGGGTGGCGTCACCGGTCCGAAACCGGGTCTGCTCCGCCATGCCGAGCCGTCTTGCGTTGGCGGCGGCGCTCTCGACCATGGGACCGGACAGATCCACGCCGGTCACCTGTCCGTAGCCGAGGTAGCGGGCGAGGGAGAGCGTGAAGTGGCCAGGTCCGCAGGCCAGGTCGAGAGCCTGATCGGCCGGTCCGTCCGGGCGCGCCCGGTGGATACATTCGATACCCGCCGCATAGGCCAGCACGAGCTTCGTCGTCATGACGCGGTCGTACTCGAGGACGTTGTCCTCGGCATCCGTCACCGCAGCGGGCTCGGGCCGACGCTCCAGATGCTGCCGTCCCATCTGCTGTGCGAGGATCATTCGCAGGAAACTGAGGGGTGAAGGCAAAGCGCTCTCCCTTCGCTGAACAGACAGCGAGAATACCGCAGATCGGACAGGGCTTCCCGTATCCCCGGGAAGTTCTCCCCGGCGGCCGATCGGAGCATGCGCGGAGCGTCAGCATGCCGCGGAGCCGATCGCATCCGCGGATTCAACCTGTTGGCGCCCACCTTTGCTCTGCTAGTCTGGGCTGGAGCGGAGCATGTTGGCATGGCTTTCGCGGCTTCGGACCTGAGAACCCGACTGTTCCATGATCCAAACGGCGAGGCCGCGCGGTGAGCCCCTGTCTTCCGGACCTCCGATTTGTGTTGCACCTCGTCGTCATCGTCATTCTCCTTGGTGGCGGATCATGCGCTGCTCCCTGCCGGCAGGTGACGAGGATCGGGATTCCAGGCGTACGTCCGGCGCCGATTGCCGATGAGTTCAGGGGGGAGCGCCTCGATCGGAGGACCGAAGGTTGGGATACCCGGATACACCCGTTGAGAAGTTCGAGATACCGGATGCACCGAATCGGAAGAAGCGACTGCTGATTCTATTCTCCGTGCTGGGTGTCGTCATTCTGGCCGGTGCGGGGCTGTACCTCTTTCGCCAGCACCAGTTGGACGAGCGTGCACGACGCCACCTGGAGATAGGGAGGCAAGCGCTCTCCGAAGGCCGGATGGGCACGGCCCTGAGCCGGATTCGAAAGTACCTGGATCGATTTGGAGATGATCCGAAGGCGCTGGTGGAGTGTGCCGTCGCGCTCAGCAATCATCCCGATTCCGGTGCGTACGAGTACCAGCAGGCGATCACTTTTCTGCGCCGCGCGGTGAGTATCGAGGCGGGCATGGAAAACGCCTGGCGGGAACTCCTCAAGGTATATGTGAAGGGCGGTTACAGCCTTGAAGGGTACCGGCTTGCGCTGGACTTCCTCGGGGACGAGGACGCTCCCGATGACAACGTGCCTGACGATCCCGCGAACGCGGATGCTCTTTGGGCCCTGACGAGGAGCCTGGCACTGCTTGGGCGGCTGGGCGAAGCGCTGGAAGCTGCCGAGCTCTACACGCTGCACGCGCCGGATGACGTGGAGGGCTACTTTCACAACCTGTCACTGAAGATCAGTCTCAAGCAGGGGGCAGCCGAAATTCAGTCATGGGCGGCTCGCGCTGCGGGGGCGCATCCCGACGATCCCGAGTACCAGCTCCTCCTGGGAAACGCCTATCTGCTCACGAACGAGGTTGAACTGGCGAAGGCGGTGCTCCTCCCGCTGTCCAGGAGGGAGCTGCCGGATCCGCGTTTCACTGCGCGGCTGACGGCCTACCTCGGCATGCTCCGCGAAGAGGAGGAAATGGCCCGGGTCCTCGAGAAGGCGGCGGGGCAGTTCCATGCTCTTCAGTTCCTCGAGGCCCTGATGGTCTGGCTTTGGCAGAGACAGGAGTATGAAGCTGCGCTGTCGAAGGTCGAGAGATTCGTGCCGCGGAAGGAAGCTGTGGATGTCTCGATCCTCGGCTACAAGGCGCTCTGCCTGGTGTCTCTCCGGCGTTATGACGAAGCCAGAGAGGTCATGGCGCAACTGGATCGGATCAAGAAGATCCCCGCCGCGGAGGGGTGGGTGCGCTTCCTCGACGTGTATGCCGGGCCACAGCGGGGCATCACGCCGCGGCAACGCATCGACGCGGCAACGGCGGCGCTGGCCCGGGACGAGGACAACCCCGTCTTTTACTTCTTCCTGGGGGAGGCCTGCGAGGAAGTCGATGAGATGGAACTGGCGGTGCGGGCCTGGTCGGAGGCTTCGAAGCTCAGCCGCCTCTGGTCCGAGCCGGTGATCCGGGCAGCTCGGAAGATGTTGCTGGACGACTACCGGGACTACGCGGCGGAACTCCTGGAGATCGCACGGGACAGATGGCCACTCGACCCGGAGGTGGCGGAAGTCGAACTGCTGCTTGCCGGAGCCTCGCTCGATCAGATGTCCGCGGACGAACGGGCCGACCTGGCCGCGAGCCTGAAGGCAGCGCCCTCCCGGACCTGGATGTCGGCGACCCCGCTCCGGGTGGCCGCGCTGGCGCGGAACCTGGACACGGTCGCTGCGGTCGCTGCGATCAGGGAGGCTCTGACCGCAAGCGAGGAGCTGCCGAGCCCCCGGGCCATTCTCAACCTGGCTCTCATCAGCGAGTCATTCGGTCTCGCAGTCGAGGAGGAATGCCTTGACCGCTACACGACACTCTTCGGAGAGACGGTAGAGCTCATGTTCTTCCGGTCGCTGCAACTCGCCCGGAATTCCGATCAGGATGCGGGCCTGGCCTTGCTGACGGATGGCCGGGAAAACGCCGCCCGGGACGACTTGCTGGAATGGGACCTCACGATCGCGATGTACCTCGACCGGATCCAGCATCCGAGTGCCGGTAGCGCCTGGATCACACTCGGCGACGCAAACCCCGACGACATCCGGGTGCAATTGACGATCTGCCGTTCGCGGGGAATCTGGATGAACCTGGACTTCGTCTCCCGGTGCATCGAGCGCCTGCGCAGGATTACCGGAGATGCCGGCCTCCGCTGGAGAATCATGAAGGCCAAGCGAATCCTCCGCGCATCCGGCGGCGAGAGCGACTGGACCGAAGCCGCGGAGCTGCTGACCGGAGTCCTGGAGGTCGCCCCCCATCTCGTTGACCTTCGCTTGCTCCTTGCGGTTGCCCTGGAAAACCTCGGAGACCTGGATGGGGCCACCCGGCAACTCACCATGGTGGGGGAACGCGGTCTGGTGAAACCGCCCGCGGACCTCCTGCTGGCGCGGATGTTGTTCCGCAAAAAAGACTTTCGGGGGGCTCGCGAATGCCTGCTGCGCGTTTTCAAGTCACGATTCGCATCCGCTGAGGATCTGGAGGCGGTGGCGGATCTCTTCGCGGAGCAGGGAGAGTATTCGCTCGCGCTGGCAGCCATGGAACGTATCTCGGCGGACGCTCCGGACATGTTCGGCGGGCGGGAGTTGCTCCGTGCACAGCTCCTGTCCAAGGCTGGGAGGGAGGAGGAAGCCGGCAAGATCCTCACCGAGCTCCTGGCCAGCCCGGAACTGGATTCGGTGCTCTTCGCCATCGAATTCCTGACGATTCGCGGGATGCCCGGGGAAGCGGAGAAGTGGGTACGCAGGCTGGATCAATTCGAGCTCGATCCGGTGCAACGTTCACTGATCATGGCGGAGTTCTACCGGGCCATCGGCCAGTGGGAGGAATCCGCCAAGCACTACCGCGCTGCCATCGAAGCCGATCCGCGGATGAGTCTGCCGGTCACCAGGCTCCTCAGCCTGCTGGCTTCGTACGGGCGATGGAAGGAGCAGTTCAAAGCCCTCGAGGAGTTCGGGTCCGACCCGGACCTGGCCCACGCGGTCGAGCACCTGGCGCCCCACCTGGACCTGCTGCGGTTCGCGTCCCACGTTCCGGAACTGGCGGGGCTGGTGCGCCTCTGGATCGACGATCCGGCGCTTCGAGGTCCGGCCGTCGAGTTGATCCGGACGTTCAAGGACTTTGAAGATCGAAGTTTGACCTTGCGACTCTTCGTCGTCCGCGTGATCACCGTGGCGGATCAGTACCCTGGTGAATGGGAGATCCAGCGAATCGTCGCACTTGCTCTCGCGCCGTACGGTGAAGAGAAGCAGGCCCTTCGAGTGGCCCGGCGGGCCGTCAGGACCTTTCCGGCCAGCGATGATCCCAGGGAACTGCTGGTGCGGCTCCTGCTCGCATCCGGACGGCTGGATGATGCCCTGGAGTCGGCGGTGGAGTGGAGGAAGGGCTCCGCCGGCCGGAACGTGCGAGCCGATACGATGCTGGCCCAGGTTGAACTCGCCCGTGGCAGACCGGAGGCCGCGGTCGCCATCATGGCGGTCTGGCTCGGGGACCTCGACGGACGCAAGCGCGCCCACCGCGAACCCCTGCTCATCTACGCCACCGCGTTGGCCGAGAACGGACAATCGGCCAGGGCCCGCAAATTCTTCCGGTCACTTTGCCGAACATCGGGAGTGTGGCGAATGCTGCTCAGCAGCGTGGCCGGGGAGAACGTACCGGATGTCGAGGATGCCAGGAAGTGGCTCGAAGAACTTCAGGCTGCGATTCCCGAAGACCGGATCAATGAGAAACTCGAGCTCGCCCGGATCTGGATGGAGCTCTTCAAGAGGTCGAATGACCCGCGCATGATGCGCCGGGCCGAGCGATTGTTGAAGAGTGTGACTGCGGTCAGCGAACTGAACGGGTTTCAATGGATGCTCGTCGGGATGACCCTGGTTGCCGGCGGTGACGACCGGCAGGCGGAGCAGGTGTATCGCAAGGCGCTGACCGTCAATCCCAGGCTGGATGTCGTGAAGAACAACCTCGCCCTCATTTTGGCGAAGCTCGGCGCGAAGGAAGAAGCTCTGGCTCTGGCCATGGAAATCGTGGCCGCCGATCCTCGGAACGCCGAGTACCGCGATACGTTGGCGGAGGTCCACCGGGCGGCGGGCAATCTGGATGGCGCCATCGCGCAGTACCAGAAGGCGAGCGAGATCGACCCGGTGAGCCTGAGATGGCGGATCCTGCTTGCGGAAGCTCTACTCGAGGGGCGAAGGCGTCAGGCGGCTCGCCTCGTTGTCGAAGAAGTCTCCGCCGAGGTGGATTGCGGCCGCCCGATTCCACCGAACTATGTGGAGCGCTGGAAGGCCGTGAAGGAAGGGGCCAGGTAGGGATTCGTACTCTGCGTCCCCGGCTGTGCCACCGATGTCCCGGCAACCTCAATCGGCAGAGCGGCCCGGAGAATTGAGCGCGCCTGCGGCCAGCAGGAAGGGGAGGTTCAGCGTCGTGTTGAGCATTCCGTCGAGGAGCAGGAAGATCAACGCACAGCAGAGCAGTGCATGCGGGGCGATGTCTGGTTGAGCCCAGCAACTGGGCCGATGCCGGCGAAGGAACAGCACGACGGGGACAATGAGCAGTGCGAAGAAGGTGATCAACCCCACCAGGCCGAATGACCCGATCGCGTGCGTCCAGTATCCCCAGGGGGAGGCGTAACGGCGATCCCACCAGTCCCATCTGCCCTGGCCCAGGAGGAATCGCTCGTGGATGCGCTCGAGATGCTCCTCTTCGCGGCTGACTCTCCACGCCAGTGACTTGAGCCGGCTGGAGCCTTTCATCGCCTGTACCGCGCCGGGACCCATGAGTTCGAGCAGAGTCTCCTCCGCCCTGATGGTCCCGGTCAGCCGGAACGCGGCGTAACCGCCCACCGGAAGAACGATGGCGAGGATGAGGATCAGGGCACTCAGGCGACGGACCCAGGTGAGCGCAAACATCCCGCCCACGAGGAGGATCGCCGGGGCAAGGGCCTGACACAGGACGGCCACGGCGGGGAGCCCGAAGCCGAGCAGGCGGGAGCGGAGGTTCCGGGCGCCGGGGAGGGCACCGGAGCGGTGCATCCAGAACGCGAACAGCGCGACCGTGGCCATGAAGATACCGAGCTGGTTGCCATGTTCGGTGAACACCACCGGGCGCCAGCCGAGCCAGCGGACGGCACCTTCGAGCTGATGAGGATGCCACCCGTAGACGAACTCATAGAGCCTCGGGCCGGCCACGATTTCGTAGAGGCAAAGGGGGGTGTACAGCACGGCGGCACCAATGAACGCGATGACCGCACCGCGAACTCGCCCGACACTGCCGAGAAAGGTCCGGCCCACCAGGTAGGGCACCCCGAAAGCCAGCCCCATGTAGACGGTGTTACCAAGTGAATGGAGCGCGGGAACACCCGCGGCAGAACCACTGAGCAGCGGCAGCAGACACCAGGTCGATATCGGGAGGTCGGCGAGCCGCCATCGCACTGTGCCCAGAGCTCTTCGATCGAAGAGGATCAGCCCGAAGAGGATCGCTCCACCGACAACGGTGGCCCGCGTCACGAAGGTCGGTTGGAGCAGCGCGATCCCGCGAACGCTCCAGCCCTCGCCCGCAAGGGTTTCGAGCACACCCGGATAGTCCATGACGGGCAGGAAGGTAAATCCACCGATGAGGGCGAGCAGAGATGCCCGGTAGCCCCCCAGCCGTTTGAAGGCGAAAAGCACCGCAACGCTGAAAACCAGGTAGATCGTCACAATCAAGAGGTTGATCTCACACGGATCGGGGACTGCGGAGTATAGCCCGGATTCCCCGGACTGGCACGAGGTCGTGTTCGGCCGTCACGATTCAGGTCCGGGGTTTCAAACCGGCAGCGGTGTTTTCTCAGTTCGCGAATCTTCTTCGATCCGGGCGCTTTCGTTCCGATAGGGAGATAGCTCGGGAGGAGTAAAGGTATGTACGTACCGCGGTTTGCTCGCGAGATCGGCGGCCTCGCGTGGAGGCGAAGGATCCTGGTGGTCGGGGTCGCCTTGATGCTGCTTCTGGCGGCTGTCGTCACGACATTTCTGCTGCCACGGATG
Source organism: Planctomycetota bacterium (assembly GCA_024274785.1). Classification (GTDB taxonomy): domain Bacteria; phylum Planctomycetota; class JAJSAM01; order JAJSAM01; family JAJSAM01; genus JAJSAM01. The sequence goes on along the minus strand of JAJSAM010000037.1, from coordinate 10,096 downwards.
CACGAGTCGTTCACGAGGGTTCGGATCATCGGGCCCCGGGCGTTGCACGACCTCTACGGCAACAGACTCGAAGGGGCGGAGCGTCTCGACGACCTGGTGCGGAGCATCCGGCGGGAGATCCTGTCGACCGAGAGCGCGGAGCGAGTTGTGGCCGACCTCGGGCTCGATGCCGGGTTGGAAGCCTTGAGCAAGCCGGAGCGCTCTCGGGCACGCGCCGCCCTGGTCGAACAGATCACTTCTTCGACCAGCGTCAACCGTCTGAAAGCCGACCCGGGTCAGGCCATACTCAGGATCACCCACCGTTCGACCGACCCGGCAGTAGCTCAGCGCATCGTGACGGAACTCGCGACAGGCTTCCGGAAAGGCGGAAGCGGCGGTGAGGACAACGGATTGCCGGACACATTCCAGAGCGCCCGGGAAGAGGTCTCCCGGCTCCAGACGGATCTATCCTGTGGGGAGGCCGAAGTCGCCGAGTTCAGATCGAGTCACGAAGATCTCGCACCGGACGAAGCAGAAGCCCTCGACACCGCCTGTGAATGTGAGCGCCTGGCCATTCGCTCGCTGGATAGTGAGATCCTGGCGCTCGATCGAAAACTGAACGAGGCTCGGGCCCAACTCGCCGATGAACCGGAGTGGACCCTGGCCGGAGACGGTAGCGGCCGCACCCGGAACCTGACGCATCAGGAACTGAAAAAGACGATGGTGGCGGTGGCGGAGAAGCTCTCGAATGTTCGGGACGAGCGACGGAGGCGGCAGGCAAATCTCGACCTGTTGTTGCGGAGGCAGTCGTCCCTTCCCGCATTGAAGGCCGAGCTTCTGTCGCTCGAGAAGCGATGTGACACCCTGCGGGCATCGCTGGTGGCCGCGAAGCAGCAGGAAACCGCCGCGGTGAACGAGTGGCTCCTGTCTCAGAGTGAACAGGCAGTCATTTTCGACGTGCTGGATTCCCCCGTGTATCCGGTCAGGCCGAATGTCCCGAATCAGATCGTCATCGCGGTGCTCGGATTGGTCATTGGCCTCGGTGCCGGGATTGGCACTGTCGTGGTCCTCGACCTCTTCGACGATTCGATCCGCGATGTGGAGGGCGCCCGCGTTGCGCTGGCACTGCCGGTTCTCGGGGGTATCGACTGCATTCGAACCGAGCAGGAGAAGAGGCGTGCCAGGGTCAGGACCAGGCTGTCGCTGGTCGCGGTCCTGGCGATGTTGTTCCTGATCGGGATCGCCCTCTTCGTGCAGGTCACCGCAGACGGTGACGTTGGATCCCTGATGGCGAGGGTGGTGGAACTGGTCGGGTAGTCTTTGAGGAGTGACATGTATCAAAACGGACCTGTCTTCAGGACGAGACCAAAGCAAGAAGGAGCACCAGTGGAAGCGCAAGGCACGGTGCGGGACGACCGTCTGATGGCGGAGGAGAGCGGTGATCCGGCCGGTGAAACGGTGACCGTTGCCCAACGGGCGGCTACATTCGACAGCCGGATCGTAGCGCACTGCAAGCCCCGGTCGAGAGCCAGTGAGCAGTATCGCACCCTGTGCAGCCAGCTACTGGAACTGGACTACGGAAGTCCGCCTGAGGTGATCCTGATTACTTCACCTGAGCCCCGGGAAGGGAAATCGGTGACGGCACTGAACCTGGGGGTGTCGTACTTGAGCCGGGGCGAGACGAATGTCCTGGTGATCGATGCGAATCTGAGAGATCCGAGGATCCACGAGTTCGCCGGGACGGCGACGGGTCCGGGGCTGTCCGAGTGCCTCGCCGGGGAAGCAAAGTGGAGCGAGATCATCCAGCCGACCGCGCACCCCGGCTTGTCTGTGATGCCGGTCGGGGATTTCGCCTGCAATCCGACCGAAGCGCTCTCTTCCACGAAACTGCGGGCCTTGATCCGCCGAAGCGCCGATGAATACGATCGAGTGTTGATTGACGCGCCCCCCGTGGTCACTTTCAGTGATGCGGCGGTGATCGCACCACACGTCGATGGTGTGCTGCTCGTGCTCAAGGCCGGATCCACCCAGCCGAAGGCCGCCTCCCAGGCCAGGTTCCTCCTGGAGCGGGTGGATGCCCGGCTCCTCGGCAGCGTCATCACACACCTCCGCCCGGCGAGCCAGGCTGGGTGAAAGTCGGAGCCTGCTCCGGCAGATGAGGCTTGTACCGCAGATCCTCGGCTGCGTGCCCGGCGGGGCCTGGCGCGCATGGGGTCCAGGGACGTGATCGAGTCCGGCCAATCGGGATTCAGAGCGGTTTTTCCGGGCCCGGAGATTAGGATCTCCGCATTCTTCCCGTTGGGATTCCGCTCTGCCGGTGCCCGTTGAAAAGCAACCCGGTTAAACGGCGCTTCGGATTGCCGCGAGCGGTCGGCGGGAAGCACGGGGTGGATCCGGAGGGAAGTCGATGACGGTGGTCGCGGTGGTCGGAGCAGGGAACTGGGGCCGGAATCTGGTCCGGAACTTCCACAATCTGCCATCCTCCAGCCTGAAGTGGGTGGTGGACCTCGACGAGGGGCGCCTGGCGAAGATGCGGGAACTCTTCCCGGGCATTCGCACGACCACGGCGGTGGACGAGATGCTGGCCGACCCGGAGGTCGATGCCGTCGTGGTCTCCGCATCGGCCAGGGCCCATCATCCGCTGGGCATGAAGGTCCTCCGTGCCGGCAAACACGCCTACGTCGAGAAGCCCCTGGCGCTGACCGCACTGCACGCGGAAGAGCTCGTATCCGAGGCGGACGATCGCAACCTGGTGCTGATGGTCGGCCATCTGCTGCTGTTCCACCCCGGAGTGCTGAAGCTCAAGCAACTCGTGGAGAGCGGCGAACTGGGGGACCTCTACTACCTCTACAGCCAGCGCGTGAACCTCGGCGTCATTCGCCAGGATGAGAATTCGCTCTGGTCGTTCGCCCCGCACGACCTGTCGGTGATGCTCTATCTGCTGGACCAGAAGCCGGTCTCGGTGACAGCGCGCGGCGCCGCTTATTTGCAGGATGGCGTCGAGGACGTCGCCTTCATGAACGTTCGCTTTTCCGGAGGCTGCATGGGCCAGGTGCAGGTCAGCTGGCTCGACCCGCACAAGCTGCGGAAGTTCACCGTGGTGGGTTCGAAGAAAATGGTGGTCTTCGATGACATGGAGGCCCAGGAGAAGATCCGCATCTTTGACAAGGGGGCCAGGGTGCCGACGGAGTATCGGAGCTTCGGGGATTACATCGGGTTGCGGTTCGGTGACATCCTCATTCCGCGCCTCGATGCCTCAGAACCACTGCGGTTGGAGTGCCAGCACTTTCTCGATTGTGTGACGCGTGGTGAGCGGCCTCGCAGCGACGGCCGCGGTGGCCTCGAGGTGGTTCGGTTGCTGGAAGCGGCGACCCGGTCGCTGGCGGCGGACGGCGCCCCGATCCAGATCCAGGAGGGATGACGATGGAAGTTCGCCTGCTCGACATCAAGAGGCAGTACGAAACGATCCGCGCGGATGTGGAGGAGGCGGTCCAGTCCGTGTTCGACAGTTGCGGGTTCATCCTCGGTTTGACGGTCCGGGACTTCGAAACGGAAATGGCCGATTATTGCGGCGTGACCGGCGCGGTGGGGGTCGCCTCCGGAACGGACGCACTCCTGCTCTCATGCCGGGCCTGCGGTATCGAGCATGGGGAAGAAGTGATCACGACGCCGTACACCTTCTTTGCGACGGGGGGGGCGATCTGGAATGCGGGTGGGCGTCCGGCCTTCGCGGACATCGATCCCGCGACCTTCAACATCGACCCGGAGAGGATCGAGGACGCCATCACCGACAAGACCCGGGCCATCATGCCGGTACACCTTTTCGGGCAGATGGCGGATATGGATCCGATCCTCGAGATTGCCGAGAAACGCGGGCTCAAGGTGATCGAGGATGCGGCGCAGGCCATCGGCGCGGAGTACAAGGGCAAGCGAGCCGGGGCTCTCGGCGACCTCGGCTGCTTCTCTTTCTTCCCCAGCAAGAACCTCGGCGCGGCCGGGGACGGCGGGATGGTCGTCGCAGCGGACGACGAACTGCTGGACAAGGTGCGAGTGTTGCGGGCCCACGGGTCCCGGCAGAACTATGTCCACGATGTGGTGGGCTGGAACTCCCGGCTGGACGCTCTGCAGGCCGCCGTGCTTTCCGTCAAACTGAGACACCTCGCCGGCTGGTCCGACGGCCGCCGGGCCCACGCAGCCATCTACGACGCAGCGTTCGTCGAGATGGACGAGGTCTCCCCACCGCCGGTGCTCGAAGGCTGTACGCCCATCTACAATCAGTACGTCATTCGCGCCACGGACCGGGATGGACTGAAGAACTTCCTGGCTGAGAGCGGCATCGGCTGCGCGATCTACTATCCGCTTTCCCTGCACGAGCAGGCCTGCTTCACCGACCTCGGCTACCGCGCGGGGGACTTTCCGGAATCGGAGCGCGCCGCCGGTGAGTCCCTCTCCCTCCCGGTATACTCGGAACTCAGGGAAGAGGAGCAGCAGTTCGTTCTTGCGAAGGTGAAGGAGTTTTACGCACGGTGAAGACCATCCTGTCCGTGGTGGGGGCGCGCCCCCAGTTCATCAAGGCCGCGCCGCTTTCCCGCCGTCTGCGACAGGACTTCCGTGAGGTCCTCGTTCACACCGGCCAGCACTACGACCGGGAAATGTCGTCTTCGTTCTTCAGCGAACTCGACATTCCCCGGCCTGATGTGAATCTCGAGGCCGGCTCCGGCCCTCACGGAGAGCAGACACGCTTGATGACCGCGGGGCTCACCGCGATCATCCGAGAGCAATCACCGGACGTGGTGGTCGCCTATGGCGACACGAATTCGACGCTGGCCGCGGGACTGGCGGCCATGGGCTGCGGTATCCCGCTCGCGCATGTGGAAGCCGGGCTGCGCTCTTTCAATCGCGAAATGCCCGAGGAGATCAATCGGCTCATCACCGATCATCTCTCGCGACTTTGCCTGTGTCCCACCGAGGCGGCCGTAGCCAACCTCGAGCGCGAGGGGCTGGCTTCGCGGGCAATACTGACCGGCGATGTCATGCTCGACGCCTGCCTTCAGGCGCGGGAGCGAATCGGTCACGACGTGCCGGCGAGATACGGCCTGATCCCCGGCAAGTATTGCCTCGCGACCGTTCATCGCGCAGAGAACACCTCCCGGCCGATCCGTCTCCTCTCGATCCTCAAGGCTCTTGGGGAGATCCCGCTGAAGGTCGCGTTTCCGGTGCACCCGCGCACTCGGGCGGTACTCTCCGAGCTCGGCGCGGAGTTGCCGGGGAATGTGCTGGCCCTGCCTCCCGCGTCGTACCTGGAGACCATCGGCCTTGCGGCGGATGCCCACACCGTTCTCACCGACTCCGGCGGTCTTCAGAAGGAGGCTTACTTCCTCTCCGTTCCGTGCGTGACGCTGCGCGAGGAGACCGAGTGGACCGAGACCACCCAATCGGGCTGGAACATCCTGGCCGGATCGGATGTGGAGGCAATCGTCCTGGCGGTGGAGGCGCAGACACCGCCCGAGGCCCCCCCGGACCTATCGGCGTACGGAGGGGGAGCGGCATGTGAGCGTATTGCCCATGCGATCCACTTGCTTGCCGGCAGCGTCAGCGGCGTGCGCGAACTGCCCGGGAATTGCCGATGAGCTCAAACGGCACACGGTCCGCGGAGGGTACGCGGCCCCGGTCAGAACCGGGATGCCGGACCTCTGTTCGCGGCACCGGGAAAGCGCAGGAGTGCCAGGGCGACGATCCGGGGTGACCGGGTGGATGCTCATTCCTCCACCCGGATCGCAACAGGGCGGGCCGGGTGGCTATCCAGCCGGGGCAGGCGCTGCTCCGGCTCGAATGAACTCGATGGTCCTGTTGGTCATGGCCGTCATGCTGAACTCGCGCATGGCAATGTCGTGCGCCGAGGCGCCGAGCTTCCGGCGCTCTTCCACCGACTGGATCACGAGCCGGAGTGCGGCGCAGAGGGCGTCGAAGTTCCGGGGGGGAATGAGGATCCCGGTCTCCCCACTGCTCACCGCCAGGCGGGTGTCACCCACATCCGAGGCGACGGGCGCCAGGCCGGCCATCATCTGCTCCAACAGCGTCAGGCTCAAGCCTTCGTGGTGGGAGGTCTGTACTCCAATGTTCACCTCGTTCAGCAACGCATCGATATCATCCACCCAGCCTCGAAGCTCGACCACACCCTCGAGGTGGAGTTCCCCGTGCAGCTTTCGCATCGCTTCCTCATAGGGCTGGTGAGCCTCGATCGCGGACCCGGCAACGATGGCTCGAAAGACAAGCCCTTCATCGCGCAATCGGGCGGTCGCCCTCAGGAAGATCTCAGGGTCCTTGGTGCGAGCGATGCGGGCCATCCAGAGCAGCACCGGTTGCTCAGACTCCTGAGCGGGAGTGATCTCCCGTTCGGGGACCGCGTTGATGAAGGGCCGGCTGCGGTCCGCGAGGTCGGGCACCTGCTCGACGATCCGATCGATGATGTCCTGGGCGTCTCCCCAGATTCGTTCGCAGCGCCGCAGGGCCCGGATCAGAATCCAGCGCCGGATCCCGCGCTCCGCCAGGACCTGATCGGGGATATGCCAGGTGAACCACAGACGAGGCTTTTCTCTCCACCCGAGGGTCGCCAGGAGGAAAGCGATCAGCGACCCTCGATTGTGCGAATGCACCAGGTCCATGGGATGCTCGAGGAGGAACTTTCGAAGACGGAAGCACCCGATGAGGGCCCCGAGCAGTCCCCCGCGCCCCGTTTTCAGGTCCACGATCGTCACATCGTCACCGAGACCCTCGACGTATTCGCCGGAGTCGATCATCGAGATCGCACAGGACTCGAGTCCGGCCCGACGCAAGCCCCGGGCCAGTGTCAGAGTGACCCGCTGGGCCCCCCCTCCTCCGTAACGGTGGATGATTTGCGCGACTGCTTCCCGACCCATGCTGCCTCTTCCTCCGACACGAGAGCGCAACCGCGGCAAGAGCGCCGGTGGCGTGCGCCATGAATGCTCACCGTGATGAACTGTTCATCAGATCGGCCAAATCAGATTTCGGCATGTACGGAATTCCTCTGCTGCTGGAGTCCCGGATCGCCCTGCGGATGATTGTAAACACGCTCATCGTCGAGATCAGGTGCGCAAATCGGTTGCCATTGGCACATTTGACCCTGTCGTCGGTCTGGTTGTCCAACTGGATGAACATCCCGGCCGGATCACGCCCGACCCCGGAACTGCAACGCCTCGGCCAGGTGGATGGTGAGGATGTGTCTCGAATCCGCGAGGTCCGCAATCGTTCGAGCGGTGCGCAGGATGCGGTCGTGCGCCCTGGCCGAGAGCCCGAGACGGTCCATGGATGCTTCGAGCAGTCTGCGGCCTTCCGGATCCACGCGGCAAAACGGCCGCAGGGCTTCCATCGGCACGGATGAATTCGTGACGATGGAAAGGGACGGGAAGCGGCCGGCCTGCAGTTCGCGTGCCTGGACCACTCGGCGGCGGATCTCCGCGCTGTCGGGGCCGTTCGCGGCTGCGGATAGAGCGGCGTACGTCACCCGGGGGACTTCCACGTGCAGGTCGATTCGGTCCAGCAGAGGCCCGGAGATCCGGCTGCGGTAAGCGGCGACCTGCGGGGGTGAGCAGCGGCACTCACTGTCCTTCACTCCGTAGTTACCGCAGCGGCAGGGATTCATCGCTGCGACCAGGGTGAACCTCGAAGGGTAGCTGACAGAATAGGCCACCCGCGAAATGCGCACCCGCCCATCTTCGAACGGTTGCCGCAAGCCATCGAGCGTCCGGCGATCGAATTCCGGCAGTTCGTCGAGGAAGAGCACTCCGCGATGGGCCAGGCTCACCTCACCGGGCCTGGCCACGCTGCCGCCCCCGAGGAGACCCGCCATGGAAATGGAGTGATGCGGCGCCCGAAACGGCCTCGCCGATACGAGAGCCCGCCCCCTGGTCAGGCCGGCGACGGAGTGAACGACGGTCGCCTCGAGCGCCTCTTCGAGAGTCAGGGGTGGGAGAATGCCGGGCAGCCGTTGCGCAAGCATCGTCTTTCCGGCGCCGGGGGGCCCGCAAAGGAGGAGATGATGGGCCCCGGCTGCGGCGATTTCCAGGGCCCGGAGGGCGGTGGGTTGGCCTCGGACATCCGCAAGGTCGGGAACCTCGTCGGGTGGCCCGAGCAGGTGTCCTCCGGATTGGACCTCGATCGGCTCGATGGGATGGGTACCCCTGAGGAACGCGGCGGCGGCGGCCAGCGTCTCCACCGGATGGGCCTGTATGCCGGGGCAGATCGCCGCTTCACCCGCATTGGCGGCCGGAAGGAGCATCCGGGCCAGATCGGTCCGCTCCACGCGGAGCGCGACTGCGAGAGTTCCGCGAATCGGACGCACCCGGCCGTCGAGTGCGAGCTCGCCGAGGATCAACAGACCAGCCAGCCGTTCCCTGGGAATGCGGTCCTCCGCGGCGAGTATTCCAAGCGCGATGGCCAGGTCGTAGACCGGCCCGACCTTCCGGAGGTTCGCGGGCGCGAGGTTCACGACCACCCGCCTCTCCGTCGGGAAACTGTAGCCGGAATTGAAAAGAGCGGTGCGGACCCGGTCCCGGCTCTCCCGGATCGCGGCGTCGGGCAGGCCGACGATGAGGAATTTCGGCGACCTCCCGTGGATGTCCACCTCCACTTCCACGAGTCGGGCTTCGATGCCAAGTACCGCCGCGGAAAAACAACGTGTGCTCATGTTCCCTCCGGAAAGGAGTCGCAGCGGAGGCGTCACGGGCGCGGTGAATCTGAAAGGCAATTCGAGCGGCTTTGTCGATGCCGGTGAACATCCGTTGTCGCTGCCGGTCTCAACGTCGGCGGGATGGCAACCTTAAGTGACGCCTGGTCAACGGGTTGCCCGAATCGACCGGCCGGATCCCCGGAAGCGCGGCGGAAAGGTATGACAGTTGCGATTTCCCGGACATCTGAACCACACTGTCCTGACCCACTGATACCGATTCGAGGCGCCGGTGCGACCGAGCAATGAACGCAGGCAGAACCCGCGACTTTCCCTTTCCTATCCGATCGAGTTGAACGTCCGGGAACCCGGGGAGTCCGGAGGCACCCGTGGCGTCACCGCGAACCTGTGCGCCCGCGGTGCGTACTTCAAGACTTTCTCCTGGGATGCCTTCCGTGCCGGTCAGAGTGTAAGCGTCAACATCCAGGTTCCGCACGCCATGGTCACCGGGAGTGAGCAGATCCGCATCGACATGCAGGCTCCGGCGCGTGTCAGGAGGATGGACAGCATCAGCGGCCGGGAGGCCCTGGGTGAAGACGGGCTCGACCTTCGTGGCGTCGCCGTGGAATTCGACACACCGCTCGAGTTCCACTTCCTGTGCGGCTGGCAGTAGAGCCCCTCGGCACCCGCACCGTCCGCGCCTCGGCGGGAAAGGTGCGTTCCCGACCGCAGTCGGCCTGATGGCGCCCCGGAGGGTAATCAGTACTTCTCGAGCAACTCGTACTTCTTCATCTTGTTGAAGAGTGTCGTACGGTTGATGTTGAGCGCCTCCGCCGTCTTCTGCCTGCTTCCCGACAGTTTTTGCAGCGCCTTCTCGATGATGAGACGTTCCGGATCCTCGAGGGCCTGCTTCAGGGGGACGATCTCCTGAGGCGTGTGCACCAGCTCCGGCAGTTCGACGCCCTCTCCGATCAGCGTCGGAGGCAGGTCCATCGGAGTGAGTACGGTGTTGCGCGTGAGCACCACGGCACGCTCGATCGCGTTTTCGAGCTCGCGGACATTTCCGGGCCAGTTGTAGCGGGAGAGCAACTCCATGGTTTCGTCCGCAATACTCTCGATCCGCTTTTCGTTCTCCTTCGCGTACTTCCGTAGGAAGCTCTCGGCCAGGAGCGGGATGTCTCCGATTCTCTCCCGAAGCGGTGGGAGATGGAGAGTCGCGACGTTGATCCGGTAGTAGAGATCCTCCCGCAAACGCCCTTCCTTCACCTCGTTCGCGAGATCGGTGTTCGTCGCGAGGATGACCCGGACATCGACCTTGATCGTATGCTGGCCGCCGACCGCTTCGAACTCCTTGTCCTGGAGAATGCGCAGGAGCTTCATCTGCAGGATGGGGGAGGAGTTTGAAATCTCATCCAGGAAGATAGAACCGCG
>JAJSAM010000036.1 GCA_024274785.1 Planctomycetota bacterium | reverse complement strand
TGCAGGTCCCGGAAGGCGCCGTAGTCCGAGAGAATGTCGAAGCGGTAGGAGGTTCGCTCGAAGGCGCGGCCCGGCCGGTGGCGGCGATTGGTGCGGTCGCCGGTGACCGCCTTGAGCAGCGCGGCTCGCTCCGCGGGTGACAGGTCGCGGACCCGCTCGAGGATCTGATCGTCGGGCAGGTTGCTGACCGCGTAGAGCGCCGCCGCCGTCACCTTGATCTCGCCGTCGGGATCGAAGTCGGTGAGCGTTACCGCCGGGCGATCCGCGGGTGTCGCATCCTCGAGGGCCTTGCCGGCTTCCTCCGCCGCGGCCCGCCGGATCTCCCCGAGATACCGGCTCCAGGCCACCCCTCGGTGCTCGAGGTCGACGCGCTTCATGAACGCGGGGACGACCTTGCGCAGTTCGACGAGCATCAGGTCGGCGTAGTGCCGGACTTCCTCGAGCGGGTCGGCTCGCATCCTGAGCAGCATGGCCTCGTAGCCCTGCCCCGTGCCGAAGATTCCCACGTTGCTGATCGTGGCGGCGGGGAGGAGGCCGCGCACGGCGTCGAGCGCCTTCGCCCGGACCGTCCGCTTGCGCACCGCGGGGGACACGCCATCTTCCTTTCGCAGCACCGCGTCGAAGTGAAGCTGCATCTTCCCGAGGAGTTCCGTGTAGACCGTGAAGGAGAGGTCCATCACGTCCTTGAAGCGAAGCCTGAGAACCTGGTCCCGGTCGAGCTCCGCCGGGACGTGGTACTTGAACTTTCCCCCCGGCCGGTCGGTGTAGGGGATGTAGCGCGTCGACTGCTCGAGGTACGACATCAGCCGGCCGCGCTCGAGCACCTTGGTCAGGATGTTGGAGACGCCCTCGCAGGCGAGGTGAACGCCGCCGAGCTGGGCCACGGAGTCGTCGCCGTACTCGAGGAAGACCTTCTCGTAGAGTGCCCGGGCCCGGCCCAGCCCGGCTGCGGGTTCGCGCCCCGCGTGACGGGCTTCCATGTTCCCGGCGAACTCGTCGAGGAACAGCCGTCGAAGCGATTTCGGCGAGCGCGAGTATCGGGCGAAGAGTGCGCCCTTCACCACCTCCGGCAGATTGACGAGAGCGAAGACCGGTCCGTCGAGATTGGTGAAATGGGGTGCCAGGATCCCGCGTTCTTCAGCGGTGAACTCCGACCTCCGCTCGTCCGTCACCGTCTCGGCGTCCCTTTCCGCGCATGCGTGCAGATGCCCCGCTCGCTCTTGCGCACGAATTCCACGAGGTGCATGGCGTGCGGCGAGTGGGAGAGGGTGTTCTCGATTTCCCCGAGCGCGGCGTCGAGGCTGCGGCTCTTGCGGAAGAGGATCTTGTACGCCCGGCGAATGAGCAGCCTCTCCTCCTCGGATAAGCCACCCCGTTTCAACCCGACGGAATTCAGCCCGAAAACCTGGGAGTCGCCCTTGATCAGGAAGTAGGGCGGCGGGTCCTTGCTGACGCGGGAGAGTCCGGACACGAACGCATACTCGCCGATCCGGCAGAACTGGTGGACCGCCGCGTTTCCGGAGAGGAAGGAGTGGCTCTCCATCTCCACGTGGCCGGCGAGCAGCGCGCCCACCGCCATGATGATCCGGTCGCCGAGCTTGCAGTCATGCGCGATGTGCGCCTGCGCCATGATGAAGCAGTCGTTGCCGATGACGGTTTCGTGGTCGTCGTGGGACCCGCGGTGGACCGTGCTGTACTCCCGGAAGACGTTGCGATCGCCGATGACGGCGCGGGCTTTTTCCTTCCCCGTGCTGGAGATGTCCTGGGGGGCGTGGCCGACCACGGCGCCGATGTGCAGCACGTTGCCCTCGCCCATGACCGTGTCCCGGCCGATGAAGGCGTGGGCCATCAGAATCGTTCCCGCACCGATGCGGCAGCCGGCCTCGATCACGGCGCCCGGACCGACCTCGACATCGTCAGCGAGCTCGGCGGAAGGGTCAACGACCGCTGAGGGATGAATGCGTGTACCCATGAGTTGCCAAACCTAGCCCAAAGAGGGGGCCGCGTCGACTACTTGCCGGTCTTCAGGAAGGCGACAAACGCGCCGGCGTCCCGGGTGTATCCCGTCTCCGCGAGCACTTTGCCTTCCGGGGAGAGCAACACGTAGTGCGGGTTGGCCGCGGTTCCGTAGCCCTCCGGCTTCGGAGTACTGCGGAGCTTCTGGTACCGCCTGCTCTGTTTTCTGGTGGTGTGTGTGCCGAATTTCTCTCCCACCGCATCGTTCGGAATGTCGGTCCAGAGCTCCACCAGGACCAGCTTCCGCAGTTCCTCGACCACCTCCGGCAAAGGCAGGATGCCCGTTTCCATGTCACGGCAGTTCGTGCAGTAGATTCCGGTGAAGTTGAGCAGGATCCGCTTGCCTTCGGTCTTTCCGACTTCGAGCCCGTACTCGTAGTCGGTCGTCCACGGCACGTTGCCGAAGCCGACGTTGAACTTCTCATCGGAGCCCGCCTGCCGATCGGGGGGCGGCGTCATGGCCATCAGGTCCACCGCGGCCCGGGGCGGCAGGAGTCCCTGGATCCAGGATGCCAGACGCACCTGGCCCATCAGGCCCGAGAAAAGGTAGAGCGAGAACGTGAGGAAGATGATCGCCAGGCCGAGTGCCGGGACGGTGATCGTCTCCTTGATCGCATCATGGGGCAGGCGGATCTTGCCGAGCAGGTACAGCCCGCCGAGGAAGATGGTGGCGACCCACAGTGAGAGCACGATCCCGTAGGAGCCGATGCCCCAGTTCAGCGACAGGTCCATCCGCCACAGGTAGTAGCCAGCGAAGCAGATTTCGAAGAACCCGAGCATGACCTTGATCGTGTTCATCCAGCTTCCGCCCCGGGGCAGATTGCCGATCCAGGCCGGGAACAGCGCGAGGACGAAGAACGGCAGCGCGAAGCCCGTGGAGTACGCGAGCATGCCGATCGCCGGCCGGAGCATGTCGCCGGTGCTGGCCGCCGCGAGGATCGGGCCGATGGCGGCCACCGTACAGGTGAACGATGCCAGGGAGAACGCCAGCCCCATGAAGATCGGGGCGGCGAAGGTGGCGCCGGAACCCGCCGCCTGCAGCCTCTCCGTCCAGGAGGAGGGGAGCCGGATGTCGAACCAGCCGAAGAGCGAGAGTGCCAGCGCGATCATCAGCAGGAACAGGAACAGGTTCAGTCCGAAGCTGGTGGCGATGTCCTGGAGATTGAAGACGGTGCCGAGGAGTGCGCCGAGCACGGTGAACGTGAGGATGATGCCGGCGCAGAAGAGGATCGCCCGCCGTACCGTGGCCGCCTTCCCTCCCTCCTGCTTGGAGAAGAACGCCACCGTCAGCGGGATCAGGGGGTAGATGCACGGAAGGAGGATGGAGGCCAGGCCGCCGAAGAAGGCGAAGTAGAGCAGACCGGCGAGGCCCTCGTTTGCCGGGTCGCTTGCGCCGGAAGCGTCGTTGGAAGGACCCTGGCCGGCCTCCTCGTCACCGGAGTTCCGGCCGGGAGTCCCGTCCTCCGGGGGCTGAGCGGCGCCCTCGACGATCTCGAGGGTGACCACGGCTTCGAGGACGGTGGCGTCGAGGCAGTACTGCTCGGTGCAGGGCATGTGGTCGAGCCCCACCTTCAGTTCGACCGTTCCAACCCCGGCGGTGGCCGGCACTTTCACGTCGATTTCGAAGGGCACGGTCCCCTGGTACCAGTCCACCAGAATCCCGTCCTGGGTGTCGTCCCGGTGGGGCGTCGCCGGGGGGGCCCGAGTGTCACTCGCGGCGGTGAAGCCGGTGGGGCCGAGGACCAGGAGTCGCGTGGGCCAGGTCATCTCCGGGGCCGGCGGCAGCCCGTAGAGGTGGAACTCCTCGGCAATCACGGCGGTGACCGTCACGGTGACGATGTCTCCGGGGGCAGCCTTTTCCGGGCTCACCACGGCACTGATGGTCACCGGGTCCTCTTCCTCGAACCCCTGGCCGAGGATGACTCCGGCCGGAAGCACAAGAACGAGAGAAGCGATGGCCCAGGCCGCGAGCCTGCTGGTGGCGTCTGGTTGCATGATCCGCCCAGTATATGGAGCGGATTGCCGGGCCCAAGAACGGCAGCGGCGCAGGGGTGCGGTGGCGCCGCGGGATCGGACCGCCACCGGGGGTACGATCCGGGCTCGGAAGGTGTCACCCCCGGGTTGTAGACTACCCTCATGGTCGCATTCGAACAGTCGGTCGATCGAATTGAAATGGTCTTGACACCCACTACATTTTGGGTATGCTCCTCCTTGCGCATCAACATACGGGGTTTCGACGGGTCTACAGGGCGGGCCGTTCGAACTCCCCCGCAGGATTGCCTCCGACGTAAATGCTCACAGGGAAGAGGGTTTCGCCGGCGCCTGGCGTCTGCGATGAAGGGAAAGGGATTGCGATGTCGAAGTCTGCCGCTGAAGTGAGCCGCCACCAGACCTTTGAGGGAGTCGAGTCCTCGTTCGGGCCCGGCCCGGGGCTTTCGTTCGAACGGCACTTTACGCGGCCCGGCATTCACCCCTACGACGAGCTGGCGTGGGAACGGCGCACCGCCGCGATCATCAACGACCGCGGCGAGGTGGTCTTCGAGCAGAAGGACGTCGAGGTCCCGAAGAAGTGGTCACAGCTCGCCACGAACGTCGTGGTCTCCAAGTACTTCAAGGGCGGCGTGGACCAGCCGAACCGGGAGACCTCGGTGCGGCAACTCATCGACCGGGTGGTGCGCACCGCCACGACCTGGGGGTCCACCGGCGGGTATTTCGCGAGCGAGGAATCGGCCCGGATCTTCGAACTCGAGCTGACCCACCTCCTGATCAACCAGTACGCGTGCTTCAACTCCCCGGTGTGGTTCAACATGGGAGTCGAGGCCAACAGCCGCCCGCAAGTCTCCGCGTGTTTCATCAACTCGGTCGACGACTCCATGTCCTCGATCCTCGACCTGGCGAAGACGGAGGGGATGCTCTTCAAGTTCGGCTCCGGAACTGGAACGAACTTCTCCACCCTGCGCGGTTCGCAGGAGCGGCTCTCGAGCGGCGGCCAGGCCTCCGGTCCGGTGTCCTTCATGCGCGGTTTCGACGCCTTCGCGAACGTCATCAAGTCCGGCGGCAAGACGCGGCGCGCGGCCAAGATGGTGATTCTCGACGTGGACCACCCGGACATCGAGGAGTTCATCACCAGCAAGGCGCACGAGGAGAAGAAGGCCTGGTCGCTGATCGACGCCGGCTACGACGGATCGGTGAACGGCGAGGCCTACTCCTCGGTCTACTTTCAGAACGGAAACCACTCCGTGCGCGTTTCCGACGACTTCATGCGCGCGGTGATGGACGGCGGGGAGTGGAGCACGCGCTCCCGGACCACCGGCGAGGCCATGGAGACATTCAAGGCCCGCGATCTGATGGGCATGATCTCCGAGGCGGCACACCAGTGCGGCGACCCCGGGCTTCAGTTCGACTCGACCATCAACGCCTGGCACACCTGCTCCGGCACGGACCGCATCTACGCCAGCAACCCGTGCTCGGAATACATGTTTCTGAATGACACCGCCTGCAACCTCGCCAGCCTGAACCTGATGAAGTTCAGGGACGAGGAGGGCGAGTTCGACGCCCGTTCCTTCCGTACCGCGGTCCGCACGGTTTTTACCGCACAGGAGATCTTCGTCGACAACGCTTCGTATCCGACCGGGCAGATCGGTGAGAACAGCCACCTCTTCCGCCCGATCGGACTTGGCTACGCCAACCTCGGCGCACTGCTCATGTCGCGAGGACTGCCCTACGACTCCGAGGGCGGCCGCGCCTGGGCCGGGGCGATCACCGCCATCATGTGCGGTGAGGCCTACCGGACCTCCGCGGAGATCGCCCGTCTCCACGGCGGACCCTTCCCCCGATACCCGGAGAACGCGGACTCGTTCCTCAAAGTCATGAGGAAACACCGGGCCGCGGTGGAGGGCATCGACCAGCACCTCGTCTCCGACGACCTGGTCGACTCCGCACGCGCGGTCTGGGACGAGGCCATCGAGGTGGGACGTGACCACGGCTACCGGAACGCGCAGGCGACCGTCCTCGCGCCCACCGGCACCATCGCGTTCATGATGGACTGCGACACCACCGGTATCGAGCCGGACATCGCCCTCGTGAAGTACAAGAAACTGGTCGGCGGCGGCGTCCTGAAGATCGTGAACCAGACCGTCCCCGAGGCGCTCGACCGCATGGGCTACGACCGGGTCGAAGTCGAGGAGATCGTCGACTTCATCGACGCCGAGGAGACCATTGAGGGCGCGCCGCACCTCCGCTCCGAGCATCAGCCGGTGTTCGATTGCGCTTTCCAGGCGAGAAACGGCACGCGCTCCATCCACTACATGGGGCATGTCCGCATGATGTCCGCGGTGCAGCCCTTCCTTTCCGGCGCCATCTCGAAGACGGTGAACCTCCCCGGAACCGCCAGCGTGAAGGACATCGAGAAGACCTACATGGAGTCGTGGCGCCTGGGGCTCAAGGCGGTCGCGGTTTACCGGGACGGCAGCAAGCGGATCCAGCCGCTCAGCACCTCCAGCGACGAGAAGGCAATGGCGAAGAAGAAGGTGGAGGAGCGCCAGCCGATCCGCCTGAAGCTTCCCGACGATCGCCGGTCCCTGACCCACAAGTTCCGGGTGGGGGAGCACAAGGGCTACCTGAACGTCGGCTTCTACGACGATGGCCACCCCGGCGAGATCTTCATCACCATGTCGAAGGAGGGCTCCACGGTTCGCGGCCTGATGGACACGGTGGCGACCCTCGTCTCCATCTGTCTCCAGTACGGCGTGCCGCTCGAGGACCTGGTTCGCAAGTTCGAGTACGTGAAGTTCGAGCCGCAGGGGATGACCAATACCGACGGCATCCGCTTCGCCCACTCCATCGTGGACTACATCTTCCGGTGGATGGGACGGAAGTTTCTGCACGCGAAGCCGGTGGATGGCCTCGACGTGAACCCGCTGCTCTTTCCCATCGGCGAGGAGAAGAAGTCCGGTGGGGGAAACGGGAACGGTGGAAACGGCGGCGGATCCGAGACGAAGTCGCAGCCCGTGAACCGCCTGGCGACGGAGCACACCATCGGCCGCCACTACCAGTCCGACGCACCGGCGTGTTCCGAGTGCGGCAGCATCATGGTCCGGAGCGGCTCCTGCTACAAGTGCATCAACTGCGGGACGACCTCCGGCTGTTCGTAGCCGTGATCCCGAGGGGGGCCGGCGCCCCCCTGCGGTGCCGGATCGCCTGCGGCTCCCGGCGGTTGGCCCCATCCGCTGACGCCGGAAGCGGTGCGGTTTCCGGGGTGGGTGGCTCAGGTGATGCGCGGGCGAGACGAAGCTCGTCCCTCCGAGTGGGGCTCGAATCATCTCTCGGGGGGGCCGCTCCGGCGATCGTAGTTTCCTTCACGCTCCGGCCGGGGCGGCGCTATCCTTCGCGCACTGACCCGGAGAGATCCCATGTCTCACGACCACCACGAAGTCGTCCCCAACCCGGACTACGAGGGCCCGACCGAGCACTGCCTTCCGCCACCGGTGAAGGACGGCCCCGGCAAAGGCATCATCTTCATCGTCCTGATGATCCTGCTGATCCTCGGCGCCGCCTCGATGGGTGCCGCGATCCTGCTCCGGGGCTGACCCGCACTTCTCACCATTGCCATGATCCGAGAGGCGGTGACCCGAGCGGCGGTCGCGGCGCGTTGCGGTGTCAGACCTGCGCGGAACCGCCGGGGGGCGTTCCGACCAGCCGATACCGCGAGTCCCGCTGCACCGGGCGGTATCCGGCGTCCGTGATCTCCCGCCTGATCGCCAGAATGGTCAGCGCCTGGTGCTCGGAACCCGCCGACGAAACCACATTCTCCTCCATCATCGTGGAGCCGTAGTCATCGCAACCATACTGGAGCGCGGTCCGGGCGTGGTCCCTGCCCTGCGTCGGCCATGAGGCCTGGTGGTGGGCGAAGTTGTCGAGATGGATCCTCGAGATCGCGGCGTGGCGCAGGTACTCGTCGGGGCCCGCGCCGAGTTCCCGGCCCTTCTTGTCCCCGATGTTCCCCCAGACCGTGTGGTCCTTCTGAAAGGACCAGGAGATGAAGGCGGTGAAGCCGTTGCCGTGTTCACGCCGGGCGGCATCCTGGCGCTCCCGCAGGCGGTCGAGGTGGGCCAATCGCTGCTCGAGCGTCTCTCCGAACCCGATCACCATCGTCGCCGAGGTGGTCAGGCCGAGGGCCTGGGCATGCTCCATGGTCAGGAGCCAGTCGGCGGCGGACTGCTTCTTCCGGGAGATGCGTCCGCGGATCTCGTCGTCGAGGATCTCCGCGCCGCCGCCGGGAAGACCGTCCTGACCGGCGTCCCGGAGTGCCACCAGCACGTCGCCGGGCGACATCTCCGAGAGCTTCGCGATGTGGTCCACCTCGGACGGAGAGAGCGCGTCGAGTTCGATGGCCGGGTGACGGGCCTTCAGGCCGGAGAGCATCTCCTGGTAAAAGGCCAGCCCCAGGTCGGGATTATGACCGCCCTGCAAGAGGACGCGGGTGCCCCCGATGGCTTCGAGTTCCTCGATCTTCGCGGAGATCTCGTCGAGGGAGAGGACGTAGCCCTCCGGATGGCCGACCGGACGGTAGAACGCGCAGAAGAGACAGTTCGTCGTACAGACGTTCGTGTAGTTGACATTCCGGTCGACGAGATAGGTCACGGTTTCCGGGTCGGTGCGCTCTCGCCGCAGGAGATCCGCCGCGGCGCCGAGTTCGTCGAGACCGGCCTCTCGATAGAGGGTGAGAGTCTCATCGGTCGAAAGGCGCTCGCCGTCTCTCGCTCTTGCCAGGAGATCATGAGTCTTGCAGGACATGGCGGCGCATCGTAGGTGCGCGGTGTTGGAGCGCGGAAGACAATTTTCGGCAGACGGCGATCTCGGCAACTGCTAGCATCTTCGCCCCATGGCATCCCGGATGAAGACGATCAAGAAGGGCTTCCAGGTCGAGACGCGGAATCTCCTGTTCCTGCCGAAGGGCTACCGCTCCGACCGCAAGTACCCGATGGTGACGGCGCTCCACGGCATGGGCATGAACGCCGATGAGTTCGCGGACCTGCTCGCGCCTTTGGCGGAACTGCCGATCATCCTGTTCGTACCGGAGGGAGTACATCCCTTCGAGATCAGGGCGGGTGGGCGGATGCGAATCGGCCGTGCCTGGTATCTCTACACCGGAGACGAGGCCGGGTTCGTGCAGTCCATGAGCACCAGTGGACGGCACCTGCGGACCCTCGTGGATCGCGTGATCGCCGAGCACCGCGTGGACCCGGAACGGCGCGTTCTCCTCGGCTTCTCACAAGGCGGGTATTTCGCCGGATACCTCGGCATCAGGAATGCCGCCCGCATCACCGGGCTCGTCGTGATGGCCGCGAGGGTCAAGGACGAGGTCCTCGAAAAGGAACTGGCCCGGGTGAGCGACCTCCGGGTCCTCCTGGTGCACGGGAGAAAGGATCGTGCCGTCCCGTTTTCCGCGGCGAAGAAGAGCGCGTCCGCCCTCGAGGCGGCGGGCCTCGACGTGGAACTGAGAGCCTACGACTGCGGCCACCATGTGACGGCGGAGCAGGTCCGGGACGTGAAGGCCTGGCTCCGGAAGGTCTTTGCACTGAAGTAGGGTGGCCGGCCCCTCAGGGCCCCTTGAGCTCCTCGAGCTTCTCCCGGGCCCGATCCGCCTCCGGAAGGCCCTCGAACCTCTTCGCCACCAGTTCAAGCGTCTCCTTCGCGAACATCTTGTCTCCGAGATCGATCAGCCGGATCGCATTCGCGAGCACCCGGCCGGCCAGGTCCGAGAGTTTCTCGAGCTCCCGCTCGCCCCGGATCCTCGTCGGAAGGTCGTACTCCGTCGAGGCGAAGGTCAACAGGATCGGGATGGCCTCCCCGAACTTGTCGTCCCGGCGCGCCCTGGCGATCTTCGAGCGCTGACGTTCCACCCACTTCCTGGCGAGTTCAGGATTGGTGAGGAAGGTCGCGTCGAGGGCAGCGGACCGGACCTCCGGTTCAGCCGCATCGAGGCGGCGGCGAAAGAGCGCCGCCGAGCGCGGATCGCTCATTCGGCCAAGGCGCCTCAGGTAGACGGCCTGCTTTGCGGGATCGGTCGCCCGATCCTCCAGTTTCGTCGTCTCCTCCCACTGGGCCTCCCGGTCCTCCTCGACTCGCGTCGAATTGAGCTGCACGTAGACCGTGGCGGTGTAGAGCCTCCCGGTCCCGGGGTTGCGGACGATGCCCACCGCGGCATGGGTCGGGTACTTCGAGATGACCGGCAACCGGAAGGCGCTCTCCCGGAGGAAGTACTCCTTGAAGAGCCAGTCGAGCGAGGTTACCGCGGCAAGGGCCTCGGAGCAGTAGCCGACTGCCTCCGGTCCCACCGCGGGATTCCGGATCGGGAACTTCCGGATGGTCCGGGGCCAGGCGAGGACGTTGTTGAAACGATCGGCGATCGAGCCCTTGCCGGGGATGAGATGCGTCAGCCGTTTGGGCCGGGGCTTCAAGGCCAGGTAGTCGGTCAGGTGCTCCCGGGCCAGGTAGGCGGCCTCTTCCATCCACGGGTAGGATTTCAGGTGCAACTCCTCGCGGTAGTCGTTCATCAGCCGAAACAGTTTCCGTTCCAGGCGGATCGTGTTCTCGGCCCGGGGTTCCGGTGGATACTCTTCCTGCGGCAGGGGGGTGTCCGAGCTCGCCGGCGTCGCCGGTTTCTTCATGCCCACCCACATTGTGAACTGTGCGGCGGTGGTGTCACCGTCTCTCGAATCCACCACCAGTTCCACCCGATAGCGGCCGCGGCCCGCCGAGAAGGGCACCTCGAACTCGAACTTCCGCCTGCTCACCTCCCGGGCCGGGCGGATGTACTCCGTCGACCCGTCGGGATAGGTCACGGCCATGACCGGTGAGAAGTAACCCGACTTCAGGCGCACCTGGAAGAGCTGAGTCGCGTTCAGGGCGACCTCTCGCGGGAACTTCCCGAAGCCGGCCTTCCCGGTGTGGAAGACCTCGCGGTCCGCACCGCGGGCGACGGTGGCCATGAGGATCAGGAAGGTGAGCAACTGGATCGGGGCTCGCATTCGCACATTATAGAGGCCGATGTTCAGGATGCGCCGTTCGGGTAGGATCTCGCCATGGTGAGAATGCGCCTCGAGCGTACCGAGGGACTGGTCTTCCTGCTCGCGTTGGTGGCGCGGGCCATGGCGGCCTTTGGAATGGCGGTGATCCCCAGGGATGGCATTGCCTACCTGACCCTTGCCGGAAATGTGACCGAGGGCGGTCCGGCCGAGGCCTTCAAGAGTATCCAGCACCCGCTCTACCCGCTGGTCGGGGCCCTTCTCGGCGGGACTGAGGCCGCCCTCCTCACCATCGGCGTGATCGGCGGGGCGCTCGGGGCCATCGCGATGCTCCGGATCGGGGAGGCGGTCGCATCCCGCCGGGTCGGCGTCGTGGCGGCACTGCTCTATGCCGTATCCCCGGCGCTCGTCAGCTACGAGGCTTCGACACTCACGGAGGGCCTCTACATCCCACTGTTCCTCTGGTCGGTGGCGTTTGCGCTTCGCTCCATGCGAAAGCCGGGAAGAGGTCTGATCGGGGGAGTGCTCTGCGGTCTTGCCTACCTGACCCGGCCGGACGCCCTGCTCGCCGGGCTGGCGATGCCCTTCGGCCTGCTGCTCGTTCGCCGATGGCGCGCCGGCCTGCTGCTCGGTCTGGGCTTTGTCGTGCTGGCTGGCCCCTACATCTACTGGATGTCCGCCGACGCCGGCCGCCTCGTGGTGAGTCGCAAGAAGAGCCGCATCGAACGCTTTGCCGATCGGGATCTTCCCGGAGAAAAGCCCTTCGCCCCAGGCACCCCGCGGCCTTCGGTCGGCGCGGCGATTCTCGACACGGGGCGGACCCTCGGCGAAGCATCTTCATGGATTCTGCTGGTGCTCGCCATCTTCGGACTGTCTCCGGTCCTCCGCGGGGAGCATCGGTCCGCGGCCCTGCTCATCCTGGCGCTTGCCGGCCTGGAGATGGTGATCCGGTTCAAGTTGCTGCACTCCTTCGGCTACCTGGCGGAACGGCACCTGCTGACTTCGAGTGCGCTGCTCCTGCCCTTTGCGGCGGCGGGACTGCTCCTGCTGCCGGGCCGCAAGGCGGTGCTGGCCACCGCGCTCGTCGCCACCGGTCTCCTCCTGATCGCCGTGCAGCCGAGACGACTCTCGAAGTTGCCTCTGAAGGAAGCGGGCCGCTACATCCGGAGCATGTCAGGCTCCGGAGCGGTGGTGGGGCACCACGGACTGCCGCGCGTCGTCTGGTACGCGGAGGGGGAGGGCGTGAACCTGTCGGCCGGGCCGGCCGGGGAGGCGGACCGGATCGACTGGCTGGTCCTCGAGGAGTCGGCTGCGGATACGTCGGGAGCCGGAAAGATCTTCGAAAGCGGGAAGCTGCGGATCCGGGTGACCCGTGTCGGGCGCTGACCGCCGCAGGCTGTCGGGATATGCTCCCTGACGCGAGGGCGGGTGGGCGGTGGGCCGGCACCGGAGGGACTGCCGGGGTCGATGTGGCGTTGTGACTGGTTGCGACCGCGCCCGACCCTCCGGTGGCCGGGGAGGTCGGTGCTCTTTGGCGCCAGAGGACGCGCTACCCCGACAGGCTGCTAGCCGACGAGCTTCTCGATGTGCTGGGCCAGGACCGCCTTCGGCTTGAAGCCCGTGACCTTGTCGACCACCTCGCCGCCCTTGAAGAGGATGAGGGTCGGGACGGCCATGACTCCGAAGCTGGAAGGGGTCTGCCGGTTCTCGTCGATGTCGAGTTGCACGAACTTCACGCGACCGTCGTACTCAGCCGCGAGGGTCTCGACGATCGGCGCCAGGCTCTTGCAGGGCCCGCACCATTCGGCGGAAAAGTCGACCAGGACGGGGAGGTCGGATTGCAGGACCTCCTGATCGAAAGACGAGTCCGAGACTTTGGGAAGCGCGCTCATTCTCTCCTCCGGCGTTTGAAAATCGGGACGCCCTGGGATAAATAGGATACGAAAGGACGAATTCAAGCATGAGCGTCCTTCGGCCCCAAGGATTTTCATGTGTTGCGTCTCCCGCCGCAAAGTGGATGTAGAATGCGCCGGGGCTGGAGAGAGCGGATGCGGAACAAAGCTGTCATTGCCATCGTCGTTTTCCTGATCGGGGCTGCCGCCGGCGCGGCGTTCGTTTCCTTCGGTCGCGGGACGGATCAGATCGAACCGGGAGCCGGGGAGATCTACCGGATCGTCAATCCTCTGGCCGAGGTCACGGCCGGGGAGTGGGCGCTCTACCGGCTGGTGGACGGGAAGACGATGCGCCTCGAGGTCGTGGCCGTGAACCCCGCTTCGAGGATCGTGACCGTCTTCGAGGAGATCCGGGAAGCGAAGACGAACGCGACGGTGAGCAGTCGCAATCGCCGTATCGCGCCCAATCACTTCCTTTGGGGTTTCGACGGTGCCGGGGCGCTCGTTGCCCGGATCTACGAGGATCCGATCACCATCGCCGGCCGCACCTTCAAGTCGTTTTGCGTGGAGACCTCCGCCGCCGGCATGGGCCCCGTTCGCCACTGGTACTCCCCGGAAGTTCCGGTCGTCGGTCTGATCAGGCAGGAGCGTCTGGATGGTGGGCCGGCCGCGGTGCAGACCGAACTGATCGACTGGTCGGGTCGAGGTGAGTAGGCCGGAAGCAAGAGGCCGGTGGGGTGCCCTCCCCCGTCATACGCCGATGGCTCTCACCGCCGGAAAAACTTCGAACAAAACAGTTCCGGGTCGGTGAGGTACTCGCGGATCCGGCGGGCGGCGTCGTCCTTTCCCGCAACCTCGGACAGATCCACGAAGTTGCGGGCATCCCGGCGGGCGTGTAGCCAGGTGGCGAGGATCTGGGCATCTTCCTCATTGGCCGCGGCGGGGGCCTCGTTGCTGAAGTAGATGCGGGCCACCGCCCGGCGGATCTCCCGCATGCCCACCGCTTTCCGGTCGGATCGGGCGCGGCCGCCCGGTGCGCCGTCCCGCACGAAGAGGAGTTCGATCTCGCCCTCGCCCGCCCCCGGCAGGAAAATGACGAGGTCGCCGCCGCGCGGACGCCGTCGCTTGATTTCGCGTTGCACGTTGAAAGGCGGGGCGTGCTCCCGGATGAGTTCGGTTTCGCGAAGGAGCGCGGCCAGATCCGAGCCCGTCTCCTCGACCCGCAGGTCGACGACTTGTTCCATCAGGTCGGCGTGCTTCCGGCGCCGCTTGGCTCGCCGCCCGAAATAACCGGTGACCCGGGCCCGGAGGTTCTTCGATTTTCCGACGTAGAGGACCCGGCCGTTGCGATCGAGAAACCGGTAGACACCGGGGCGCTCCGGAAGTTCCTTCAGAAGGTCCACACCGAACTTCGTCTTGCCGAAGTCGAATTCCTCGCGTTCGGCGGGCGGCTTGAACTCGATCCCGCGGTCGAGCGCCGCCAGGTAGATCTCGCCGAGGGTTCGGGCGAATTCTCCGGCGCCCGGGGCTTCCGGCGGGCGTACTCGAAGGGTTCGAGCGGCGGTCAGGAGATCTCCCCGCGGGGGCATCGCTCCGGCTCTCCGGAGGGATGGGGCGAGAGGCACATGGTCTCCGGGAATCTCTTCCCGTTCCTCGAGGTCGAGAATACGGCGGAGGAAATCGAATTCGGTCCGCTCCGCGAAGGTGACGATGGTCGCTCCGTCGAGCAGGGGGGCCAGAATTGAGAGGACGGTGTCGATCGGCGATCCGAGGGCGAGCGAGGCGGGTTCGACTCCCGCGGCCCGGACCGCGTCGGGCGGCAACAGGCGATCCGGAAGGATGCGTTCGCTGTAAACGGCGACGATTTCAAGCCTTTCGATGATCGCCAGACCGATTTCGAGAAGGAAGTCCTGAGGCGGGTAGGGGCCTGTCGAACGTAAGACCAGGGCAATCGTCGGTGTCGGCGAAGCGTCCTCGTCAAGGCGGACGCGTCCGTCCGGCCGCAGTGTTGCTCCGGGAAGGGAGAGGAGCGCCGCACGAGCGATGATTTCGATGACATCGGTGGGGCCGCGAAGGGCAAGAAGGCCTCGGGCCACCTCGATGGGGAGTACCCCTTCAGGATGGGCTCTCAGGTGTTCGAGGAGGGGGCTGCTCACCACCCGGGTCTCACCGTTTGCTCGAGATCCGGTGTGACCGAGGGACCTCGATCAGCGGTTCGGACCGCGGAAAGCACCGTACTTCCGGCGCTGCCGGGCGATGATCTTCCGGCCGCCGCGCGTCTTCTTCCTGGCGAGGAAGCCGCACATCCGTGCCCGCTTCAGATTGCTCTTCCGGATCCTGACCTTCATCTATCAACTCGCGTGTTCAGTGGGAAAACGGCAGAAGCTACCGCTCGGGCCGCGGGCCACCAAGGTTTTTTCCCACGAAGGGGTCCGGGACGCCCGAGGCCCGGAGGAAACTCCTTGACGGGTTGGTCCCCAACCGTATCCTAGTGCGGAGCGGAACAGGATCTTTCCTCCATCGGCAAGGATATGCCGGTGGGCTCGTCGCCGTGCCATCGGGTACGGGGCGGAAAGGCCTGTCGAGTTCGGCTGCCATTGTTTCAGTGGCAGGATCTCCCGCGCGACGCGGCTATTGGGGCTGGTCGTGGCTGCGGGACCGGGCTTGATGTCCTCTCCTTCCCCGCCCCGCTCGATATGCACGCCGGCTGGTGCGAGAGATTCTCTTCCGGTGAACAGGCAAGAACGAGAGTACGCCTTGGGAGGTGCAGCCACGATGCATCGTTCTTTTCAGACCTTGAGTAGGGTCAAGCTGGCCGTCGTCATTGCGGCCGCGCTTGCCTTTACCGTCGGCTGTGGTGGCGGCGGTGGAGGCAGCGAGGCCGGCAATAGGGCGGGCACTGACACGGCACCGAAGGTCATCGGGCTCCAGACACCTTCCGGTCTTCAGGGGACAAGAGGGGTAGACCCAGACAATGGCTGGGTTTCCATCCTCTATAGCATCCAGGATCGGGAGTATGACTGGTGTCAGATCGCCGTCGATTACGGCTATGACCACAACGGTGACGGTATCATCACGGACGGGACGGATGACGGCTTCGGCAATCCGACCCCCAACGAGTTCGCCCCAGCAACGCCGGCTCCTGAAGTAGATGCGAATGGAGTCAAGGTGCATGATGGGCTCGGACCGCTCAATTCTTCCCCCGGCGCCGGCGCGCTCCACGCTTTCACGTGGGACAGCGTTGCCGACATCGGTACGAAGCGTTTTCTGACTCAGGACTACGTCTACACCGAAGACGGCCGGATCGATAAGGACCTGGTAACGGGTGACATTCGATTTGAGCTCTTCCCGGGTGTGGTTCTCCGCATCAAGCCGAGTTCGGATGGTGCGACCGGATCCTGGGCCAAGTCGGACGGCATGAGCGTGAACAACAACAACACGCCCTCCATCATCATCACCGGAGCGGACATCCCGCCCGAGGGTGCTGACGACGGTACCGTCAACGAAAAGGTGGCCATCAACTGGACCGCTGTCGACCCCGACAGCGACTCCATCACCATCACGGTGGACATCGCCGTGCTCGAGGACGACTCCAGCTATCTCGGCATGTCCGACGAGGAACTGGCCGAGCTGCCCTGGGTGCCGGCGACGACCGCGGATGGTTTCGGTGAGGGAACGTTCCAGTTGTCTTCGACTCCGAACCCCGGCGTTCCCCACAAGTTCGGTTGGGACTCGCTGGCGGACCTGCAGCAGCAGCGGATCCCCGTCCTCGTCCGTATCCGTCCCCTCGACGGAAAGCGGGAGCAGGGTGACTGGGTTTACGCTCCCGAGCACCTGAGCCTCGATAACTACTCGACGTTCATGGCTCCGACGACCCATGCGGTCCTCCCCGAGGGCCGGGTCGGCGCGGTGGCGACGACCCTGGACACCGGCCACGTGCTGGTGACCGGGGGCAGTTCCACCGGCGACATGTCGGGGCTGAACGGCGGCGTGGTCTACTACGTTCTCGACCAGAACCCATACGGGAACGTCAGCCCGACCAAGAACACCCTGGAGCACGGTCGCACGTACCACACCGCGACCCGTCTTCTGGCGGTGGACCCGTCGGACCCGAACGATGATCCCGCCCCGGCGATGGTTCTGATCACCGGTGGATACGACGAGAACGGGAACCCGCGGGACACGGCGGAGCTCTACGACCCGCTGACGAACCGGTTCACGCCTCTCGCGAACTCGATGACCGTAGCGCGGGCCGGCCACAATGCGGTGCTGCTCCGCTCCGGGAAGGTGCTGATCCTCGGTGGCGTAGAGGACGCGGCAGGCAACGCGGCCTCGTTCCTCGACACCGCTGAAATCTACGACCCGGTTACCCAGGAGTTCACTCTCGTCGAGGATCCGGGCGACCCGGGGGCCATCGACAAGAAGATGATCTCCCCGCGTGCCGACGCCTGTGCGCTGGTTCTGCCGGCGGACGAGACGAAAATCGGCGAGGCCAGCCGGGACGAGACGGACCTGGTCCTGGTGGTCGGCGGCCGTGATCAGAATGGCGCTCTGAAGAGTATCGAGATCTTCGATGCCCTGACCGAGACCTTCCTGGCGACGGACGCCGCGAACGACATGGCCGAGGCCCGCTTCGGTCTCAGCCTCTCGGCGACCATGGACGGGACGTACGCCGCGGTTGCCGCCGGTGGAATGGCCAGCCCGCCGAAGGACACCATCGAGGTGTTCGATCAGGCGAGCAGGACCTGGATGTTGTCGCTGGTGAAGATGGTCGAGCCGCGCGCCTTCCACACCGGAATTCTGATGGGCGACGGCCGCATTCTCATGGCCGGCGGCCAGACGGACACCAATGGTGACGACATCAGCGCCACGGCCGACCTTTACAACCTGGCTCTCGAGGCGCAGACGCGTGCGGTTTACGACGACCCGGACACGCCGGCCGACGAGAGCATGACGGACACGCCGGCGGGCGAAGTCAGCAGGTTCATCGATGTTCCGAACGGCGAGCTTCCTTCGCCGAACCGGATGGCCGCGGCCACCCTGTTGAACAACGGGTTCGTCGCACTGTTCGGTGGCGACACCCCGGCGGGCGCGACGTCTGCGCTGCAGCTCTTCGCTCCGGACCAGGGCTTCAACACCGCTCCGGCGATTGAAATCCGCAGTCCTGACGCCAATACGCCCGAACCGTGGGCGTTCGGTGTCCGGATCTACTACAGGCTGGTCGACGCGGAAGGTGACGCGGGACGGATCGTTGCCCAGTACAAGGTGCTGGACAGCAACAACCCGAACGACGCCACCAAGAGCGGCGACTGGCTGACCACCCGCAAGGATGACATCGGCAAGTGGCTCCCCGCCACGATGCAGGCGAACACCGTTCTCGGCGACGCCTCTTCGGGGACCTCCGGTCTCGTCTCGCGCATGGACGAGGTGGACTCCGGCAGCAACCCTATCGACAACCCCGACGCGACGTCCGGTGCGGACAAGGGTGAGCACCTGTTCATCTGGAACTCCAGCCTGGACATCCCGAAGGGCGACTACGACAACGTCTTCTTCCGGCTGATCGCCTATGGCGCGGTCCAGGGGGAGACGGCTTCGACGAGCCGGTTCGGCATGACCAAGAACGCTCCGGTCATCCTCCGAATTCAGAAGCCGGTGCAGCAGCAGATTTCCGGTATCGGCTCCGTTCACGGCAACATTGTGCTTCCGTTCTTCGTCCAGGACTCCGACTCCGCCGGTACGGGCGTTGACGACCTCGCCCGGATCGCGTGGGAGTACGGTGTCGACACGGATGGCGACGGCAAGGTGATCGAGCAGCGCGACGATCAGGGCGACCTGATCCCGGGCAGCGAGCGGTGGCTCACCGCCACCCAGAGCCCGCTCGACGTGACGCTGAACGGCGTTCTCTACCAGTACGAGGACCAGACCACGCTCACGTCGGCTTCGAGCGGGAACCCGGATGCCAACGGCTATCCGCGGGGTGTTCTGCACCACTTCATCTGGGACTCGGTCTACGACCTCGGCGCTCCGGTAAAGGATCCGGTTACGGGTAAGTACTCCCGGACGGACATCCTGATCCGCGGGCGGCCTTTCGACTACCCGGACCAGGGCGCCGGCAACAACCCGGCTGACGCCGCCGACCAGAGTTCCGGTATCGGCATGGAGAGGGCGCACGATGCCACGGACTTCCCGTTCGAGATCGAGCGCGACCCCGAGGGTCTCTGGATCGACGACTGGTATCCGACGACCAACGGCAGTGACAACACTGCGCCATACATGTTCAACGGCGTGAAGGTCGACGAGCCGATCCGGTTCGAATTCACCGGCCTGGCCGACCAGAGCACGATCAACAAGAACACCCTGATCGTGAAGCCTTACGGTGGCGGCTCTCAGATCGCGGGCTTCTACCACGTCCAGGAAATCGGCGGCAGGACGGTCGTCGACTTCTGGCCTCAGGCTCAGGAAAAGCCCGCGCGCACGGATGTCCTCGTGAACACCACCGGTTACTCCCTGGAGATCCCGGCGTACGATCCCGAAGATCGGTCGCGGGCCATCATCCAGCGGAAGGGTGCTGCCGCGAACGACACCAATGCGGTGAACATCCTGACCGACGGCTCCGAGGCCATGGCCTTCAAGACCGGAACCGGCGCTCTTGTCGAGAGCGACAACCCGGGTTACGAGTCCATGCCTCTTCCGACCACGTCGACCGATGTTTCAGTCGGCACCAAGACCGTCGAACTCCGGTTCGACGAACGTCTCGACCCGCTCAGCATCACCCCGGCCAGTTTCGAGGTGTATGCGGAGACCTTTACGGGCGTCAAGACGGTCATCCCGGGCACGGTTCTCCTGTCGAACAAGGTGGACCTGACCGGCACGGGCGGTTCGCTGGCGAAGTACGGAATCCTCTCCGTCGCTCTGCCCTCGAACATGACCCTGCCCCCGGGCAGCAAGATCGTCGTCGTCGTCAAGACCGGGGTAACGGACCTCGCCGGAAACGCTCTGAGCGCGCAGGTGATGCCGAACTTCCAGACGGTCGCCTCGACGGCCACGAATGCCGACAGTGAGACGGAAGGCTTCAGCACCAACACCTACCTCGATACGGCCGGAACCACGGCTGCCTGGGGAACCGCGAACGGCACTTTCAACGGTAACGCCGTGAACGGCTACCTGATGGGACTCTTCGAGTACGGTGACGGTTCGGACGGCGCCCTGACTGCGGGCACCACGCTGACCTCTTCCTCGACACAGACCGAGTGGAATTTCACCAGCTTCAACCTCCCCTCGGGCCACACCCTCAGCCTGCGCGGAACCCGCCCGATCAACATTCGGGTCCAGGGTCCCATGACGATCAACGGGACCATCAGTGGCCAGGGCCTGAACGGCCTGAGCGGAACGCGCTTCACCAGTACGTCCGGCACGAACATGCGGGACGGTGGAGCCGGCGTTGCCGGTGGTGGAAACGGTGGAGGCACCGGGAAGTACACTTCCGGTCAGAGTTCGCTCGTGAAGGGCAGCAGCGGAAGCAGCGCCTACGGGTTCACCGGAGGCGGTGGTGGCGCCGCGACGGGCAAGTACCTGGCTTCCTACGTGACCTACTACGTCATCACGCCTGGTGGTGGCGGCGCCGGACACGGTGCGACCGGCACGGCCGGCAGCAAGGGTTACCCCTACTGGAGGCCGGCGGGCCCCGTGGCCGGAACCGGCGGCGGAACGTTCGGTGACGCCGGACTGTCGAAGGGCGCTGAAGCTGGCGCCGGCGGCGGAGCGGGCGCAAACGTGACGGCCAAGTTCGGCTGGACCGGCTGCGTCTCCGGTGGAAGCGGCGGTGGTGGTGGAGCGGCACTCAACGTGTACGCCCTCGGCAAGATCACGCTCGGTTCGAGCGGCAAGATCAACTGCAAGGGTGGTAACGGTGGGAACGGTTACTACTACTATTACTGGGGTAACAGCAACCGCTACAACGGCGGTGGCGGTGGTGGTGGTGGTTCCGGCGGAACCGCACACCTGACCGCTCCTGATTTTGACTTCAAGGGCACGATCGATGTGAGTGGTGGAAGCGGCGGAGGCCCCGGCAGCCCCACGACCAGCTACCCGAACCAGGGTGGCGCGGGCAGTGGTGGCCGGATCAAGCTTTCGACGAGCGTCACCATGTGGATGAAGTCCGGTGTCGTGACGACGGGGACCAGTGAAGTGGTCTGCGGCGGAAACTACACCACGGACTGGACGATCAACTCCAGCATCAAGGTGAACACCGACACCGGCCTCACCGGGATCTATGACAAGACCTCCGGCGAATTCCGGGTGAAGAACTTCACCCTGGCGGCCGGCGCCGTCATGACGGTTACCGGCACCAAG
This sequence comes from Planctomycetota bacterium, assembly GCA_024274785.1. GTDB lineage: Bacteria > Planctomycetota > JAJSAM01 > JAJSAM01 > JAJSAM01 > JAJSAM01. The sequence goes on along the minus strand of JAJSAM010000036.1, from coordinate 67,352 downwards.
CCCCTGAAGATCATTGCCTCCGGCAATGTGGACATCAAGGGGACGATCGTGGCCGAGGGCGGTAGTGCGGCTCGCTATCCCGAGCGTAAGGGGTACGAGACCTACCAGTCCAACCGGTCCACCTGGTACTTCTGGTACGAGATTACCTACTCGTACTACAAGCCTGGCCCCACCTGGGGCGCGGGTGGACCCGGTGGCGGTACCGGTGGCAACAACGGTTCCAAGAAGACCCTGAAGAGTTTCTACGGCTGGTACAGCAGTCACAGTACCGGCCCCATGACCGCCCAGGCGGGTACGGGTTGGGATGGCAAGGTGGGTGGCAAGGGCGCCGGTCTCGGCGGCAAGGCCAACTACAAGTCCTACAGCCGCTACCGCTACTACTACTACGCCGGCGCCGGCGCGGGTGGAACCTGCGCGTCCCCGGGTGGTAAGGGCGGCTGGAGCAACTACAACTCCACGTACGGTGGCGGTACGCCGGGCAAGGCGCAGGTCACCAGTGGGGACCTGATCGACCTCTCGACCAAGACCCCGTACACCGTGGTCGGCGGCGCCGGTGGCGCCGGTGGCGCGGTCGGTGGCCGGAAGTACCAGAGCGGAAGCTACGTCTACAACTACCCCTACGGCACCGGTGCCGGTGGTGGCGGTGGTGGCGGTGGCGTCGGTATCTGCGCTGGCGGTACGGCGACTGTCGGTGGAACCTGGTTGCTCGGTGGTGGTGACGGCGGAGGCCACATCTACTCCACGAACTCGGCCTACGAGGGCGCGGGGGGTGCTGGTTCCGGTGGAAACCTCCTCGTGCATGCCACGAAGGGCATCACCTTTGCCGGCCCGGTGATCGACACCGGTGGCGGTCTGGGTGGTTTCACCAAGATCTACACCTACTCCTGGTACTCCAATGCAACGCTTGGTGGCGATGGTGGGCCTGGCGCGATGCGGTTCACGCAGCCTGCCGCCCTCGGCGCTCCGAAGTTGCCGGTGATCAGTCTCGATCCCAGCAAGTTCCTGCTTGGTGGCGGCTCCATCAGTTCGGGCGGGCTTTCCCTGTCCACTGATGCGGTGTCGAAGTTCTTCGACTCCGTGGCGCTCGCTCCGAAGAACTTCAAGTGGACAGCCGTGGACAACGGCGCCATCAGCGAGTTCTACCTGCAGGGAGCCCAGTCCGACCCGCTGACGGGTGCGGCCGACAACTCGAATACGAGTGCGTGGGTCAAGCTCGGAAGCAGTACGACGACTTCGGTTCTGAATGGGTATCGGTACTTCCGCTTCAAGGTGATCCTGAAGCCGGTCCTCGGAGACTACCCCGAGATCGACAGCGTCACGGTTCACTGGGAGTACGACTCCTAAGGGCTGGTTTTCAACAAGGACGCAAAACGGGGCCGCGACACCTGTCGCGGCCCCGTCTCATTCAATCGAGAGATCCGTACCATGCCGAAAAGCCTGCTGATTCTCATCGTCGCCGCGGTTGCGGGGCTCAGTGTCCTGACCTGGTTTCAGTTCTTCCGCGATCCGTCCGCCGCACCCCCGGTCATCGGGGGCGTCGTGGACGGCGAGGACGTTCCGGAACTTCCCGTCAAGGAGAAGGACGAGCCCCTCGAACCAGCCGAGATTCCCCGCGATGTTCCGCTCGAGGTCCGCGCTTCCGAGCTGATGCGGGCGTTGGTGCGGGCGATGCTGGGAACCGGAGAGCCGGTGTCACCGGAGGACCTGGCCTGGCTCAGGGATACCGAAGAAGGCGTCGCGGAACTGATGAAGCTCCTCGAGAACTCGGATGACGACAACCTGAAGGCCGTGGTCCTCCTCACCCTCGGGCAGAGCCGGATCGACGGCACCTTCGATGCTCTGAAGGATGCTTCCGGGGGGCAGTACGGTGATGCCCTGCGCACCGCCGGAGTCGCCGGGATGATCAACGGTCAGGAAGAGTCCATCCCGGTCCTGCGGCGGATCTACTCGGAGACGCGAGACGAAGGGGTTGCGGCAGCCTCGCTGCAGGTTCTGGCGCATCTGGACTACGATCGGGCCCTCGCCGCGTTTTCCGACCTCCTGGCGAGCACCCCGGACGCTACGCGCCGGGACACCCTGTACCAGATCCTCGGTGGCCATCGATTTCCTCTGGAAACAGAGGAACCCGAGGTCATGGTCCGATTTCGCGCGGAACTCGACGGTCTCTATCCCGCCGAACCGGATCCCGATCCCGAGCAGGTCATAGTGATCGACAACCTCGTGGATCAGTTGATTCGCGAGGAAGACCCACGGCTGCGGATGGCATCGACGGTGGTCCTGGCGCGCATGCCCGGTCGAAAGGCCGAGGAGGCGTTCGTCAAACGATACCGGGCCGCTGACGACGACCACAAGCTGGGACTGCTCGGCCTGATCCACCCGGACAACTCTCGAGGGAAGATCAAGGCTTTCCTGCGGTTGGCGCCGGAGATGGAGGACCAGCGGCAGCGGGAGATGCTCTCGATGCAGGTGGCCACCTGGCGGGACCCCCGGATCGTGGGAGAAGTCCGGATCTGGCGCGACCTGGAAAAGGATGAGACGATCCGGCAGCGCCTCGACCTGGCTATTCGCGAGATGGAAGGTCGCTGAGCAGCCGACGAAGCTCTTCCGCTCCTTCCCTGGTCAAGCTGCCTTTCTCCCGGCTGATGCGGACGGCGTGCCGGCTGGCCTCGGCGTAGGCCACGAGCAGATCCGGACGCTTTCTCCTGATCGCTTCGATGTGTCCGGCCACCGTCTCCAGATCACCCCGCGCGACCGGTCCGGTCAGGGCGTCGGGCAGGCCCACCTTCCGAAGGTTGCGGGTCGTACTGTCGATCAGGGGAAGAAGGGCCTTGAGCGCGTCCGCCGGGCCGATGCCCGCCTCCCCGAAGAGCCGGACTCCGAGGTCGACCATCGCCACCATCAGGTTGCAGGCCGCCGCCGCCCCGGCGTGGTAGAGCACCTTGCCTTCCGGATCGATGGGGACCGGCCGGCCGCCGAGGTCTTCGGCCACCGCGCGAATTCTCTCCGGATCTTCTCCCTCGTAGAACAGGAAGGAAGAGGGGAGCCGCTCCACGGCGGAGAGCGGGTCCGCGAAAGACTGCAGAGGGTGGATGGAGCCCGCCACAGCCCTGGCGTCGGAGAGGGGGCGGAGGGCCACCGAGCTCTTCGCGCCTGAAAAGTGGAGGACCAGGGCTCCCTCGCGGAGTGCTCCCGCGGCGGCGATTTCGGCAGCGACGCTTTCGATGGCACGGTCCGGGACGGCGAGCAGCAGGAGGTCGGCCCCGGCCGCGGCATCGGCGTTCTCCGTGGACGCGGCAGCGGCATCGAGAGCCTTCGCGGCGACCTCGGCCGTCTCCCGGCGTCGGCTGGCCACGGTTCCGATCGTCCATCCGGCTCGGGAAAGCCGCAGCGCGATGGCCGGACCCACGGCGCCCGCACCGACCAGGCCGATCACGCCGCGGCTCACGACTCTGTCTCGTCGGATATGGGGAAGTGATAGAGGGGCAGGCTGCCCCGGCCGACCGGAAAGGCCCGTTCGATCGCCCTCCAGACGTACGATTTGGCCCGTTCCACCGCCTCCGGCAGCGAAGCTCCGCGGGCGATGGCGGAGGCGATGGCGGAGGAGAGCGTGCAACCGGATCCATGTGTGGGGCCGGTTTCGATCCGGGGCATCCGGAACTCCTCCGCTCCGGCATCGGATACGAGCACGTCCACCAGGTCGCCGCCGTCTTCGATCCCCTTGATCAGGACCGCTCCCGAGCCATCGGCCAGGATCTCCTGTCCGGCCGCGGCGGCGTCGGTCGTCGTCCGGATCTTTCGCTCGGAAAGCACCTCCGCCTCGGCCCGGTTCGGGGTGGTCAGTGCGGCGAGGGGGAGGAGGTGGACTTTGAGGGCGAGGATGGCATCGTCGTCGATCAGACGGTCGCCGGAGGTGGCGACCATGACCGGGTCCACCACGATCCTCCCGGAAAGGCGATCAGTGAGTTCACCCGCCACGGCCTCGATGATGCCCGGAGTCTTCAGCATGCCGGTCTTTGCCGCATCGACCCTGACGTCGTCGAAGATCGCCTTCAGCTGCTTCGCGACGAACTCCGGCGGCACATCGTGGATGCCGGTGACGGCTTGCGTGTTCTGCGCGGTCAGCGAGGTGATGACGGCCATGCCGTAGACACCGAAGGCATGGAAGGTCTTCAGGTCGGCCTGGATGCCTGCGCCTCCGCTGGGGTCGGAACCGGCGATGGAGAGCACCAGAGCGCGGTCCGCCACCTCACTCCTCCTCCGATGTCGGTGGGAGCGTGATGGGCATCGTTTCCTCGTCGCCGAGAGAGTAGACGTCGCCATCCCCCGTCTGGAGTTTCCATCGGGCGAGCTTCTCGTAGAGTGATTTCCGGCTGATTCCGAGGGCCTCGGCCGCGGCCTTCTTGTTGCCGCCGAACTCCTCGAGGACCTGCGATACGTAGGCCTTCTCGATATCACCGAGCTTGCGATTCAGCTTGAACCGGACCTCTCGCGTGGAATGGCTGACCTTCTGCAGACGCCTCGGCAGGTCCTCCCGGCGGATGTGCTTCGTGTCGGTGTTCACGACTGCGCGCTGGATGCAGTTCCGGAGCTCACGTACGTTTCCCGGCCAGCCGTAGCCGTTGACGCAGAGGAGTGCTTCCGGTTCGAATGCCTCGACCTCGCGGCCGAGTTCCCATGCGGTCTCGATCAGGAAAGCCTCCGCGAGCAGTTCGATATCCCGGCCCCGGTTCCGAAGGGGAGGCATGCGAATCTGAAAGACGTCGAGGCGGTAGTAGAGATCCTCGCGGAACCGGTTCTCCTTGATCAGTTTCGTCAGGCTCTGGTTGGTGGCGGCGATGAAGCGTACATCGACCGGGATGGCTTCGTGGCCACCCAGGCGGGTGACGCTGCGATCCTCGAGTGCGCGGAGCAGGGCGATCTGGGTCGCCTGATCGGTGGCGCCGATCTCGTCGAGAAAGAGCGTGCCCCGGTGGGCGGCTTCGAACTTGCCCTTCCGCCGGTGGTTGGCGCCGGTGAAGGCGCCCGGTTCGTGGCCGAAAAGCTCCGAAGCCGTCAGGTCCGGCGGGATCGCGCCGGTGTTGACCGGCACAAAAGGCCCCTCGGCACGCTTGGAAAGGTCGCGGATGGCCCGGGCGGCGAGTTCCTTTCCGGTGCCGCTCTCACCAGTGATCAGGACGGTGACATCGGTGGCTGCCGCCTTGCGAATTCGATCGTAGACCGAACGGATGGCGGGACTGCTGCCGAGAAGTCGTCCGAGTCTTTCCAGATCGTTGAGGGGCAAGGAGATACCTCCGGGCAAAGCGTACCTGTTCCGGAGCGGGCGCTCATGCAGATTCCTCAGACGGTAATCACCGCCTCGGCACCGAGAAGATCCCCGAACCGATCGAGGATCGGCGCTACTTCCTCGGCCAGGAAGCGATCGACCTGCTCCGGAGCGCGACCGGTGTAGGTTGCGGGGTCGAGCATTCCTGTGAACTCCCCGCTGACCGCCGCGAAGGCCGGGTCGGCCGACAGGCGTTCGAGCAGGTCGTTTTGGTCCGCGCCGGCGAGGATCGCCTGGTGGGCCGCGACGGCGTGGACTCGGATGCGCTCATGGAACTCCTGGCGATCGCCCCCCTGCTTCACCGCCGCCATGAGGATTCGCTCGGTGGCCATGAAGGGGAGTTCCTTTTCGAGGTCCTTCGCGATCACCGCTTCGTTGACCACCAGGCCTCCGCCCACGTTCATGCAGAGTTGCAGGATGGCGTCGGCGGCGAGGAACGCCTGGGGGAGCACGATCCGGCGGTTCGCGGAGTCGTCGAGGGTGCGTTCGAGCCACTGTTCCGCGGCCGTCTGCGCTGCGTTCAAGGGGAGCGAGATGAGGTATCTCGAGAGCGCCGTGATGCGTTCGGATCGCATCGGGTTGCGCTTGTATGGCATGGCCGACGAGCCAACCTGGGATTGTTCGAACGGCTCTTCCACTTCACCCTTGTGCATCAGGAGCCGGATGTCGTTGGCGAAGCGGTGGGCGGATTGGGCGATCCCGGAGAGTACGGCGAGCAGCTCGTAGTCGAGCTTTCGCGGGTAGGTCTGACCGGTCACCGTGAAGACGCGGTCGAAGCCGAACTCCTCGGCCACCAGGCGGTCGAGTTCGTCCACCTTGCCGTGGTCGCCGTCGAACAGGTCCAGAAAGGAGGCCTGGGTTCCGGTCGTGCCCTTCACCCCGCGGAAGCGGAGATGCTCGATTTCGAAGGACAGGCGTTCGAGGTCGAGGAGCAGGTCCTGGATCCAGAGACAGGCCCGCTTGCCGACCGTGGTGGGTTGGGCCGGCTTGAAGTGGGTGAACCCCAGCGCGGCCACCGAACGGTGCTTCCGGGCCAGGTCGGCGAGCGCGGCCACGGTGTTTACGGTCAGCCTGAGGATGACCGCGAGGGCTTCCCTGAGCAGGATCAGGTCGGCATTGTCCGTGACGAAGCAGGACGTGGCCCCCAGGTGCAGGATCGGGCGCGCCTCGGGGCAGAACTCGGCATATCCGTGCAGGTGCGCCATGACGTCGTGGCGGATCTCCTGTTCCTTCTTCGCAACCACGTCGTAGTCGATGTCGTCGCGGTGCGCGACCAGGCAGTCGATCTGCGCGTCGGTGATCGGAAGGCCCAGTTTCTTCTCCGCCCGCGCGAGGGCGATCCACATGTCACGCCATCGCCGGTAGCGGTGGTCGGGGGAGAAGATCCTCCGCATCTCCCTGCCGGCATAGCGGGTGGTGAGGGGGTTCTCGTATTCGTCTTTCATGAGACGCCTCCGGCGTCCTTTCGGGCGCAGTCGTCGGAGCAGTAGAGCAGAGTCTCCGGGGACCGTATGAAAAGTCCTCCGCAGTCCTCAAAGAGGCATTGCATCACCTGGAATCGACCCGGCGAGGAGTCCGGGTACACCGGGTCGGAATAGCGATAGTCCACATATTGCGCGAAGTAGAAGACCGATCGCTCGACGAGGTTCCGGACATAGGCGGTTCCCCGATTCAGTCCCGCCGTGACGGAATCCGCCACGAGCGTTTCAATCCGGTCATCCTCCGCCTGCCGTGTGTTCCGCTCCCGGCCGATACCGGCGATCCCACCCCAATTGACGAGCCGAAGCCGCCCCTCGGAGAGGATGTTGTTCAACATCGTCAGGTCCAGGGGCTTCCCCGCCTCGAGAGCGGTGAGGTTTGCGCGGAGCATGTCCGCATTGTTCAGAAGGTAGATGAAGGCCTTCCGGGCGGGCCAGCCGGGAGGGTGGGGAAAATCGCGATGGGAGGACGGCACGATGGCCATCAGCGAGTCGACATCCTTGAAGCCCCGCCGGGCATTGAGGAGTTCCAGCCAGAACCGCTGTTGCTCGATAAACACGCCACGGATCGTACTGAGAAACGGCTCGTTCCGCGATATCTGCGAGCCTGCAACGGCCACGGGTGCGGGGAAGGTGCGGGAGTGTTTCCCACGCGGGCGACACTTGCGAGCCTGAGATCGGCTGCTGCTGCGAGGCCAGGCTCGGCGATGCCGCAGATGTCGTCCCTCTGGCCGAATCAGCGCGGGGGCACCATGCTGGGCGCCCCCGCGAGTTTCGGTTCGGTTGCGGTCAGCGGCCGCAGAGGTAGTGGCCTTAGACCCAGACCTGCTCATAGCGAGTGATCGTGGACGGCGGCTCCCAGACTCTTCTCAGGCCCGCGGGGCGGACCATGATCTTCACGCGGAAACCGCGCGGTCCCCGGCGCTCGATGTAGATCGGGGCAACCACCTCGTTCCTGAAGTATCCCGGCACGACGATCTCGTAGGCGCGCCTCTCGTAGCGCCCGGGGATGTATCCGCAGTCTTCGTGGTGCCGGTGTCCGCGGCGTCCGACCTCGTGGCGAGGGCGTTGTCGCATCGAGTGGCGACGGCCTCGTCTCGAGGTCCGGGACTCCCGACGCACCTCGTGAGGCCACGGCTTCTCAGCCCGGATGACGACGACCGGCCGGGCCGTGACCGGCGCCACGATGACCGGCCTGACGGCGACCGGTGCCCGGCGGCTCCTCTCGAGGATGACCGGCTTCCTGACGACCTCGACCTTCGATTTCCGCCGGTCGGCCTTCGCCCTCTGCCCGCCGCCGCGGGCGAAGGCGATCTGCGGCAGGAGGAGGGTAGCGGTGATGATCCCGAGGATGATGGCTGCGGTTCTCATTTCTGTTCTCCCGGTCTGTTCGACTGATACGCGGGGAGGTTTTGCGAAGAGCGTGCCATCCTGTGGAAGCCCTGTTTCAGAAGGGTTTCAGGGGATCCCGGGGGCGCAAGTGTCCACCGGCGAGTTCAGGGGAAGAGGACAATCGGGGCGCCGCCACCTTCATCGGCCCGCACCTCTTCGGGCCCGCGCAAGAATACCTTCGGGATTCGAGGGCTGCCGCATCCCCTTGAGCTGCGTTGCTCGTCGGTTGAAACCAGTAAGGTTGCGCGCTCCTCGCGCCTTGCCGGGCGGGCGCATCAGCGCTCTCGGTCCTGCGAACTTATTCTTGCGCGAGCCCTTACCGCGGGATGGCCCGAAGTCCTTCTCTCACCGCCTTCTCTAACAAAGCGGTCTTTCGAAGGGGTGCGAAATCGGCATCCCCGCGGGCGGCGGAGGCGAGTGTATCGTCCATCATGACGGCGCGGGCCAGGACCGTCGCGCTGTTGCCCGGAAAGCCGGCACGCGACCAGGCGGCGGCCAGGTGGTAGAGGATCACGGGGTCCGGTTGCCGGCCCGGAGTGCGCTCCGAATCATCCATATCCAGGGCGGCCGCCAGGTTCAGGCGACGGACCGCACCCCGGTACTCACTTCGGCGGTGCAGCGTCCAGCCGATGGTGTCGATCACGAAGGGGTCCGACGGTGCTCGCCGCCCGGCGGCCATGGCCGCTTCGAGTGCGAGATCGAGTTGCCGGCCGGTATCGGCCAGGTACCAGGCGAAGAGGTTGAGGATCCGGGGTTCCTCGGGGTCACGTGCCCTTCCGGCCTGGTAGCGGAGGAGACCCTCCTCTTCCCGTCCGGCCCGCATGAGCGCCATCCCCGTGAGGAAGTCGAGATCCGCGCGAAGAACATCCTCCTCCTCGCGGAAGGTCGTGGGATCGAGCAACTCGGCGAGCGCGACCCGGCGCGCGGCGAGTGCCGACGCGTTCTTGAAATCGTGGCGGGCGGCGGCCCCGGCTGACAGGTGGGTGATCGCGGCGAGGTCGGCGGCGCTTTCGCGGGGGATGGTGTCGAGGGTCAGGGCGAACAGGAGCGCGGCCAGTCCTCGCCGGGGACGCGGGAGCCGGATCTCTTCGCTCCGGGGATCGGCGAAGAGACTGGCGATGTAGGAGAGGTAGCCTTCGTCGATCCGGAAGGCGTCGCCGCTTCGCTTCCGGTCCTCGATCACAGCCCCGCCCACTGCGACGAGTTGGTCGTCCGGAAAGTGGACCAGAGCGCGGACCAGGCTGCCGATCAGGCTGCGTCGATCCTGAGGCGGACTCTGATCGAGCAGGGCGAAGGACCGGTGCAGGGCGGGGGAGAAGAGGAGTGTCAGGAGCGGGTAGACCGCCCGCTCATCCCCGGTGCGGCCGATCGCGGTGAGCAGCAGGTCCGTGGCGTGTAAGTGCCGGGAATCCTCCTCAGGGGAGTCGACCGTTCGTGCCCACTCGTCGTCGAGCAGGGACAGCAGCCGGGGCACGGCATCCGGCGAGCCGAGTTCCCCCAGAACCTCCACGGCGATCGAGCGGATTTCCGCGAGATCGCCCTCGAAGAGTTCGCCGGAGTCCGGCAGAAGATCGAGCAGCACCGGAACCGCGGCCCGGTCCCCGGTGGCTCCGAGGGCTTCGACCGCCGCGGCCCGGACCAGGAGGCTCGCGTCGTCGTGAACGAGCTTCGAGAGGATCGGTACATGCTCCGGGTCGCCTCGATTGCCGAGGGCTTCGACGGCCATCAGGCGGGCCCCCTGTTCCCAACCGTCCGCTTGCAGGGACTCGATCACCAGGGTGGGAATGTGCGCCGATTCCGATCGTCGGAGCGCGCGAAGGACATCGAGGCGCTGCCGTTCATCGCTTCCGAGAAGCAGGCGGGTCAGCAGGGCCTGCGCCGCGTCGTCCTCGTATCCGACGACGACGCGCAGTGCCGCCGCGATGACGGTGTCGTCGGTATCGTGCTCGACCAGTCGCATCGCCAGGGCCAGCGAATCGGGTGAGTCGATGGCGGCCACCCGGAACATTGCGGCTTCGCGAATGACCGGATCCCGGTCCCGGGCCGCCTCGGAGATGAGGGGGAGGGCCTCCTTGCCACCGACGAGTTGCGCACTCGCGAGGATCGCCTTCACGACCTGCCGGCGAAGGTTTGCAAAGCGCTCCAGATCCTCCTCTGGCGGTTCCTCCCCGACCTGGTCCATCGAGGTCTCTTCCCGGTTCCGCCCGTCTTCCCGGCGATACGCGAGGGAGAGCAGGGTGAGTGCCTGGGTTGTGTCGGTGAGGAATCGGATCGGTCCGGCCCCGGTCCGGCGGAACCGCGGGTTTCCGTGGGCGAGCAAGGCCCTGGCCACCCGCAGTGCCTCGGGGTGTTCCCGGGTGATCAGCAGGCGGACCAGGCCCGCGGCCAGTTCCGGACTCTCCTGCTCGTCTTCCGCCGCCTTCACGAGAGCGTCGCCGACCTCGAGCGCCGGATGGTCTTCGACGATCTTCCGGGCCGTGCGTTTCAGCATGGAATCGCCGGAGGTGAGGGCGTCGTTTACGACACTCTGAAGGTCCGGGTCATTCGCCGCGGCGATGCCCCTCAGCAGTGCGGAGCGGATGTCCGAGAACTGTCCACTGCGGTAGGCCTTCTTGAAGGTCGCGACCATGGTTTTCGCGTGGTAGCGAGCCCCCAGATCCACGGCGTGGCGGCGGATCGAATCCGCCTCTTCCCAACCGAGCAGGATCTCCTCGAGGATGGGGGCGGCCTTTTCGGCGAGGATCTCCTGCACCAGGTCGAGCACCCGTGGGCCGTAGTCTCCGGCCGCGAACCTGCGTCCCACGGAGTAGGAACTGCGCAGGTCCTCGAGCAGGATCGGGACTGCCGGCCGTCCGATCTCCCGGAACACCTTCGAAGTCCGCAGCGTCTGGGAGCGAAGCAGGTTCAGGAGTCGGCTCAGGTGGGCCGGTGACTCGAGGATCTCGGCGCCCGTCAACTCCACAACTTTCTCGGCCGCTTCGAGGAACACCATTTCATCCGAATCCTCGAGCGCTTCCTGCATCGCGAGAATCAGGTCTTCGCGTGCATCATCGAGGCCGGTCAGGGCCTGGAAACAGAGGTCGTGAACTTCTTCGTCGTCCTCCTTCATGCCGGCGAGGAAGGCCGTTCGCGCTTCGTCGGCCTTGAGGTGACCCAACTCCCGGAGCGCCGTCAGGCGGACGTCGCGATCTCCGTCCCGAACCCGCTCGAGCAGGACGGGAATCGCCTGATCCCGGGAAACGGCGCCGCGGGTCACGAGCATCCGGAGGGACCGGCAGGCCGTGGCCCGCACTCGCCAGGAAGCGTCGCGGGAAAGCAGGGCGAGGACCTCTGCGGCGCGCGGCGAAATGCCCTTCGCCAGGCCGCGGGCCGCCGCTTCCCGCACGGCCCAGGATGGGTCGTCGCCGGCCGCGAGGAGCACCGGCTCCACCTCTGCGACCCCGGATTCCGCCAGAGCGGCAACCAGGTGCGAACGGCCGAGCCAGGCCGCCTCGGGCAGGGCCCGGATCACCAAAGGTACGGCGGGACGGCCCAGCGCCCCGAGGACTCGCCAGGCCTCTTCGCTGGCGCCGGGGCGCTCCTGCACCACATCGGCCACGAGCCCGCCGACGAGTTCCGCCCGGTCGCACACGACCCCGGACAGTGATTTCGGCAGTTCATAGACGGGCAGGTCTCCCGCGCCGGCGGTGGGGGACGCGACAAGGAGCAGAAGGACCATGACCTGGAACCGACTCATCCTGTCCATGATACGGGCAGGTTGCCGGATCACGGTGAGGAACGCTGAATCACGGTGAGGAACGCCGGATCATCGCGAGAAAAGCGGGGCCGAGGTGGTCGAGCAGGTCCCCGGCGGTGAGCGCGGGTTCCGACAACGTTGCCGCGGCGAGGTCTCCGGCCAACCCGTGCAGGTGTACGCCGAGGACCGCCGCGTCGAACGCGGGCATCCCCGTGGCGAGGAGCCCGCCGATCAGTCCGGTGAGCACATCTCCGGTGCCACCGGTGGCCATGCCCGGGTTGCCGGTGTCATTTCGATAGAAGGACTCTCCATCCGTGACGATCGTGCCGTGGCCCTTCAGGGCGACAACAGCATGGTGGCGGTTCGCGAGCAGAGCGGCGGATACGCGCCGGTCCTTCTGGACCTCGGAGACCGGGCAGCGGAGCAACCGGGCCGCTTCGCCGGGATGGGGCGTGAGAATGCGGGTGCCGGGGCCGGCATCCGGACCGGCGGGGTCTGCGGCCAGGCAGTTCAGTCCATCCGCGTCGATCACCATGGCCACGGGTGCTCTCTTTGCGAAAGCGGTGACGAATTGCGCCACCGGGGCCTCCGTCGATACTCCCGGACCGAGGGCGATGGCGGTCACGCCGGCGGCGAATTCGAGTGCCGGCCGGACTGCCTCCGGCGTGAAGCGGTCGCTGTCGTCCGGTGGGAGCGGGAGCGACATGGCCGAGAGCATCGCCGGCGCGATCAGCTTGTGTACGCCTGCGGGTATACCGAGAGTGACGAGCCCCGTGCCGCTGCGGAGCCCCGCCTTCACGGCCAGTAGTGCGGCGCCGGTCATCCGCCTCGAACCGCCGAGCACGAGGAGGTGGCCGAACGTGCCCTTGTGTGCCTCCTCTGGCCGTCTCGGCACTGCTGGAACTGTGGTGACCTCTTTCAAGAAAGACCTCCCGTTCAGAGCGTATCGTATAGGATCAGGGGCATGAGCGAGAACCTGGTGCCGGTCGAACTGGTCAGGATCGTCATCCGCGAGACGAGCGATCAGCAGTATATCTTCCTCAAGGAGAAGAACGGGGACCGGGCCTTTCCTATCGTGATCGGTTACTTCGAGGCCGCCGCGATCGACCGCCGCGTCCGTGGGGTCGACACGCCCCGCCCCATGACCCATGATCTCCTCGGCCGCACCATCGAGGCCCTCGGCAGCCGGGTGCTCTCCGTCGTTATCAGCCGCCTCCATGAGAATACGTTCTACGCCCGCCTGAATCTGGAGAAAGACGATTCAAGCGTCGAACTGGACTGTCGGCCGAGCGACGCCATCGCCCTGGCGGTGCAGTGCGACGCCGCCCTCTTCGTCTCCGAGGATGTGATCGACGCCGTCACCGGAATGCAGTGAGACCTTGATCCGCACTGTCGCCCTGGCTTCCGGATCCAACGGGAACTCGATCTACGTCGAGACGAGCGATGCCCGTCTCCTGTTCGATGCCGGGCTGTCCGGGAGGAAGCTCGAGGAGCGGGCCGCTCTGGGGGGGGTCGATCTTGCCGATGTCGACGCCCTCCTCATCTCCCACAACCATTCGGACCACGTGGGCGGGGCCGGTGTTCTTCACCGCCGTTACGGCCTGCCCCTGTTCGCCACCCGCGGCACCTGGGAGGCGGCGCGACAACGCGCCGGGAAGGTAACCAGGCTGACGACGATCGCGGCCGGCGAGACGATCGTCTTCGGGGGGACCATGGTGCACTCGATCCCCACACCCCACGATGGCCGCGAAGGAGTCGCTTACGTCGTGGAGCACGGTGACCTCCGCCTGGGCATCCTCACGGACCTCGGCCACTGCTTCGCCGAACTGGAAGACACCCTGCCGGGGCTGGACGCGGCCTACCTGGAGGCGAATTACGATCTGGAGATGCTCCTGCACGGCCTCTATCCGGAGCACCTGAAGGATCGCATCGCCGGCCCCTGCGGGCACCTGAGCAACGAGGAGTGCTCCGAACTGGCTCTGCGGGCCGCAGGAGATCGATTGAAGCTGCTCATTCTCTCCCACCTCTCGGGGGAGAACAATACACCGGACGCTGCGCTCTCCGCGGCCGAGGGCCTGTGCGCCGCGGGAGTGAAGGTGGAACTGGCGGGGCGGCACGGGCCGTCGGATGTGTTCATGGTGAGCTAGCAGCCCGTCGGGAGGACGGGACTGCCTGCGGGGAACGCGTTATCCCGACGGCCTGCCAGTGAGCGCAGGCCCCTGGAGGGTCGCTCTGACAGCTTGGGGAACCGTACGTTCGTTCGATTGAGCGCCCCCTCATCCGGGGGCGAACCGTAGCGTGTGTGTAACACCCGCAGCCCCCGAATCGGCCCGTGCGGCCACCCAAACAGAGCAGCTCCCTCAGCACCAGAACTTTGGGCTCGTCTGGAAACAAGTGCGATCGTTGCACCGAGAGCGCCGCTGCGCCCGAGAAAGCAAGGCGCGAGGAGGGCGCAACCTTGCTGGTTTCAACCGACGAACAACAAAGCGTAGCGGGATGCGGCGGCCCTCGAATGCAGCAGTTCTTTCCAGACGGGCCCTCTGCGTCGTTGTCACATATCCGTAACAAGGGGACGGAGGGGGGTGAGTGGACATGTTCTCAAGGCATGTGTGGGTAGGTGGTTATGGATGTTCTCGCTCTCGTCGCCCGGTGGTCCCGGGCCCGGACCGATGGATGGGGACGGGAGGCTTGGGCGTTATGCCTGCCTGACGGTAAAATTCACAAGTCCATTTGTTGCAATATGTTACGACTTCCGCGGATTGTGGTTCTCCTTTGGCGCACCGTTTGCCGATACCCACAGCGCAGCGCCGGAGGGTATGCCTGCGCGGACAACCGATACCGATACCGGGTCCGGCCCGGACCCGATTGTGAATGCAACCACCGAACGTTGATCAAGGAAGGTAGAGATGGCAAAGCTGGTTCCACCCCATGGCTCGGACAGGCTGATGCCCCTTTTGCTCCCGGAAGGGGAGCGGGCGGCGGAGCTCGAGCGCGCCAGAACGATGCAGAAGGTCAGGATGACGACGAGGGAGACCTCGGACCTCATCATGCTCGGTATCGGCGCCTTCACGCCGCTCACCGGATTCATGGGTGAGGCGGACTGGAAGGGCGCCTGTGAGCCGATGGTGCTGACGAACGGCGTCTTCTGGCCGATCCCGATCACCCTCTCCACCGACCAGGCCACCGCGGACTCGATCGCGGTCGGGACCGAGGTCGCTCTCGTCGATGGTGAAACCGACGAGATCATGGGGACGATGAAGGTCGAGGACAAGTACTCGATCGACAAGAACTTCGAGTGCGAGCACGTCTTCACAACCACCGACCCCGAGCACCCCGGCGTCCAGAAAGTCATGGAGCAGGGCGATGTGAATCTCGGCGGTCCGGTCAAGGTCATCTCCGAAAGCGACTACCCCGAGAAGTTCGGGATCTACCAGCGCCCCGAAGAGGCCCGCGCCATATTCGAGGAGCGTGGCTGGTCGACGGTTGCCGCTCTTCAGCTCAGGAATCCGATGCATGCATCGCACGCCTACCTGGCCTGGGTGGCGGTCGAAGTCTGTGACGGCGTCTACATCCACCAACTGGTGGGAGCGCTGAAGCCGGGCGACATTCCGGCCGAGGTCCGCGTCAACTGCATCGACGCTCTCGTGAAGAACTACTTCCGCGAGGAGCGCGTCGTGCAGGGCGGTTACCCGATGGAGATGCGCTACGCCGGTCCGCGCGAGGCCCTGCTGCACGCGGTGTTTCGCCAGAACTTCGGCTGCAGCCACCTGATCGTGGGTCGCGACCATGCCGGTGTCGGTGACTACTACGGTCCATTCGACGCCCACGAGATCTTCAACAAGATCCCGGACGGCGCCCTGAAGCTCCAGCCGCTCAAGATGGACTGGACCTTCTACTGCTACAAGTGCGAGTCCATGGCCTCCATGAAGACCTGCCCGCACGGCAAGGAAGACCGCCTGCTGCTCTCCGGCACGATGCTCAGAAAGACCCTCTCCGAGGGTGGGGAGATCCCGAAGGAGTTCAGCAAGCCCGAGGTCCTTTCGATCCTGCGGGAGTACTACCGCAACCTCGAAGAGAAAGTGGAGATCAAGCTGCACCGCGGCGCCACGGGCGAAGGTTAGTCCGAAGCGCCGCGGCGTATGGCGATAACCAGAAACCGCAAAGATGGGGATTGCGCCCCCCGGGAGAGCGCAGAAGGAGCAGTGTGAGGGATGCCGAGCTTCGTTAATCCTGAGAAGTGCGATGGCTGCAAGGCCCTCGACAAGACGGCCTGCCAGTACATCTGCCCGAACGACCTGATGACTCTCGACAAAGAGACGATGAAGGCGTTCAACCTCGAACCGGACATGTGTTGGGAGTGCTACTCCTGTGTAAAGATCTGCCCGACTCAGGCGATCGAGGTTCGCGGTTACGCAGACTTCTGCCCCATGGGCGCGACGGTCTCTCCGATGCGGAGCACCGACTCGATCATGTGGACCGTGAAGTTCCGCAATGGCATGCTGAAGCGTTTCAAGTTCCCGATCCGGACGACTCCGGAAGGGCAGGCGGACCCGGCGGCGGGGTACACGTTCGATGGCGACATCAACGATGAAATCCTGTTCAACGAGCCCGATTGCATTGGCACGGACCTGTTCACCCTCGGGGGCTAGAAGGAGCCAGCGATGCCGAATTTTGAAACCGTTGAGGTCCAGACCGACCTCCTGATCTGCGGTGGCGGCATGGCCGCCTGTGGCGCAGCCGTCGAGGCCGCCCACTGGGCCAGGAAGCACGGCCTGAAAGTCACCGTGGTCGACAAGGCTGCAATGGACCGGTCCGGCGCGGTGGCGATGGGCCTCTCCGCCATCAACCAGTACGTCGGCCTGAAGGACGGCCAGAACACCATGCAGGACTACGTTGCGTACGTCCGCAACGACCTCATGGGCATCACCCGCGAGGACCTGGTCGCCAGCATTGCGCGCCACGTCGACGGGACCGTCCACCTGTTCGAGAAGTGGGGCCTTCCCATCTGGCAGGACGGGGAAGGTGGATACGTTCACGAGGGTCGTTGGCAGCTCATGATCAACGGTGAGTCCTACAAGGTACTCGTCGCCGAGACCGCCAAGAACGCCCTCGGGATCGACAACATCTACGAGCGTGTTTTCATCACCGAGCCGATCATGGACGGCGACAAGATCGCCGGCGCCGTGGGCTTCTCGATCCGTGAAAACAAGTTCTACGTCTTCAGGGCGAAGGCGGTCATGGTTGCGATGGGCGGCGCGGTGCACGTGTTCAAGCCCCGCTCCGTCGGTGAAGGCCTCGGCCGCTCCTGGTACCCGCCATTCAACTCCGGCGCCAGCACCTACTTCTCACTGCGTGCCGGCTGTGAGATGACCTGCCAGGAGGTCCGGTTCATTCCGGTCCGCTTCAAGGACGCCTACGGCCCGGTCGGCGCCTGGTTCCTGTTGTTCAAGTCGCGTGCGACCAACGCTCTCGGCGAGAACTACATGCAGACCAACGCCGAAGAGCTGCAGAAGTGGGGCGAGTACGGCAAGGTCAAGCCGGTTCCGGCCAACCTGCGTAACTGGCTCATGATGCTCGATGTGATGGACGGCAAGGGCCCGATCTACATGCAGACGGCCGAAGCCATCAAGAACATCTCCGAGGCCACCGAGGATCCGAAGGAGCGGAAGAAGAAGCTCAAGGAACTCGAGGCAGAGGCCTGGGAAGACTTCCTCGACATGACCATCTCGCAGGCTCTCCTGTGGGCGTCCACCAACACGGCCCCCGAAGAGAAGCCCTCCGAGATCGCCGCCTGTGAGCCCTACTTCATCGGCTCGCACTCCGGTGCTTCCGGCGCCTGGGTCTCCGGTCCGGCCGACCTCCAGAACGACGCGTCGAAGAACGACTACTTCTGGGGCTACGCCAACATGGCGACCGTGCCCGGTATCTTCTGCGTCGGCGACGCATCCGGCGCTTCGAGTCACAAGTTCTCCTCCGGTTCCTTCACCGAGGGCCGGATCGCGGCGCAGGCTGCTCTCAAGTACGTCATCGAGCACCCCGAGGAGCCGCAGGTCGACATGGCCGCCGTCAAGGCCATGGAAGAGAAGATTCTTGCTCCGCTCGACCTCTTCGAGCAGCACAAGAACGCCTCCACCGACCCCGACATCAACCCGAACTACCTGCGTCCGAAGATGGCCATGTTCCGTCTGCAGAAGATCATGGACGAGTACGCGGGTGGCGTTTCGACCAACTTCACCACCAGCAAAGAGAACCTCGAGAAGGCCCTTGAGCTTCTGGCGATGCTCAGGGAAGACCTCGAGCACCTCGGAGCGGAAGACCTGCACGAACTCCTGCGCTGCTGGGAGAACGTGCACCGTACCTGGCAGGCCGAGGTACACGTCCGGACCATGCTCTACCGCGAGGAGACGCGCTGGCCCGGATACTACTTCCGTTCGGACTGCCCCACGATGAACGAGGAAGAGTGGAAGGTATTCGTGAACTCTCGCTGGAACCCGGGAACGGGTGAGTGGGAGATGTCGAAGAAGCCGATCCACCGCATCTTCGAGTAGCCGATCATCATCGACCCTCCGGCGTTTCGCCGGAGGGTCGCTTTCCACCAGGGTCCTTTGCGGGAGCACGGTGGGGGGGACACGGCCCGACTTGTCGGGTGGTCGCATGACAGGGCCGCCGTTCGCGGACTCCGTCGTGCCCTGCCGATGTCCACTCGATGGGCGGAATCCCTCCTGTCCCCCGGCTCACCGGCCGGCCTCGATCCGGCCAGGAGGTCTGATCCGATGTCCGACGAAGAAGCCGTCAAGGCGAGGTCCGAGTTCGAAAAGAAGGTCCTCGACGAGGCCCCTCGGCTCACACGGGAGGATAGCTTCGCATTTGGCTGCCATCCCGGCGTCTCCTGTTTCGGAGACTGCTGTGGCGATGTGAACATCGTCCTCACCCCCTATGACGTCCTCCGCCTGAAGAATCGCCTGGGCCTCACTTCCGAGGAGTTCCTCGATCAACTGACGGTCCTGCCGTTCGCGAAGGAGCAGAGGCTGCCGGCTCCCTTGATCCGCATGGGGGACAACGAGCAGAAATCCTGCCCGTTCCTGGATCTCGAGAAGGGCGGTTGCCAGGTCTACGAAGATCGTCCCTGGGCCTGCCGCATGTATCCCCTCGGTTACGCCAAGGCCGGGGAAGCGGAAGGTCGTGAGGAGGAGTTCTGGTTCCTGATGGAAGAGGATGGTTGCCGGGGCTTCGCCGAATCCACCAGCCGGAAGGTGGGGGAGTGGATCTCGGGGCAGGGCATCGAGGAGTACGACGAGTGGGGCGAGAAGTACCGTCAACTCGCGGTCGACGACTACCTCACGACCGAAAAGGAGCTCACTCCCCAGCAGATGCAGATGTTCTACATGGGGACCTACGAGCTCGACACCTTCCGCCGCTTCATCTTCTCGAGCACTTTTCTCGAACGATTCGAGGTGTCCGGGGATGAGCAGGAGCGGCTCCAGTCTGACGACGAAGCACTCATGGAGTTCGGCTTCCGGTTCCTCCGGTTCAGCCTGTTCGGGAAGCCGACCATGGAGTTGAAGGCAGAGACCATCAAGGCTGAGGCCATCAACAACGACGCGGTCCAGGAGCCTGCACAGTGACAGCTACGACGACGGACAACGTCGGCGCGCCCATTCTCGTCATCGGCGGAGGGATCTCCGGTCTTTCCGCCGCGGTCGAGGCGTCGGAGGCGGGCCACGAGGTGTACCTCGTGGAGCGAAACGCCTATCTCGGCGGGCGAGTCGTGCAACTGAACAAGTACTTCCCGAAGCTCTGCCCGCCGACCTGTGGCGTGGAGATCCATCTCAAGAGACTTCGGACCACCCCCAGGGTCCATCTCCTCACCCAGACCGAGGTGGTGGGTGTTGCGGGCGGTCCCGGCAAGTTCGAGGTCGAGCTCGAGAAGACACCCCGCGGAGTGAACGCCAACTGCACCAACTGCGGCGAGTGTGTCGAGGCGTGCCCGAAGGAGCGGCCGAACGACTTCAACTACGGTATGGATGAGACGAAGGCCATCTACCTGCCCTACGGCGCGGCGTTCCCGGCCCGCCACGCGATCGACTTCGATCACTGTGACCGTGACTCCTGCGGAAAGTGCCGTGACGTCTGCAAGGTCGACGCGATCGACTTCGGCGGGAAGGTCGAAACGGAGACCATCACCGTCTCCTCCCTGATCGTCGCCACCGGGTGGAAGCCCTACGACGCGAACAAGCTCGAAGAACTGGGCTACGGGAAGTTCAAGAACGTCATTACGAACGTGGAGATGGAGCGCCTGGCGGCGGTCGATGGTCCCACCGGGGGCAAGATCCTGCGCCCGAGCGACCACCAGGCGCCGAAGGTGGTGGCCTTTGTGCACTGCGCCGGTTCCCGGGACGAATTGCACCTCGCGCACTGCTCCGCGGTCTGTTGTCTGGCGAGCTTCAAACAGGCGAACTACGTGCTGCAGGCCAGCGAGGATGCGACGGTCCGGCATTTCTACATCGATCGCCGCGCCCCGGGCCGGCTGGAGGACTTCCTCCAGGAACTCGAGAACAACGAGCGCGCGACGTTCGTGAAGGGGCGCGTGGCGAAGATCACCGAGGGGGCCGATGGCGCGGTGATCCTCCACGCCGAGGACACGCTCTCCGGTCAGAAAGTCGAGTTCACCGCCGACCTGGCGGTGCTGGCGGTGGGCCTCGACCCCGAGGCGAAGGACGCGGGGTTCCCATCTGGGTGGCTGACCGACGAGCAGGGCTTCATGGTCGGCAACTCTTCTTCCGCAGCTCCCGGAGTTTTCGCGACCGGGTGCGCCAAGCGCCCCGCGGAAGTCTCCGCTTGCGTGAAGGACGCCACCGGTGCCGTCCTCAAGGCCCACCAGATTGCGAGGCGAGGTTGATCCCATGAGCGACGACATCCACGTTTTCATCTGCTCGGGTTGCGGCATCGGCGACGCCATCGACGTTGATGCGCTCGGTGAGCTGGTCCAATCGGAGTACCAGGTAAAGCCGAGGATCCACCCCGCCCTTTGCGGCGAAGAGGGTGTGGCTCTTCTCGCGGCGGCACTCGCCGGCGGCGGCAAGGCCGTCCTCTGCGCGTGCAGCCACCGCGAGAAATGCGACGTCTTCACCATTCCCGACCGGTTCGTGTCCCGGGTCAGCCTCCGCGAAGGCGTGGCCTGGTGCCAGCCCGCCGGCGAGGAAGACACGCAGATGCTGGCCAACGACTACATGCGCATGGGCATGGTCCAGGCGCAGAAGTACGACGTACCCCAGCCGTTCGACGAGGAGATCGCCGACGGTATCCTGGTGGTGGGCGGCGGCTGCACCGGCCTGACCGCGGCGGCGGAAGCGGCGGCGGCGGGTCGCGAGGTCATCCTGGTGGAGAAGGCCGACGAGATCGGCGGCCGGTTGCTCAAGAACCACAAGCAGTTCCCGACGAAGCCCCCGTACCGGGAACTCGAGGAGCCGGTGATCATCAGGCTCATCGAGACGGTGAGGTCATCCGATCTGATCACGGTCCACACCGGAACGAAGATCACCTCGATCGACGGCCAGCCCGGACAGTTCGACGTGAAGCTCGAAACCCCCTCGGGCGAAGTGGCATTCCGCGTGGGCGCGGTCGTGCAGGCCACCGGCTGGAAGCCCTATGATGCCACGAAGCTCGAGCACCTGGGCTACGGCCTCTCCCCGGACGTCATCACCAACGTTGAGTTCGAGGAGATGGCGAAGAACGAGGCCATCCTCAGGCCCTCCGACGGCAAGCCGCCACGAGAGGTCGTTTTCATCCAGTGCGCCGGCTCTCGTGACCAGGAGCACCTGCCGTATTGCTCCGCGGTCTGCTGTCGGGTTTCCCTCAAGCAGGCGCTCTACGTTCGGGAAATGGACCCGGACGCGAAGGCGATCATCCTCTACAAGGACATGCGCGCTCCCGCCCAGTGGGAGGAGTTCTATAAGCGCGTTCAGGAGGACGAGGGCGTCTTCTTCAACAAGGGTGATGTCACCGGCGTTACGGTGAACGGTGGTCTCAAGGTCCTGGCCGAGAACACTCTTCTCGGCGAGAAGATCGAAGTGCCCGCGGACCTGGTGGTGCTCGCCACCGGCATGGTCCCGGACGCCGCCGACGGCGAAGCCATCCGGAAAGTAGGCGAAGCCAGGGCGATCATCGCGAAGAACGATTCTCCGGTGCAGGTCGAGATGGCCAACCAGACCGTCGAAGAGTTCGGCCATCATGAAGGCACCGAGATCCTGAACCTGAACTATCGCCAGGGACCGGACCTTCCGGCGCTGAAGTACGGCTTCCCGGACTCCCATTTCATCTGCTTCCCGTTCGAGACGAGGCGCACCGGTATCTACGCCGCCGGCTGCATGCGGGCTCCGAGCGACACCCTCACCGCCGAGGAAGACGCGCAGGGCGCGGTGCTGAAGACCATCCAGGCCACGAACCTGTTGAAGGAGGGCTACTCGGTCCACCCGCGGTGGGGCGATCAGTCCTTCCCGGACTTCTTCCTGCAGCGTTGCACCCAGTGCAAGCGGTGCACGGAGGAGTGCCCCTTTGGAACGTTGAACGAGGACGCCAGGGGCACGCCGGAACTGATGCCCACCCGCTGCCGCCGTTGCGGTATCTGTCTCGGCGCCTGCCCGGAGCGGATCGTCAGTTTCAAGGACTACTCGATTGACATCGTCTCTTCGATGCTGAAGGCGATCGATATCCCCGACGAGTTCGATGAGAAGCCGCGGCTGCTCGCGTTCTTCTGCGAAAACGACGCGTATCCCGCCTTTGATCGGGCCGCAGCCCTCAAGACGCGGATGTCGCCGTGGATCCGGGTGATCCCGGTGCGCTGTCTCGGATCGGTGAACGTCGTCTGGATCGCCGACGCGCTGTCGTCCGGTTTCGACGGCATCCTCCTCATCGGCTGCAAGTCCGGCGACGACTATCAGTGCCACTACATCAAGGGCAGCGAGTTGATGGGCACGCGCAGCAGCAACATCAAGGAGAAGCTGACGCAGCTTGCACTCGAAACGGAGCGCGTGCGCATCGAAGAGCTCTCCATCGACGAATTCGACCGGCTTCCGGAGATCATCAACGAGTTCGCCGGGGAGATCGAAGAGATCGGCATGAACCCCTTCAAGGGCTTTTAGCCTGCGCTCCCCGGTGAGAATTGCAGGCTCAGGAGACGACCATGGCGGAAGACCGGAAGGTGATCCGATCCGACCTCGACTTCGTTCGGCGCATCGTTCAGTCCGGCGGGGATACGGTGAAGCAGTGCATGCAGTGCGCGAACTGCTCCGTGGCTTGCGAACTCTCCCCGAAGGACCGTCCTTTCCCCCGCAAGGAGATGATCCTGGCCCAGTGGGGACAGAAAGAGGAGTTGATCAACGACCCGGACATCTGGCTCTGCTTCGGTTGTACCGACTGCTCGATCCTGTGTCCGCGCGGCGCCCGTCCGGGTGACGTGCTCGCCGCCGTCCGCAAAGAGGCGATCCGGGAGTACACTCCGATGGGGGGCGTGCAGAAGCTCCTCGAGAGTCCGAAGTACCTGCCGGTGTTGATCGCGGTGCCGGTGGTGCTCTGGACGCTGATCTTCCTGCTCTTCGGGGACAGGCACGGCGAGACCAGCTACTTCGATGGGATCTTTCCGCCGGGCATTCTGGAACCGCTGCTCGGCGTCATGACCATGGTCGGCAGCCTGATCTTTGCGATCGGTGCATTCAACTACTGGAAGTCACTGATGAAGGCGCATCCCGCCCCGGCGGGCGCGAACTTCATCAGCGCGGTAGCAGCGGCCGCAAGCGACATTGTCTCGCACGCGAAGTTCAGGCAGTGTGAAGCCGGCGAGTCGCGGGCGCTCGGCCACATGTTGATGTTCTACGGTTTCTCGCTGATCTTCATCGGCGGTTCGATCGTGGGCATCGGGTTCATGTTCGGGATGCTCGACCTGCCGCTGCCCTTCTTCCACCCGCTGAAGCTGATGCTGAACCTCGGCGCTCTCGGCCTGGTGATCGGCACGATCCTCCTGGTGAAGTATCGCCTGACCCGCCCCGAGCGTCAGACGAAGGGCACCTGGTACGACTGGTTCTTCATGTATTCGCTGCTCCTGACGGGCGTCACCGGCGTCATGGTCGAAGCGTTCCGCATGCTGGACATCCAGACGGTGGCTTTCGGCGTCTACTTCATCCACCTGGTCTGCGTCTTCTGTCTGCTGGGCTACGCGCCGTGGTCGAAGATCGCGCATCTGGTCTACCGCTCGGTGGCGCTCGTGCACGCCCACTACACCGGACGGGAGAAGGCCGGGGCTCCGCAGTGAAGCGGTCTCGCGGCCCCCTGGGGCCCGCGCAGGAATAACTTCGGGATTCGGGGGCTGCCGCATCCCCTCAAGCTGCGTTGCTCGTCGGTCGAAACCAGTAGGGCTGCGCGCTCCTCGCGCCTTGCCGGGCGGGCGCATCACCGCTCTCGGTCCTGCGAACTTATTCTTGCACGAGCCCTTACCCCTGCTTTCGATCCGTCGGTGCCGCGACGGTTCTCCGGCCGTTCGCCTTCCGTGCGGGCCGCCTCCTCAATCCACCAACACATGAAGCTCCTTGATCTTCTCCCAAAGCCGCTTCCGGGAGATGCCCAGCAGGTCCGCCGCCCTCGACCGGTTCCCACCCGTCCGCTGCAGGGCCTTGATGATGCACTGCCTTTCCGTCTGGCGGACCTGGCAGTGGATGTCGAACTCATCCGGACAGAGGTCCTTCACCTCATCCCGGTAGTGGTGGAGTTCCGAACAGAGATCGGCGATGGTGATCACCTTCGTCTGACTGAACATCACCGCGCGTTCGATGGTGTTTTCCAACTGGCGGATATTGCCGGGCCAGGGGTAAGCCATCAGGAGCTTCATGCAGGACGGTGCCACCTGGGTGACCTGCTTCCCCATGTTGAAGTTCGCGCGGGTCATGAAGTGCTCGACGAGCAGCGGGATGTCGTCGGGGCGCTTCGCGAGGGGCGGCACCTCAATGGTGACCACGTTCAGGCGGTAGAAGAGGTCTTCCCGGAACCGGCCCTGGTCCACCATCTCCTTCAGGTCGAACCGGGTGGCGCAGACCACGCGCGTGTGAGGGGTGATGGTCGCCGTGCCGCCCACACGTTCGAAGGAATGCTCCTGGAGAACGCGCAGCAGCTTCACCTGCACGAGTTGTGAAATGTCCCCGATTTCATCGAGGAAGATGGTCCCCTCGTCGGCGAGTTCGAACCGGCCGACCTTTCGCTGATAGGCGCCGGTAAACGCGCCTTTCTCGTGGCCGAAGAGTTCCGCTTCGAGCAGGGTCTCGGGCAGAGACGGGCAACTCACCTTGACGAAGGTTCCCCCGGCGTGGGGGCTCTGGGCGTGGATCGCCTGTGCGACGAGTTCCTTTCCGGTGCCGCTCTCTCCCGTGATGAGGACGGTGGCGTGGTTGCCGGCGACGATCCCGATCTGCTCCATCACGTCCTGGATGGCGCGGCTGTTGCCGATGATCGGCCGCTCCGCCAGTTGAGATTTGAGGTGCAGGTTCTCCTGTTTCAGTCTGAGGAGGTCGGCGAACGTCTGGATGCGATTGCTGAGTTCCTCCAGACTGAAGGGTTTGGTGATGAACTCGCTCGAGCCGAGCTTCATGGCCTCTACCGCGGTCTCCACGGTGCCGTGCGCGCTCATGATGATGATCGGAACATCCGCGTCCTCGGCCCTGATCTCCTCGAGCACCTTCATGCCGCCGATACCCGGCATGACCAGGTCGAGGAGGATCAGGTCGAACGGCTGCTCGTGCCAGGCATTGAGCCCGGAGGTTCCGTCCTTCTCCGCCCGAACCGCGTAACCCTCGTCGGTCAGCCGATCCGTGACGGTCCTCCTGAGGATGGGTTCGTCTTCGATGACGAGCAACCGAATGGTCTTCTTGCGCTTCATTCCTATCTCTCCGCGGCTTTCATCCTGACGGGCTCCGAAGCGTCGATGGGCAGAGTCACCGTGAAGCAGGCGCCGCCCTGCTCGCGGTTGGTTACGGAGATCGTACCCCCGTGAGCCTCGATGATTCCAAGGGCCACCGAGAGCCCGAGGCCCGTGCCGACCCCGACGTCCTTGGTGGTGAAGAACGGCTCGAAGATCCGCTCCAGGTTTTCATCCGCGATCCCCGGCCCGGTGTCCGCGAAGGACGCGGCCACGTGATTCCCTTCCGCCCAGGTGGAGACGGTGAGCGTGCCGCCGTTCGGCATCTCCTGCAGCGCGTTCAGCACCAGGTTCAGGAAGATCTGGTTCAGCAGGTCCGGGGCGGCCCGGATGATCGGAATCTCTCCGAACCTGAGCACGACCTCGACCTCTTCGTCCCGGTTATGGAAGAGCGAGAGGACCATGACTTCTTTCAGGATGGCGTTCAGGTTCAGTTCGGCCCGCTCTCCTTCCGGCTGGCGGGCGAACCTGAGGAGCTGCATGACGATCTTCCCGATGCGCTCGAGGCCGGAGTGCACCAGGTCGAGGTACTCCTCGAACCGCTCCGAACCCTGCTCGAGCTTTCGCATGGTTTCGATGCAGGTGATGATGCCGCCCACCGGGTTGTTGATCTCGTGAGCGACGCCGGCGGACAGACGGCCGAGGGCCGCGAACTTCTCGACATTTGCCTGCTTGCGGGCCAGGTTCAGCGACTGGCCCCGCGCCGCGCGGATACTCTTCAGCATCTCGTTGAAGTGGCGGCCCAGATCCCCGATCTCGTCGGTTCTGCTCTCGTCCAGCTCGACATCGAGGTTTCCGTCCTGCACCTCGCTCATGGTGCGGGAGAGTCTCTCGATGGGATTCACCCAGCGCCGGATGAGATAGCCGACGAAAAACGTGGTGATCAGTACCCCGCCGGTCACCAGCATCACGATGATCATGAGTGCGCGGACTGTGCCCCGCTTCACGGTGGACATCCCGAACTCCACGACCAGGAAACCGTCTTTCGATCCGTCTCCGGCCAATGGCTCGATGACCAGAATGCCCGCCACCGGGCCCTCTTCCTCGTCGATGATCCGGACCCCGGGCTCAAGGCGGGAGTGGATCCGGTCCTCAGGATCGGAGGTGCCGGTGCCGGAGATGACCTGCCCATCCGGCGACAGGATCACGAGCCGAACCGCGTCGAATTCAGACTCCTGCCTGATCCGTTCCAGAATGTCGGCGAGGGCGGAAGCATCCTCGGGTCCGTGACGGGAGAGAATGGCCTCCGCGCCGATGGCGATGCTGCGGACCAGGACCTGGCGCTCCTCGAGGGCCTCGCCGACCAGGAAACGGTCCCACCAGCGGATCGCCATCATCCCCGCGAATCCGCCACCGATCAGGATGATGGCGCTGATCACGAGTTGATACCTGGCAGACCGTGCTTTGAGCATTGCCAATGGACCAGAGGTGTGTGGCGCGCGTGGCTTCCCGCCTGAGAGTGCCAGTGCATCGAGAATACCCGGGCGACCGGCCCTGAACCCGTTGATTCCGGGCTGGTGGGTGGGAACCGTAGCGCATTCGTAACATGGCTCGGGAGCAACGCCTCCACCGCCGTACGAACATGGGGGGGGAGAGGGCTTCGGTCGATCTAAGTTCTTTAATTCAGGCGGCTTAGGTCTTCGTTACAACGATGTAACACGGGTGAGTGCGGGTGGTGGGGCGTGTCGGTGTAAATTGTTGTACTTGCGATGGTTATGGCGTTCCTCTTCGGCCGGGCGCTTCCTGGCCGTAAGCTCCATCCACACCGCCGGGTGGCTCCGAGCGAGCGATCGAACAGTCCTTGCTGCTCTGTAAGTCCTTCTCTGGTAGATGGTTGTGAGTCCCCTCTTCACCGGTCCGGATTGGCGTACGGTTTGCGCCACAACCTGCGGTTCGGGATGGGATCCCAAGGCTTCGGCAAAGTGCCGGACGGCGCATGATCGATCCCGTCCGATGAACGCGAAGGCAACGATCCCCGAACTCTCCCGCCGTTCGGTCTGGAGACGGGGCACAACGAGAAGGTAAAGCTGAGTAGGCAGGATCGAGGAGGATTGCGGCATGGCGGAACTACCCGAAACTCCCCTTCTTGACGAACTTGAGAAGGGACCGTGGCCCAGCTTCGTGACGGAGATCAAGCAAGCCGCAGAACATCACGAAGAGGCCAGGGACCTCCTGGGACAGCTCGAACGCTCGTACCGGGAACGAATCGGACACTGGAAGCACGGTGGAATCGTGGGTGTCCTCGGTTATGGCGGAGGCGTCATCGGGCGCTACTCCGACCTCCCCGATGACTTCCCCGGCGTCAGCCACTTCCACACGCTGCGTGTCAATCAGCCCGCGGGCTGGTTCTACACCAGCAAGGCTCTGCGTGACATCTGCGACATCTGGGAGGAGCACGGCTCCGGGCTCACCAACATGCACGGCTCGACGGGGGACATCGTTCTCCTCGGGACGAGCACTCCGGAGCTGGAGCCGACTTTCAAGAAGCTGACCGAAAAGGGCTTCGACCTCGGTGGATCCGGCTCGGACGTGCGGACCCCCAGCTGCTGCGTCGGCCCCGCCCGCTGTGAGTGGGCCTGCTACGACACCCTCGGTCTGACCTACGACCTGACGATGTCGTACCAGGACGAGCTGCACCGGCCGATGTTCCCGTACAAGTGGAAGTTCAAGATGTCCGGCTGCCCGAACGACTGTGTGGCCGCCATTGCCCGCTCCGACTTGTCGATTATCGGCACCTGGCGGGACGAGATCGTGAAGGACGATGCCGAGGTCAGGAAGTACGCCGACAACGGCCTGGACATTTTCAACGACGTGGTTCTGAACTGCCCCGCGAAGTGTATGAAGTGGGACGGTGAGAAACTCGAGATCGATGACGAGTACTGCCGCAAGTGCATGCACTGCATCAACGCCATGCCGAAGGCCCTCGCACCCGGGAAGGATCGGGGCGCCACCATTCTGATCGGATCCAAGGCGCCGATTGTCGAGGGTGCGCTGCTTTCTTCCGTCCTGGTCCCGTTCTGGAAGCCGGAAGAGCCCTACGAGGATCTCAAGGACCTCGTCGAGGCGATCTGGGATGTCTGGAGTGAGGAAGGCAAGAACCGTGAGCGCGTGGGTGAATTCATTCAGCGCGTTGGAATGGGTAACTTCCTCGAGGCGATCGGGCTCGACCCGGAGCCCGAGATGGTCGCCTTCCCACGCGAAAACCCGTACGTGTTCTACGACCTGTCCGAGGACGAGGACGAGGACGAGTAGGGCCAACCTCCATCAAAAACGATCCCAAAGGAGATTTGAGCATGGCGGAAAAAGTCAAGCGGGTCACGGACATCGGCCCCCCTCATCACGACAAGCTGATGCCCCCGATCTGCAAGGAGAACTACGGGACCTGGAAGTACCACGAGGTCCTGAAGCCGGGTGTCATGGTTCACGTCGGTGCGACGGGCGACAAGCTCTACACGGTTCGTGCCGCCGGCGCCCGTCTCGTTTCCATCTACCGGCTGCGCCAGTTCGCGGACCTCGCGGACAAGTACTGCGACGGCTACCTCCGCTTCACCAGTCGTCACAACATCGAGTTCCTGCTCACCTATGATGCGAACATCGACCCCCTTATCGCCGATCTGGCCGCGATGGGGGTGTCGGTCGGTGGCATCGGGGCGGCGATCACCAGCATCGTTCACACCCAGGGATGGGTCCACTGCCACTCTGCCGCGACGGACGCCTCCGGCGTTGTCAAGGCGGTCATGGACGTGGTGCACCCCTACTTCAACGGCGAGAAGAAGCTCCCCGGCAAGCTGCGCATCGCGCTGGCCTGCTGCCTGAACATGTGTGGCGCGGTCCACTGCTCGGACATCGCCATTCTCGGTATCCACCGCAAGGCCCCGCGCACGGATCACACTCAGGTCGCCAAGATCTGTGAGATCCCGAACGTGGTTTCGGCCTGTCCGACCGCGGCCATCCGGCCGACTCAGGTGGACGGTACGCCCTCCGTCGAGGTCATCGAAGAGCAGTGCATGTACTGCGCGAACTGCTTCACGGTATGTCCGTCGATGCCTCTGAACGACCCCGAGAACGACGGCGTGTCGATCTGGGTGGGCGGCAAGGTCAGCAATGCTCGATCCGAGCCGATGTTCAGCAAGCTCGCCATACCGTACATTCCGAACAACCCGCCGCGGTGGCCGGAAGTAACGGATGTGATTCTCAAGCTCGTCGAGCTCTGGGCCGCGAACGCGAAGCCCTTCGAGCGCATGGGTGAGTGGATCAACCGCATCACCTGGCCCAAGTTCTTCAAGATGGCGGGAATCGAGTTCCAGAAGGAACACATCGACGACTTCAAGCACGCCGGGCTGACTTTCAAGCGGTCGACCCAGATCGTGCACTAGGAGATGGTTATGGCGGACTCGGCTACGACGGAAGAAATCGCAGACGCCATGGAGAAGCAGGTGGCTGCCGCTCAGGGTCTGAAGAAACTGAAGCCCGGCGACCTCGTCAAGATGATGATCGAGTTGTTCGGCGAGGACCGGGTGGACAAGAAGGCCTGTAAGAAGGCCATCAAGCTGCTCATCGAGACCGAGCGCTGCGTCTACACCTATTTCGGTGGCTCTTTCATCGAAATGCCGCACAAGGAGGGCGCGGAGAACTAGGCCCGCTGTTCTCATGAGGGCGCGCCTCGTTTCTGCAACTGTGGAAACTACCGGAAGGGGGGCGCGTTCTGGCGGGTTGCAGCGGTAACAGGGTGTATCTGAGGAGGCCGGCGCGGATGCTGCGCTTGGAAGACCGACGACGCGACGCCTTCCCATCCCGGAGGAGGTCTGACGCCGCGATGCGCCGCGACCGCCCCTCAGATCGTGTGAACTGGTGAGAAATGCGGGCTAGCGCCGATCTGCGGATGTCGGATGCACCCGGAAAGCTCGTGGTGGCGGGTACCGGGGGAGACTCGGGCAAGACCCTTGTCACCCTCGGTCTCGCCACGGCGTGGCGCCAGGCCGGGCTCGTTGTGTCCGCCTTCAAGAAGGGACCGGACTACATCGACGCCTCCTGGCTCAGCCGCGCGACCGACCGCCCCGCCCGCAATCTGGATACCTGGATCATGGGGGAGGAGGAGGTGCTCCGCTCCGTACGCCGGAACTCGGCCGGGACCGACATCGCGATCGTCGAGGGAAACCGGGGAATTCTGGATGGGTTCGAGGGACACAGCACTGCTGCGCTCTCCCGGCTCATCAAGGCTCCCGTGATTCTCGTGATCGACGTGACGAAGGTAACCCGGACGGCTGCGGCCATCGTGGCTGGAGTCAAGGCGCTCAGTCCGGAGACCGCCCTCGCCGGCGTCATCGCGAATCGGGTGGGGGGGAGCCGGCACGCGCAGGAAGTCACGAGAGCCATCGAAGAAGAGACCGGAGTCCCCGTGGTGGGTGCGATCCCGCGACTTTCGGGCACGGACCCGCTACCGGACCGTCATCTCGGCCTGGTGCCCCCGGAGGAGCACCGGCGCATGGGAGAGGTGGTTCGGAGACTGGGCGTGATCGCCCGGGATCACGTGGACCTCGACCACCTGATCGACCTGGCCCGTACTTCCGGCGCAATCCCGGAACTCCCCCCCGACCATCCGGCGGTGCGCTCCGGGACTCCGGTCCGCATCGGCGTGTTTCGGGACTCGGCGTTCACCTTCTATTACCCCGAGAATCTCGAGGCTCTCGAGGACGCCGGGGCGGAACTGGTTCCGATCTCCTCTCTTTCGGATACGAGGCTGCCGGACGTGGACCTCCTGTATCTGGGCGGGGGCTTTCCGGAGACTCATGCCGGGGCCTTGTCCGGCAACCAGGGGTTGATGCGATCCGTCCGCCGGGAGGCACGGGCCGGCTTACCGGTCTATGCGGAATGTGGTGGGCTGATCTACCTCTGCCGCTCGGTTCGCTTCGAGGGCGAAAGTACCGAACTCTGCGGCGTCTTCGACCTCGATATCGAAGTGCACACCCGGCCGCGGGGGCACGGCTACGCGGAGATGGTGGTGGATCGGGAGAACCCCTTCTTTCCGGAGGGGACCGTGCTCCGTGGACACGAGTTTCACTATTCGAAGATCGTCGGGGGAACCCTGCCGTCGCAATTCGCTTTCACGGTCCGGCGCGGAGCCGGAGGTCAGGATGGCCGGGACGGCATCACGAAGCGAAACGTCCTCGCCACCTGGCTTCACCTGCACGCGCTCGGAACGCCGGCCTGGGCTTCGGCCCTGGTTCGCCGCGCCCGGAAAGTCGCCACTGAGCGCCGGGCCGTGAGTGCTAACGCACCCGGGACGAACTTCGTAACGTCGCATGGTCATCAAGCGGGAGAGTGACATGACGGAGAAGAAGACGCAGAAGGAACAGATGGAAGACCTCGTGGCGCTGCTGGCGAACTGGCAGGCTCTCGAGGTCGAAGGCATCACTTTCCTCACCGAGCTCCAGGGCACCACGGACAATCCGGTGCTGAAGGAGATCCTCGAGATCATCAAGCAGGACTCCGGCCAGCATCGCCGCGTGCAGCAGCTCATGATCGACGGTCTGACGAAGCAGGCCTTCACGCTGTCGCCGGAAGATGTCGCTCTGATCTGGGACAAGCTCGACGAGCATGACCAGCTCGAGCAGGCCACGATCTCCATGGCACACGATGCGCGCCGTTCCGCCGGTCACCCGGTGATCCGTTACTTCCTGTCCTACCTCCTCGCCGACGAGGAGAAGCATCACCGGATGCTGGAGAGCCTCGAGGACATCAAGCGCAACCTGTATCCATACGGCTGGTGAGCGACTCGGAAGAGTGACGGCCGGCCACGCACGGCCCTGATATGGAAAGTGAGGCCCACGTGGGCATCAAGAGAAGCAGCGGAAAGAAAAAGAAGAAGCTGGGGAGCCTGAGAAGCTCCGGTTCCAGCGGCTCGGCCACCGAGCAGTCTCCCCGCAGGCCCAGATATGTCGAGAAGAACCCGCCGTGCCGGATGGGCTGCCCCCAGGGGACGGACATTCGTGGCATCCTGACGAAGATCGCCGCCGGCGAGAAGCTGGGTGTCGACCGCAGGGAGACCTGGAACGAAGTTTTCCGGATGCTGACGGCGAAGAATCCCCTGCCGGCGGTCTGCGGCCGGGTCTGTCCTCACCCCTGCGAGACGGAGTGCAACCGGAACGAAGTGGACGCTCCGGCGAGTATCAACAACGTCGAGCGGTTCGTGGGGGACTGGGCCATCGAGCACGGGCTCGAGTTCAAGGCCCCGGAGAAGACGTATGACGAGTCCGTCGCGGTGATCGGTTCCGGTCCCGCCGGGCTCAGCACTGCATATCACCTCGCCCTGAAGGGCTACGCGGTGACCATCTACGAAGCCTTCCCGAAGGCGGGTGGAATGCTGCGCTATGGCATCCCGGCTTACCGCCTTCCCCGGGAGGTCATCGATCACGAGGTCCAGCGGATCGTCGACCTCGGTGTCACGCTGAAGCTCAACACGGTCGTGGGGAAGGACATCTCCCTCGCCGAGTTGCGGGAGCGGAACCAGGCCGTGTTCGTCGGCATCGGCGCCCATCAGGGTCGGTTGCTCGGCATTCCCGGCGAGGATGCGGCTGGGATGTGGACCGGCACCTCGTTCCTCAACGCCGTGAACAGCGGTGTGGAGGTCGATGTCGGCAAGCGTGTGCTGGTCATCGGTGGTGGCGATACCGCCATCGACGCGGCCCGGATGTCCCGTCGCCACGGCGCGAAGGTGACCATCGTCTACCGCCGCACCCGCGACGAGATGCCCGCCATCGATGAGGAGATCCTCGGAGCGGAGGAAGAGGGTGTCGACCTCAAGTTCCTCGCGGCGCCGATCGAGATCCTCACCGAAGACGGCAAGTGCGCCGGCATGCGGTGCCAGGTGTGCGAACTCGGCGAACCGGACGAATCCGGCCGCCGTCGCCCCGTACCGGTCGAGGGGGAGGAGTTCACCATCTTCGCCGACACCATCGTCGCCGCGATCAGCCAGGCCCCCGAATTCGATGGCTTCGAGAGCCTGGTGGAGGGGCGCGACTGGATCAAGGTCGACGAGGGCGGAGAAACGAAGGAAGGCATGGTCTTCTCCGGGGGAGACGACGTGAACCTCGGCCTGGTGACCATCGCCATCTTCCAGGGGCGCCTCGCCGCGGACACGATCCACGCCAGATTGCGCGGTATCGAACTCGAGCAGGCCGAAGACCGGCCCGTCATCAAGGCCGACCGGATGGTCCTGACCTACTACGAGAAGCTCCTGCGCGAGCAGTGCGGTCACCTCTCCGTCGAGGATCGTTTCAATGATCCGGAGAGCGAAATCGAGTCCGGACTCACCGAAGAACAGGCTGTCAGGGAAGCGATGCGTTGCATGAGCTGCGGTTCGTGTTTCGACTGCGGCACGTGCTGGAGCTACTGCCAGGACAGCGCCATCATCAAGCCCCTGCAGGCGGGCGAGCCCTACCGGGTCAAGCTCGAATTCTGCAAGGGTTGTGACAAGTGCGCGGAGCAGTGCCCGTGCGGATACATCGAGATGTACGACCCCACGACCACGGTCGGTTAGTGGGCCAGGGAATTTAAGCCAGGAGAAATCGGATGAGCGAATTCATGAAGGTTGTCGATGGCGTCGAACTGCCCCTGGACGAAGACGGATTCCTGCAGGAGCCCGAGATGTGGTCCGAGGCGGTCGCGGTGGCTTTCGCCGGGGACGAGGGCGTCGAGGAGATGACCGATGAGCATTGGAAGGTCGTCAACTACCTCCGGGAGTACTACTTGAAGAACAAGATCGCCCCGATGGTTCGCCGCCTCTGCAAGGAGACGGGATTCAACGTCAAGAAGATCTACGAGCTGTTCCCGAGCGGCCCGGCCAAAGGCGCCTGCAAGCTGGCGGGCCTGCCGAAGCCGACCGGCTGTGTCTAGCCGAACTCCATGGTTGCCGGCCGGATCCGGCGCCAGTGCCGGATCCGGCCTCACCTGAACAGTCCTGTGGCGGGATAGCATGCACCAGGAAACGTCCAGACCCGGTGTCGACGGCGCAAGGTCCCTTCCGATCAATGTGCTTCTGAAGGGGCGCACCTGCCTGCTCGTGGGCGCCGGTCACGTGGCTCACCGGAAGTGTCGCAATCTGCTCGATCACGGCGCACCGGTGATTCTGGTGGCCCCGGACTTGACCGAGGGCATCCGCGAACTTGCGGAGACCGGGCAGGTGGCCGTTCGGGAGCAGCGCTATTGCGCGGAATTGCTCGATGAGCTGCAGCCTTTCCTGGTGTATGCCGCCACGAACGATGACGAGGTGAACCGGAGGATCGCCGCGGATGCCGCGGAGCGGGGGATTCTCTCCTCCTCCGCATCCTCCTGGCGGGAAGGCGACTTCATCTCACCCTCCCTGATCCCATGGGGTCGTGGTCAGGTGAGCGTGAGCACGGAAGGCGCCTCCTGCAAGCAGGCGAAGTTCATGCGTCTGCGGCTCTCGGAGCTCCTCGGCGGCGAACGGGACTTCCTGCTTCTCGGTGTGGATCTGCGGACTCTCTCGCTCGAGGAGTTCGAGGGACTTCGCCCCGATGCGGATCGGCTCAGGGAGATGACGGGTCTGCTCCGCCACCTGGCGGCGCTCGAGGAGTTCACCATCCTCGCGACCTGCAACCGCCTCGAAGTGTACGCCTGGGCCCGGCGGGACGACCAGTTGCTGAAGTCGGTGATGCTGCTTCTCGGACTCCGGACCCGCGCGGTGTACATCCGCACCGGCTTCGCCGTCGTGGAGCATGCCGCCAACGTCGTCTCCGGCCACTACTCGGAAGTCGCCTGCGAAACCCGGATCACCGGACAGTTCAAGGCGGCCTTCAAGAACGCCGTCGCCCGCAACGTCGCGGGTGTGCACATGCAGCAGCTCCACGACCGGTCGCTTTCGCTCGGGAAGAAGATCCGGGCGCTGCACGATGCGGGTGGGGCCGGGCTGCCAAAACTAGTGGCCGGCGTGGTGCGGAGCCGCCGGAAGCCGGCGGGCTCCCGGGTACTGCTCCTCGGGGCGGGGTCGCTGGGCCGGGAGGTGGCGTCCCGCGTCGCCACGGTGCCGGAGATCGAACTCACCTGGGCGAATCGCACTCCGGCCAACATCCCTTCAACTCCGGCCTGCCGCCACCTGGGGCTCGCCGAGGCGCTGGCGAGCCTCTCCGAGTACGACCAGGTAGTCACGGTGCTGGGGACCTCCGCGCCGGTGGTCCGTCGCCGGCATCTGGGCACACCCGGGCGCGACCTGCTGCTCGTGGACCTGGGGCTGCCGCGCAACATCGATCCCTCTCTCTCCGATCTCCCCGGGATCGAAATCCTCGACCTCGGGAGCTTCCGCGATCCGGAGTCGAGTCGTGAAAAGCTACTGGCCCTGACCCGCACCGTGGTGATGGGGAGCGGAGTGAACCATGGTTGAGATGCGCCGGACCGGAAGGGCCAGGAGGTCGCCGGGGGCGGAAGCGAAAGCCCTTATCGATCGCGACTTCCCGGGGCTTTCCGTTTCTTTCGCCGAGAGCGTCGATGATCTCGAGGATCCGGCCGTCCGGGCCGTGGCGATCCCGGTCGAGGCGTTGCCTTCGAACCTGCCCGGGGGCATCGACTACTTCGTCTTCCCCGATGATCAGCCCGCTGGAAAGGTCGCCATCCTCTTTCGCGAGAAGAGCGACCTCTTCCGGACGCTGCGCCGATTCTACCTGCCTCCGGTGATCCTCACCGGCGCCGGCCCGGGTGGAGAGGGCATGATGACCGTTGGGGCCGCCCGCGCCATCGCAGCGGCCGACGTGATCCTCGCGGATTGTCTTTGCGGGGAGGAAGTGTTGAAGAACCGGAAGCCCGGCGCGATGGTCATTCCGGTGGGCAAGCGCTGCGGCGCACCCTCCACGAAGCAGGGTGACATCAACCGGCACCTGGTCAACGAGGCCCGGCTCGGCCGCCGTGTGGTCCGCGTCAAGGGCGGCGACCCCTGTGTGTTCGGCCGGCTGGAAGAGGAGACCGACGAGCTTCGCACCCTCGGCCTTTCCTTCCGGGTTCTTCCCGGGGTCGGCTCCGCTTCGGGCGCCGCAGCCTTCATCGGCCAGCCCCTGACCGTCCGCGAGGTCGCCCAGGAGATCATCTTCTCCACTGGCCGGCTCGCCGGCGGCGGCAAGAATCCCTTCCCCCTGAAGGGCGGCGCCCCCGCCATCGCGCTCTACATGAGCCGCAAGGTGCTGCCGGCCCGCATGGCCGACCTCAGGGGAGCGGGCTACCCTGCAACCACCCCCGTGGTGGTGGTCGAGAAGCTGGGCTCACCCCTCGCCCGGGCAGTGACGGGCACGATCGAGTCGATCGTCGACATCGCCGATCGCGAAGAGATCCACACCCCCGCGGTGGTGCTGGTGGGAGCCCAGTTCCACACGCCCGACCACCTGCCGCTGGCGGGGCACCGCGTCTGGCTGCCCGCTGAGGCGGAGACGGCCGGTACTCACCGGGAGCGGCTCGAAGAACTCGGCGCCACCTGTATCGAGGTTCCCCTGATCGAGCCCGAGTTGCTCCCCGTCGACGGTGGCGCTGTCTTTTCACGGCCATACGACTGGGTGCTCTTCACCTCGAAAAAGTCTCCCGATACCTTCTTCGACCTTCTCTCGGAGTGGGGTCTCGACTCCCGCTGGCTGCCGAGGGTGGCGGCGATCGGGAAACCTGCGATAGAAAAGCTCAGGGCACGCGGAATCGAGCCCGACCTTATCCCGCCCGAGCCGACCCGCGCTGCTCTGAGCTCATCGCTGGTTTCTCTTGGACTCACCGGAAAGCGGGTCTTGATCCCCGCCTCCGAGGTCGCGCCCGACCACGTCCGTGAATCCCTCTTGCCGCACGCCGCGGAGGTCGTTCGCGTCAACCTCTACACGATTCGCTACCCGCGCGTGACGGAGGTGCCACCCGCGGACATTGTCCTCTTCTCCAGCGAGACGACGGTGAAGTCCGCCGTCGAGAACGGGCTCATCAGCCAGATCCGCGAGCGCGGGATGCTGGTCGGTGGGATCGGACCGGGAACCTGCCGGCGGCTGACCCGGATCGGACTCCCGCCGAGCCTGGTCCCGAACGGCACCAGCCCCGAGGCGCTGGCGAGAGCGGTGAAGCTCTACTTCGCGGACCTCGAGCTGGCGTCCCTCGGCATTTCGGGATGAGTGAGCTCCTGGCACATCTCCACGCTCGCCGGGAGGCCATCGCCGCCGCCTGGCAGAAGCGGATGATGGCGACCCTCCCTCATGCGGGGCAGGGTTTCCTCGCAACCAGCAGGGATCCCCTGATGAACCCGATGGGGGCCACCTTCCGGACCGGTGCCTCTCGCGTGACCGAGGCGTTGTTCTCCGGCGCCTCCCGTGAGGAGCTCGAACGCCGCATCGATGACCTGATCCACCTCCGCGCGGTCCAGGGCCTGCCGCCGTCACAGGCGCTGGCCTTCATTCCCGAGTTGAAGAACGTGATCCGGGAGGAGGTCGGTGAGCTCGTCTCTTGCGGAAACGACCAGGCCGAACTCGACCGGGCGATCGACGAACTCCTGTACCTCTCCTTCGACATCTACGTCCGGTGCCGGGAGCAGATTTTCGCGCTTCGGGTCCGGAGCATGCGTGATCGCAGCTACAAGCTGATGGAACGAGCCGGTCTCCTCTGGGAGGAGGGGCCGGAAAGGGAATCCGGCATGAACCGAGGTGAACCCTGATGAATGCCCTGGTTTCGTTGTTGGCGGTCCTCTCCATCGTAGTGATCGCCTTTCTGGGGGCCGGTGCCGGGCTGGAGGTCCTGTTCGGAGTGGTGCTGCCCTATGCCGCCATCCTGACCTTCCTCGTCGGCTTCGTCCTCCGTATCGTCAAGTGGGCGAAGTCCCCCGTGCCCTTTCGCATCCCCACTGTTGCGGGACAGGCGAAGTCGCTCGAGTGGATCAAACACCAGCCGCTCGAGAGCCCGTACACCAGGCGCCAGGTCGTCCTGCGCATGGCGCTCGAGGTCCTGTTTTTCCGGTCGCTCTTCCGCAACACGAAGGCGGAGTTGAAGGGCGGTCCCAGACTGGTCTACGGCGCCGACAAGGCGCTTTGGCTGTTCGGGATGATCTTCCACTGGTCCTTCCTGATCATTTTCATTCGCCACCTGCGCTTCTTCACCGAGCCGGTGCCGGCCCTGGTCACCGGGGTGGAGTGGGTGGACAGCTTCTTCGACGTTGGACTTCCCGCACTCTTTGCGACCAGCGTCCTCCTGCTGGTGTCGCTGTCGTGGCTGATTGGCCGCCGGTTTCTGGATCCGCAGGTGCGCTACATCTCGCAGGCCGCAGACTACTTCCCGCTGTTCCTGATCTTCGGGATCGCCTCGACCGGTGTCCTCCTGCGCCACTTCGCGAAGACGGACGTCGCGGGGGTGAAGGAGCTCGGGATGGGGCTGCTCGGTTTCAGCCCCCCGAACCTCGGTGAACTCGGGCTCTCGGGGCTGTTCTACGCGCACCTGCTGCTGGTGACGGCCCTCATCGCCTATTTCCCCCTGAGCAAGCTGATGCATCTCGGCGGCGTCTTCATGAGCCCGACCCGGAACCTCGCGAACAACAACCGCGCGGTGCGCCACGTGAACCCGAACCCGCAGCCGGTCCAGGTCCACGAGTTCGAGCACTGGAAGGAAGAGTTCAAAGAGGAGATCGCGGAAGCCGGCTACAAGCTGGAGAGGGACTAGACATGGCTGAAGACCCGACTCCCACCAGAGAGGAACTGTCCAGGGTCGAATACGCTCCCCCGGCGAAGACCTGGATGGACACCGGGGTCGACATTCCGAACCGTCGTGGGAACTGGTGCTACGCCTCGGATGCGAAGCACCCCGAATACCTCGGACAGCCGAACGCTCACGACTGGGCGCCCCAGAACGAGGACTGGAACCTGCCGGAGAACTGGCAGCGGATCATTCTCGACGGGATGAAGGAGCGGCTCGAGAAGTACCGTTCTTTCCGGCTCTTCATGGACATCTGCGTTCGCTGCGGCGCCTGCGCCGACAAGTGTCATTTCTACCTCGGCACCGGCGATCCGAAGAACATGCCGGTGCTCCGGGCCGAGTTGCTGCGCAGCGTCTACAAGCGGTACTTCACAAAAGCCGGCCGGATGTTCGGGAAACTGGCCGGCGCGCGCGACCTGACCATCGATGTGCTGAAGGAGTGGTACTACTACTTCTACCAGTGCACGGAGTGCCGTCGCTGTTCCGTGTTCTGCCCCTACGGTATCGACACCGCCGATGTCACGATGATCGGCCGGGAACTGCTGAACCTGGTCGGCATCAACATCGGCTGGATCATGGAACCCGCGGCGAACTGCTATCGCACCGGCAACCATCTGGGCGTCCGGCCGAACACCTTCAAGGACAACCTCGACTTCGCGGCCGAGGACCTGGAGGACATCACCGGAGTCCACGTGGATGTCCCCATCGACCGGAAGGGGGCAGAGGTGCTGGTGGTGGTGCCGTCCGCGGACTACTTCGCGAACCCGCACTACTTCACTTTCCTCGGCTACCTGGCGCTCTTCCACGAGATCGGGCTCGACTACACCTTCAGCCCCTTCGCTACGGAGGGCGGCAACTTCGGGCTCTTCCTGTCCCACGACATGATGAAGCGCCTGAACGCCAAGATCTACTTCGAGGCCAGACGTCTCGGCGTGAAATGGATCCTTGGCGCCGAATGCGGGCACATGTGGCGCGTCCTGCACCAGTACATGGACACGATGAACGGCCCCGCGGACTTCCTCGAGACGCCGAAGAGCCCGGTGACCGGGACGGTCTTCACGAACGCGAAGGCCACGAGCACGGTGCACATCACCGAGTTTACCGCCGACCTGATCCGCCACGACAAGCTCGACCTCGACAAGAGCAGAAACGACCACCTGAAGGTGACGTTCCACGACTCCTGCAATCCGGCGCGGGCGGTGGGACTGCTCGATGAGCCGCGCTACATCATGAAGAAGGTTCTGAACAACTTCATCGAGATGCCG
This sequence comes from Planctomycetota bacterium, assembly GCA_024274785.1. Classification (GTDB taxonomy): domain Bacteria; phylum Planctomycetota; class JAJSAM01; order JAJSAM01; family JAJSAM01; genus JAJSAM01. The sequence goes on along the minus strand of JAJSAM010000036.1, from coordinate 26,491 downwards.
GAGAACACGATCCGCGAGCAGACCTTCTGCTGCGGGGGCGGTTCCGGGCTCGGCTCCGACGAGAACATGGAAGCCCGGATGCGCGGAGGGCTGCCGCGGGCGAACGCCGTCAAGTACGTGAAGGATGAGTACGGCGTCAACACGCTGGCCTGCATCTGCGCGATCGACAAGGCCGTCCTTCCCCCGCTGATCGACTACTGGGTCGGCGGCGTGGAGGTGGCCGGGATCCACGAGTTCGTGGGCAACGCGCTGATGATGAAGGGGCAGAACGAACGCCTGACGGACCTGCGCAACGAACCGATACCCCACCTTCAGAAGCGGGAGGCCGAGGAGGAGGTGAAGTCCGATGCATGACCAGGGCAAGGTTATCGCCGGCATCGTGATCTTCCTGATCGTGGTGCTCTTTCCGATCTGGTACACGGGCGCCTTCGGTGACTTCACGCCGCCGAACCTGGATCCGGTCACGGATGCGAAGGAGTGCGTCAAGGACAAGGCGACCATGACGGCGTGGCACATGGATCTCCTGAACGAGTGGCGCAACGACGTGGTGCGCAACAACGACCGGGGCCCGGTGCTCATCGCCGGAAAGGAGTGGGAGAAGAGTCTCACCCGGACCTGCCTCGGTTGCCACGGGAGCTACCGGAAGTTCTGCCACAAGTGCCACACCTACGCCGACGTCAAGCCGGACTGCTGGCAGTGCCACGTCGTCCCGGAGGAGAGGTAGCCATGGAAGATCGAAAGCCGGATGCGGAGGGCGCGGTGGAGAAGGATGTCTCCCGCCGGGGTTTCCTCGCTGCGAGCGGCGCGGTGGCGATCGCTATCGGCTGCGGTGGTCCGATCCTGGCGGCGCTCGCCAGTGCGAGGTCGTCGACGAAGGAAGACGGGCCTCGCTGGGCCATGGTCGTCGATACCCGCAAGTGCGAGGAGAAGGGTGACTGCATGGCCTGCTCGCTCGCGTGCCACCAGACGCATAACGTCCCCGAGATCGATTCCAAAAAGGAGGAGATCAAGTGGATCTGGAAGGAACCATACAAGCACGCCTTCCTCGGCCAGGAGGCGGAGCACATGCGCCATGGCCTGAAGGAGCTGCCCATCACGGTGATGTGCAACCATTGTGAGAACCCGCCCTGCGTCAGGGTCTGCCCGACGCAGGCGACGTTCCAGCGCGAGGACGGCATTGTCCTCATGGACATGCACCGGTGTATCGGCTGCCGCTACTGCATCGTGGCCTGTCCCTACGGCTCCCGGAGCTTCAACTGGAAGGATCCGTGGCCGCGTGGCGACGACAACGAGCCGGTCGACAGCCCGCCGAACCCGGATTTCCCGACGCGGATGCGCGGAGTGGTCGAGAAGTGCAACTTCTGCGCGGAGCGGCTCGGTACGGACCAGGGGCCCGCCTGTGTGGAAGCCTGCGAGTGTGAGGCCCTCATTTTCGGCGATTTGAACGACCCGGAGTCGGAGGTCCGGCTGCTGCTCGAGGAGGAACTCTCGCAGCGGCGCCGCCCGGAACTCGGCACGAACCCCCACGTCTTCTACCTGGTATGAGGCAACCATGATCGAGAAGGCGCTTACCGGAAGCAAACGGTACTGGATCTGGCTTCTCTGCCTGATCGGTGTGATCGCCGTGGGCAAGCTCTGCTACTTCAAGCAGCTCTCCGAGGGGTTGACGGTTACCGGACTCGGGCGGGACGTGCCCTGGGGCTTCTACATCGCCCAGTTCACTTTCCTGGTGGGAGTCGCGGCGTCCGCGGTGATGGTGGTGCTGCCGTACTATCTGCACAACTACAAGGCCTTCGGCAAGATGGCGGTGCTGGGGGAGTTCCTGGCCATCGCCTCGGTGACCATGTGCCTTCTCTTCATCGTGGTGGACATGGGCCGGCCGGACCGGATCTTCAACGCGGTGTTGCACCCTTCCCCGAGCAGCCTGATCTTCTGGGATATCGTATCCCTGAACGGCTACCTGGTCCTGAACGTCCTCATTTCACACGCGACGTTCTCGGCTGAGAGAAAGGGGATCCGGCCGCCTGGATGGGTGAAGCCGCTGGTGATCCTCTCGATCCCGTGGGCGGTCTCCATTCATACCGTGACCGCGTTTCTGTACTCCGGCCTCGCGGCGCGTCCTTTCTGGATGACCGCGATTCTGGCCCCGCGGTTCCTGGCCTCGGCGTTCGCGGCCGGTCCGGCCCTGCTCATCCTGATCTGCCTGCTCCTCAAGCGGCTGACCGGATACGACGTGGGGCGGCAGGCCATCAGGACGCTCGGCAAGATCGTGGCTTACGCCATGGCCATCAATGTCTTCTTCATCCTGCTCGAGGTCTTCACCGCTTCCTACTCGGGTATTCCGGAGCACATGCATCACTTCGAGTTCCTCTACTTCGGACTCGAGGGCAACACCGTGCTCGTCCCATGGATGTGGACTTCCTCGGTCCTCTCGGTCATCGCCCTGGTGCTGCTTCTCACCCCGAAGCTCAGGAGCAGGGAGAACCTGCTGGCGTGGGCGTGCGGCGCGGTCTTCATTGCGCTGTGGATCGACAAGGGCCTCGGCATGGTCATCACCGGGTTCATCCCGACTCCGCTCGGCGAGGTGCCGCACTATTCCCCGTCGATGATCGAGGTCATGATCGGCCTGGCCATCTACGCCGCCGGCGCCCTGATTCTGACCGTCCTCTACAAGGTGGCGGTGACGGTGAGAAAGCGAGAGCCGGAGGCGGAGTGGGCGGAGCGCGCTCACCGGATGATGGTGGACCAGCGGGAAAAGGAGGCGGTCGCTGCCGGCGATTGAGCCGCCGATACAGGTCTCGTCCCGTCTGTCTGGGAATAACTGCTGCATTCGAGGGCCGCTGCATCCCTTCAAGCCGCGTTGCTCGTCTGTTGAAACCAGTAAGGTTGCGCCCACCTCGCGCCTTGCTGGACGGGTGCCGCAGCGCTCCTTGGCCCGCGAACTCATTCTTGCGCGAGCCCTTACCCCGTGAAGCCCGTGGCACGGACATGGGTGGGAATACGGGCAGCGGGTTCAGTCGGAAGACTGTCGCCGCCGGTCGATTCTGCCATCTTCCGGATTCATCATGGGATCCGGGAGGGACCAGCCGCCGTCGGCGAGGAGAATGGTGCCGGTCATCCACGGCACATCGTTGCTCGCCAGGAGACAGACCAGGTCCGCCACCTCTCCTGTCGTGCCGAAACGGCCGAGCGGTATCTGGCCGAGGATCGCTTTTTCCATCTCCTTCGACGGCCAGAGCCGATCCGCCGCGCCCGCGGAGACGAAGGGGCCCGGCGACACGGCGTTCACGCGGATGCCGTAGCCCGCCCACTCCGAGGCGAGCGTTTTCGTCATCGCCTCGACGCCGGCCTTTGCGCAGGCGGAGTGCACCACCCCGGGCTTGCCGGTTGCGGCGTATGGTGCGGAAATGTTCACGATTCTGCCGCCGGTGTCCCGCATGACGCGGCCGACCTCGCGCGACATGTAGAAGACGCCGTTCAACGCGATGTCGATCACACTCGCAAAAGCCCGGGGGGCCAGCATCATGGCCGGGCGGATGAAGTTGCCGGCGGCGTTGTTGACCAGGACGTCGATTCCGCCGCAGGTGTCGCGAATCTCCCGGACCACGGTCTTCACCGCCCTGGCGTCGCGGACGTCGAGCGCCCGGCTCACGACGGGAAAGCCCTCCTGCTCGCCCCGCGCCAGGAGTTCGGTGTGGTGCCCGGTGTTGCGGCTCACACAAACGACCGTGGCGCCCATGCGCCCGAGTCGGCTGGAGACTGCGAGGCCGAGGCCGGTTCCACCACCGGTCACGATGGCGGTCTGGTTCTTGAATGTGTCGTCGTTGAGCAGGCTCATCGCCACAGTGTATGAGATCCGGCTGGAATGTTGCGTATGCTCAGGAAAGCCGCCATTCTGATCGGGATCGACGGTGGTCCGCAATCCGACGCGCCATCCCGGCCGTGAACGGGAGCGGGCCGGCTTCAACGTCGCCGATAGCAGGTCAGGTGGCCGTCACCGTAGAATACCGTGAATTCCTCCGGCAGGAACTCCCGCAGGCAGTCGGCGATGCTGAAGATGATCACCGGGCGCCGCTCCGCGACGAGTTCCGAGGCGAAGTGTTCGTAGAACCGGCGCCCTTTTCCGACGGGTCTGACCGGGCGGTAGAGGTAGATGAAGTCCATGCCGCGTGGGGTGGCGTCGAGGACATCGCCGGCGATCCAATCGACTCTCTCCGGCGGGATTTCGAACCACTTCTGCAAGGCGCGACCGGCCGTGATCATCCGCTCCGAGACCTCGATCTGGATCGTCAGCGCATGCGGGTCCAACACCTGCATCAACAGTCCCTGCAGGCCGTTGCCGGCACCGAAATCCCCCACGACGTCGTTCGGTCCGATGAGTGGGCCGGCTTTGAGAACGGGGGAGAGGCCGCCGGCATGGGCCCAGTAGCCGCCGGTCTCGCGGACGAGGCGCCGCTCCGCCTCGGAGTACGGAGCCTCGTGGCCGTGCAGGTGGCAGTACAGGGCGAGAAAGGTCTCCTCGACTCTCTCTCCGTCGTCACCATGGGCCGCGGCGCGGAAGGCCTGGAGGTGCTCATCGTAGGCCGGGTAGAGGCCGATCGGGTCCGGTGGGGGAGGCAAGCCGTCGATGACCGTCATCAGTCGCACGAGCCGGTTGGCCTCGACGGGATCGAAACCGAGAGGATCGAGCAACTCGCGGAGATAGGCCGGGGTCAGGTCTGACATTTGTCTGGAGTCTGCCAGAATCTGGCCGGAAGGAAAATGTCTTGAACCTGACAAATGTCAGACCTGACCCCTCTTTCGCGGGCCTGCGGAGGGGAGCGTCGGGGCCCCGGTGTCCTCCTCCTCGACGCCGAGTTGCCGCCTGACGGCGCGGACGTAGCTGTCCGGGCTCACCGGCTTCTCGAGGTAGACCTTCGGGCCGGAGATCATCTTGCCGGCGAGGATGTCGTCGAGGTCGTTCCGGCCGAGGTCGTCGTGGGCGTGGCCGGTAACGATCAGCACCGGGATGCCCGACCAGGCCCGGTTGCGCCGGAGCGCATAGAGGAACCGTTGGCCGCTCTTCTGCGGCATCACCAGGTCGAGTGAGATCAGGTCGGGGGAGCGTGTCTCGACGAATTCGAGTGCCACGTTGCCGTCCGCGGCGGTCTGGACTTCGAAACCGCCGTCCTCGAGGATTGCGGCGAGGTACCTGCGGACATCCTCCTCGTCATCCACCACCAGCACGAGCTTCCCGGTCGTCGTCATTATGCACCTTCCTCGCCGGCATCCTGATCCGGCCTGGGGAGTCGATCCCGTGGGAAAATCAGCCGAAACACCGAGCCCCGGCCCGGCGTCGAGTCGAATTCGACCCGTCCGCCATGCTCCTGCGAGATCTTTCGCGTCAGGAGCAGTCCGAGACCCGTTCCCCCGGAGCCCTTCGTCGAAAAGAAGTTCGTGAAGGCCAGTTTCCTGACCTCCTGGTCCATGCCGCAACCTTCGTCCTCCACCTCGAACACGAGGGCGCCGTTCTCATCCCTGGCCCGCACGAACACCCGGCAGGGCGTTCTTCCACCCATCCGGCAGGCGTCCACTGCGTTCGATACGAGGTTGGCCAGGCACGTATGGATCGACTCGGCATCGTAGGGCGCTGGCGCGGGACGATCCGCTACCTCCGCCACCACCGTGATCCCCTCCGCCTCCGCCGCATCCCGGTAGAGCGCGATCATCTCGGCGACCAGTTCCTCGGGCCGGTTCAACTCCACCCGGGGGACCCGTCCCTTGGAGAACGAGAGGAGGTTGCGCACCAGGACCGAGATCTTCTCCATGTTTCGCGTGAGCATTCCCCAGCCCTCGTCGAGGCGTTCCTTCTTCCCCCCCTGGAGTCCCGACTCGAGGAAGTACATCCCGCCCTCGAGTCCGGTGAGGATGTTCTTGATGCCGTGCGCCAGGCCCGCGACGGTCCGGCCCACCGCGGCCAGGCGCTCGGCGTCGATTCTCTCCCGCTCCGCCCGGCGCAGCGCGGTGACGTCCACCGCCATCTCGATGACGTGCGAGAACCCCGCATCACCCCGCGACGCCGGCGCCGTGGTCACCACGTAGTGGGTGGTCTCCCCGTCCTTCGCGACGCCCACCTGCTCGGAAGTGTGAATCTGCCCATCTTCGAAGGTTTCCTGCGCCGGGCAGGTCCGGCACGCCCGGATCTGGTGCTTGAAGGCCTCGTAGCAGTGGGTGCCGGAGACCTCTCCGAACTTCTTCCGGAAACGCCGGTTGGCCCGAATGACACGCAAGTCGCGGTTCAGCACCGTGACGTAGCAGGGGACCTGTTCGAAGAGCGTCTGGTACTCGAGCTTCAGCCGCTTCGTTTCGGTGATATCGGTCGACATCTCGATGACGTAGTCGATCCGTCCATCCTTGCTCCGGATGGGGGCGACGTGGACCAGGTAATGGGCGGTGCGTCCGGAAACGTCGACCCCGATCTCCTCGTTCACTCGAACCTTGCCGTCCGCGAAGGTCCTTGCAACCGAGCAACTCTCGCAGACCTGATCCCGGCGCATGTGGACCTCGAAGCACTTGCGTCCGCGCGCCTCGCCGAAGAGTGTGACGAAGTTCAAGTTGGCTTTGACGATGTTGTAGTCCCGGTCGATGACCGAGATGTTCAGCGGGGCGTTCTCGAAGAGTTCGGTCTCGAGCCAGTTCTCGTAGGTCGGGGCAATCATCTTACTTCCCTCGGGCGGCGAGCAGCCGTCTCACGGCGTTGATCAGTTCCTGAATGTCGACCGGCTTCTCGATGAATGCCTCCGGCGCCGGCAGCGTTTCACCGAAGCCGAGCGAAGACTCCGCGTCGGCCGGATTCAGCCCGGAGACCACCACGATGGGCATCCCGGCGAGTTCCGCGTTCTCCCGGATCTCGCGGTAGAGCGAGAGCCCGGTCGGTCCCGGCATGACGATGTCCAGGCACACCAGGTCCGGCCGCTGCGCTTCGATGGCCTTGAGCCCCGAGACGGCGTCGAAGGCGGCCTCCACCTCGTAGCCTCCGTCTTCGAGCGCGGCGGCCAGATAACGGGAGATGTCCTCCTCGTCCTCCACCACGAGTATTCGCCGGGCATCGACCATGATCGATCAGTCCTCCTTCACCGTCCGCGAACGCCGGGGCCGGAGATCCGCGGGTTCCGTGTGGCAGGTGCCGCAGAGTCCGAGGGTCGGAATCGTGACGCCGGCTTTCTCGTCTTCCTCGTCGTGGCACTTCTTGCAGAGTCCGTGCATAGCGTCCGTGTAGGACGGTGCGTGGAAGTCGGAGTCTTTTCCGGGCGGTGGAATCAGGGCTTTCAGTCCGATCCCCACCATGTCCCGGTGGCACTCCGTGCAGTGGGTGACATTCTTCCGGGTACGTGTCGCATTCAAGTCGGTGTGGCACTCCGCGCACGCGCCGTTTCCGCCGAGCGACTCGACGTGACGCTGGTGACGGAAGATGTCGGTCTCGAGGTACTGATCCCGGTGGCATTCGAAGCAACTCGTTTCGCGGTCCGACGGTCGGTTCAGGTGGTGGCAGTCCGCGCAGGCGGCCGCGCCACCGCGGCGCTTGGCGTGGGCGTCGTGGTCGAAGACCGCGAACTCGCCGTTGCGGTTGCCGTCGAGCAGCAGCGCCTCGTGGATGTCTCCGCCGACCCGCTCGGCGTCGAGGTCGAGCTTCATGAACCGGTGCGGCGGCCGGTCCTGCGAAACCAGCTCGGCCAGCACACGCCGGGGCCCGGCGACCGGTGTCTTCTCCGGTCTGGCGCCGAACACCAGGCCGTCCGGCAGGAGGGCGAAGGCGAGCGAAGCGCCGATGACGAAGAGCATGGTCGAGGAGCGAAGCGTGGCCATCGGCGGCAGATACCGGACGCGGTCGACGGTGACTTCAGCCTCGGCGAGCACCTCTTCCGTTCCCGGCTCGTAGACGTGGAACCGCTCGATGATGAACAGGAATGCCAGGGTCGCCGCGGACACCACCCCCAGGCTGGTGGCGACCTCCTCCCAGGACGGGAAGTACCCGGTGTCGGTCAGACCGATGCCGGAAACCCCGCCGACGTTGATGCGGTGCAGGACGAATCCGAAGACGACGAGCAGGCCGACGAAGAAGAGGGCCCGGCCACTGCGGGCGGTGAATCCTCCGAGGATCAGGAGCGTCGGCAGGCCGGCGGAAATCAGCATTTCGAACCAGAACAGCGTGCTCTCCCAGGAACCGTCGAAGAGGAATCCGCCCTGGCCTCGGACGAGCAGATCTATCAGCCGCACCGCGCCGTAGAGCAGGAGTGTGACGGCGAGGGGCTTTGTCAGGTTGTTGAGGATCTCGTCCTCCGCTTTGCGCCGGTAGAGCCACGCCGTGACCTTTGATTCGACGATGACCATGCCCATGCCGAGCCCCACCGCGGTGATGAGGAACAGCACCGGCAGGATCGGCGTGTACCACAACGGGTGCACGCGGGCCGGGGCGATCAGGAACAGCGTGCCGAGCGAAGACTGGTGCAGCGTCGAGAGCATGATCCCGAGGATGACCAGCGGCAGCGTCGCGCTCTTCAGCGCTTTCGTGAGCCTGTGGAACCTGCTGCTCTCAAGGGGCACCGGCGCGAACTCGAGCGCCAGCACCGTCAGGTAGAGCATGACGCACCACGCCACCTCGAACAGCGCGGAGTGATGCTGCCAGAAGAACATCGGTCGCCAGATGTTCCAGGGACGGCCGATGTCGAAGAGCAGCCCGACCGCCACGGCCATGTAGCCGAGGAACGCGGTGAGGACCGCGGGGCGAAGCAGCGGGCGGAACCGCTCACCGCGGAAGACGTAGACCGTCGCCGCGATGACGAAACCGCCCGCGGCAAGTGCGACACCGCCCATGACGTCGAAGCCGATCCAGAGCCCCCAGGGAGTCCGGTCGGTGAGGTTCGTCACCGCGCCGAGTCCGGCCAGGAACCGGGCCACGGCGACGACCGCGGCGACACCGACGAAGAACCAGAGGGCGCCCTTCGCCACGCGAAGCCGGGTACTTCCCTGATCGTTCATTCCTCACTCTTCTCTGCGGACGCCTCCGCGGCCCGGGCCTTCTCTTCGGCCAGGCGAAGCTGATCCCGGCGGCCCAGGAGCCAGCGCAACCCGACCATTCCCGCGCCGACGCCGAGGAACACGAACGGTACGGTCCGGAGGGCGGCCCAGGTTCGCTCCGGCAGCGGGTCGGTGGGCACGGTGTTCGGCAGGGGGATATCCACGTCGGAGATCGTCAGGATGCCCGTGCCGCCCGCTTCGTGCTCGCCCCAGATGTGGCTCCGGTAGACGTTCGGATTCGCGGCGATGCGCTGCTTCGCCACCTTCAGCAGTTCCTCGCGGGTGCCGAAGATCGTGGCGTCCACGGGGCAGGCCGAGGTGCAGGCGGGCTCCCTTGCCTCTCCGCTTTCGATGCGGTCGTGGCAGAGCACGCACTTACGCACCGCGGGGATGGCGGAGTCCCACGAGTACCGGGGGATCTGAAACGGGCAGGCCATCATGCAGTAGCGGCAGCCCATGCAGATCGACGCGTCGTAGACTACCGGCCCCTCCGGCGTTTTCTTCAGGGCGCCGACGGGGCAGGCGGAGGCGCAGGCCGGGGAGACGCAGTGCCGGCACTGGCGGCGGACGTAGTGGTTGCCGGGCAGGCGGTCGATCGTGGTCCAGCGGCTGGCGGAAAGGTCACGGACACCGTTCTGCCAGGTCCACGGCTGGTCCCGGCCGGTGTGGTTCGCCCCGCGGCAACCTTCGACACAGGATTCGCAACCGATGCACTTCGTGACGTCGGTGAGGATCGCCCAGTGGTGCTTTGCGGCTGGTTTCATATCGGCTGATTCTCCTTCCCGAGCGCCGCGCCGACTTTCTCACCCGCGTCCGGCGGGAAGTGCCAGCCCGCTTCGGAGACGAGCTGCGTGGCCGGCAGGATTACCACGTGGATCAGCTTGGTGAACGGCAGGATCGCCAGGATCAGGCAACCGGAGAGGACGTGCACCAGCATGGTTGCCTGGAACGGAAAGGGGTTCAGACCGGGGTGCATGACCAGGAAGCCGGAGAGGAAGGGGAGCGTGGTGAGGATGAGGATCGTGTAGTCCGACCCGCGCGAGAGCGCCCATCCTTCACCGGTCGATACCCGCAGCACGAACACCACTGTCATCCCGACGATGGCGCCGAGGGTCAGGATGTCGGCGAGGATGTTCGGGAGGGTCGGCCAGGAGAGCCCGATCGCCTGGTCGATCAACAGTACGTGGGACATGAGGAAGAGGGGGGCGAGAACCACCCCTGCGTGGAAAGTGATCGAGGCGGCGGTGAAGACCCGGCTCTGGCGGAGGTGCTCGAGGGGAAACAGCCAGCCGAGCGTGGCCTTCCGGATGGCCCTGAGGGGAAGGGTCTTGTCCCCGGCGCGGGCCATGATCGTGTGCACCGACAGCGCGGTCACGATGAGGTCCCGAAGGGCCCCCAGGATCATGATCATGATGGCGAACCGGAACGCCGGTCCACGAGCGATGGCGAGCCAATCTTCCATGGCCTACGAATCCTCCTGCTCAGTCGGCATCTCGATGCCGCGCTCCTTGCGGAGCTTCTCCCAGTCGATACTCTTCATGATCAGGTCGTGCAATCCGGTCACTTCGGCCTGCTCCGCGAGACCGTTGTCCTCGATGACCTCGGCGACCTGCTTCTTGCAGTTGGCGCAGGGGGCGACGACCCACCGGGCGCCGGTGGTGCGGATCTGGTCGGCCTTGGTCTTGCCGCCGGTCTTCGTGCGGAACTCGCGGATTTCGTCGATGGAGACCGCGCCGCCACCACCACCGCAGCAGTAGGCTTCCGTACGGTTCGGGGTCATCTCGACGAAGTCTTCGCAGATGTGATTCAGGATCTCGCGCGGCTCCTCGGTAATCCACCCGTTGCGGGCGAGGTTGCAGGGGTCGTGGTAGGTGGTCCGCTCCCTGATCGCGTTCTCGATCAGCTCAAGCTTCCCCTCCTTCCACATCCGGTGGGTGTACTGCATGATGTTCAGAACATTCGGGGCGTCCTTCCCGCCGGCATAGGTCGGCAGGAAACCCTTCGCGGCCCGGGAAGCGTGGCCGCACTCGCCGACCAGCACGCCGCTGCCGTTCAGGCGCCTGACCTCGTCGGCCTCCGCCCTGATGATCCGGCCCAGCATGCGGTCGCTGTAGAACAGCCCGTAGTTGATCCCGTCGAAGTTGCCGGTGCCGATCGTCCAGGAGCCCCCCGTGATCCACATCACGGCGGCGACGCCCATCAGGGTGTCGGGCTCGAGCAGGTAGTCGGACACCGCCGGGAAGAACACCCACTCCGGGTTCGGAGTGTCGATGGGGAAGGGCACCCGGATGCCATAGATCTCCTCGAACTCGTCCTCCAGGAAATCGCAGTTGTCCTTCAGGGCCGGGACGGGGATGGCGGAGGTGTTTTTCGTCTCCCCTTCGAGCTGCTCCCGGACCGAGACGACCAGCGCTTTCGGGACGATGCCGATCTCGGCGATGATCCAGCGACCGAGATGAGTGAGCAGGCCGTGGTCGATCCCCATCGGGCACTCGAGCTTGCAGCGTCGGCAGGCGGTGCAGCGCCAGAAGTTCTCCGCCATGTCGTCGATGTGCTCGTCCGTCAGCTCGAAACCGTTGAAGAGCCGAGCTTTCGTTTTTCCGCCGGTGGTGAAGTAGCGGCGGTAGATCTCGAGCAGGAGTTCGGAACGGTTGCAGGGAATGTCCCGATCTTCACCGCTCACCTGGTAGACCGGGCACATGCTCGTGCAGCGGGAACACCTGGCTCCGATCCGGGAGTAGTGGTCGAGCACCATGTCGTAATTCGAGTGCGTAAGGATCGCCTGGAACGCCTCGAGGAACTTCCGCGGACGCTCCGCGGTGTCGTAGGGCTCGACGTAGTAGGGCATCTTCCGGACCACTGGGACTCCTCCGGGTGACAGAAGCTCATCCAGCCTGCACCGTCGCAAGGGGTGTGCCTCTTGTGGTGCCAAGGCGTAAGGTATTTGTTGTAAATGGTTTATGCTTGATTCTGCTGTTCTGTCGAACGTTCGATGTCTCGAATCGCGTCACGAATTCGAGACATAATGTGTATCTTTGTTCCATCGATGCATCTGAAATGAGACAATCGGGGTATGGATGTCGAGCCGGATCTCCGCTTCTTTCCCCTGATCTTCGACAACATCTCCCACGGCATCTTCACGATCGACGGTGCGGGGAAGATCACCTCCTTCAACTCCACCGCCTCCCGCATCACCGGATATCCGCGTGAGGAGGCCATCGGCAAGCCGTGCCACGAGGTGTTCCGCGCCGACATGTGCGGCGGCACCTGCCTCCTGAAACGCAGCATTGCCACGGGCGAACGGGTGGAGGACTGGGAGGTCAACATTCTGACCAAGGCCGGACGGCGGGTGCCGATCACCATCTCTACCGCGGCCCTCGTGGACGAGAACGGCGAGGTGCAGGGTGGGGTCGAGATGTTCCGCGATCTCCTCACCGAGGATGAACTCCGGAAGAAGCTCCAGCGGAGCTACCAGTTCGAGGACCTGGTCAGCAAGAGCCCGGAGATGCACAAGATCTTCGAACTCCTGCCACTGCTCGCCCGCAGTGAGAGCACCGTGCTGATCGACGGCGCGTCGGGAACCGGCAAGGAACTCGTAGCCCGGGCCGTTCACAACCTCGGTCCCCGCGCCCGTGCACCCTTCATCGCGGTGAACTGCAGCGCGCTACCGGACAACCTCCTCGAGTCGGAGCTGTTCGGCTACAAGCAAGGCGCGTTTACCGACGCTCGCAGCGACAAGCCCGGCCGGTTCGCGCTGGCGGAGGGCGGCTCGCTCCTCCTCGACGAGATCGGGGAGCTGTCCCTGCCGATGCAGGCGAAGCTCCTGCGCGTCCTCGAGACCCGGATGTACGAACCCCTGGGCGGCACCGAGTCGGTGAAAGCCAACGTCCGCATCCTCGCCTCCACCAATCGCGACCTCGCCGTCGAGGTCGGGAAGGGGACGTTCCGGCAGGACCTCTACTTCCGCCTGAACGTGGTGAAGATCAGCCTGCCGCCACTGGTGCGGCGCCGCGAGGACGTCCCGCTGCTCGCTCGCCACTTCATCTCACGATTCAACGCGTTCCAGGGCCGTCGGATCAAGCGCTGCACCGAGAACGCCATGGCGGCGCTGATGGACTACGACTTCCCCGGCAACGTCCGTGAACTCGAGAATGCCATCGAGCACGGTTTCGTGGTCTGCGGCGGCGAGATGATCCAGCGCGACGATCTCCCCGCCCACATCCTCGAGGCGGTAGAGGAGAAGCGCATCGCCAAACCGCCGCGGCGCCCGCTGAAACAGGCCGAGGCGGAGAAGATCGAGGAGACGCTCGAGAAGCACCTCTGGCATCGCCAGCGCGCCGCCCTGGAGCTCGGCATCTCGCGGAACACTCTCTGGCGCAAGATGAAGCGCTACGGGATCAGGCGCTGAAACGGCTTCTGCTCCTTGCCTGGCCGGCCGTTCTTCCCGTTCGGGGCATCCGCGCCGTCCGGTGTGCGCTTCAGCCTCGTTGCGCGCGACGGGGTGTCGGATCGATCGGACCGCGGGCAGACCGATGGACCCGGTCGTCAGATCCTGCCCGGTGACCAGGCGGCACGCTTCGAATGCCAAGAGATCGCCCCGGCCTCTCCGCAGTGGCAGTGCACGATAATCTCGGGGTCGATGCTGGTCCGGGAGCGTGCGGGCGCGGAAACCCGAAAGCGTGTACGATTCCATCCTGCTACGATGGCGAGCCAGAGCAACCGGATGTACGGAGACAGCTTTCCTCGTGACCTCACGCTCGTATCGGACCGTGGCCGCGCGTCTTCAGCACGAACCCCTGAAGATCAAGGGCTCGCGCCACATCGCGACGGTGGCGCCCATCACCGGCTTGGCCGACGTGGCGGCGATGATCGAACAGGCGCGCTCGCAATTTCCCGCCGCCAACCATCACGCCTACGCGTGGCGCCTCGGGTTCGACCGCGGGCGATTCCGAACCAGCGACGATGGCGAACCGTCGGGGACCGCGGGGAAGCCGATTCTCTCCCGGATCGATCGGCTCGAATTGACGCGTACCGCCGTCGTGGTGAGTCGCATCTTCGGTGGCGTCAAGCTCGGCGTCGGCGGCCTCATCCGGGCCTATGGTGGCGCTGCGGCGGAGGTGCTCGAGTGCGCCGAGGTTGTCGAAAGGGTGGTGACCGCCGCCATCGCCATTACGCACGCCTACAACCTGTCCGGCTCCGTCAAGGCAGTCCTGCACCAGTCCCGGCTCACTCCTCGAAACGCAAAGTACGGTGCGGAGACCAGCTTCATCGTCGATGTGCCGATCAACGAGGTGGACGCCTTCCTCCGGGTGATCCGCGACGCGACCTCCGACCGGGCTGAGTGTGCGGTCGAGATGCCGGTGGAAGATTGATGTGCCCCCATCTCGGCACTCCGCCACATTGATCGACAGGCCGCAGATGACGTCCCCTTGTCGCGGGACCGCATCGGGATCGACCAGCAGGAAGCGTGCCCAGGAATGGGGTGCGTGGACGCCCGGAGGTCGTCTCTCCACCGGTGGACGGGATCCGGGTGACCGGTGCGGAGTGCTTCGTCTATTCCCGCCGGATCGCGTAGAGCATTTCGTCGGTGGCGATGTTGACCGGCGCTCGCGTGCCATGCACCCAGACGCGACGATCGGTCTTCGCGTCGAGGCAGTGGACCAGTCCGTTCTGATCCGCGGCGTAGATGAGCCCGTCATGTGCGATGGGCGTCGTGATCGTCCGGCCGATGTCGGGGAGGAGGAAAAGGAGCAGCGCGAGGAGCGGCACGATTCTCCGGTGACGGTGGATTCGTCCCAGAGCGGTGTCACTGCCTGATGATGAAACGGGTCTGCCCCCGTACACTATGGTCATGCCTCACTACCCGCTACTCTACCAGCTGAATACCCGGGTCCGTCTCCATGAGTTGTCCCGGGAACTCGGGCGCCCCGCCACCCTCGACGACCTGCCGGATGAAGACCTCGTGCTCCTTCGCGACCGGGGCTTCGACTGGTTGTGGCTGCTCGGGGTATGGCAAACCGGTGAGGCCGGGAGGGCGGTATCCCGCAGCCATCCACAATGGCGGGAAGATTTCGAGCAGACCCTGCCGGACCTGGCGGAAGCGGACATCTGCGGCTCCTGCTTCGCGGTCACCGCGTACGACGTGCATTCCGCCCTCGGCGGAAACGACGCGCTCGAGCGCTTGCG
Organism: Planctomycetota bacterium; assembly: GCA_024274785.1. Taxonomy (GTDB): domain Bacteria; phylum Planctomycetota; class JAJSAM01; order JAJSAM01; family JAJSAM01; genus JAJSAM01. The sequence goes on along the minus strand of JAJSAM010000036.1, from coordinate 11,248 downwards.
ATCGAGGATCCACGAGCACGGGCTCCGGCTGATGCTGGATTTTGTCCCGAACCACGTCGCGCTCGATCATCGCTTCGTCGATGAGCACCCCGAGTTCCTCATCGTCGGCACCGAAGATGATCTCGCGCGTGAGCCGCAGAACTTCATCCGGCAAAAGGGCGCAGTCCATGCCTATGGCCGCGATCCCTACTTCGACGGCTGGCCGGATACCCTGCAGTTGAACTACGCCGAAGCGGGCGTGCCATCGGCCATGGCGGATGAACTGGTGAAGATCGCCGGGCAGTGTGACGGCGTTCGCTGCGACATGGCCATGCTTATTCTGCCGGGTGTGTTCGAGCAGACCTGGGGCGCGCGGCCGGAGCCGTTCTGGGCGGGCGCGATCGAGCGGGTCCGCGCCGGAAACCCGGAGTTCCGTTTCATGGCCGAGGTGTATTGGGATATGGAGTGGGATCTTCAGCAACTGGGGTTCGACTACACCTACGACAAGCGCCTCTACGATCGCCTGCGGAACCTCGACGCCGTTCCGGTGAGTGAGCACCTCTTTGCCGATCTCGAGTTCCAGGGCCGGCTGGCCCGATTCCTCGAGAACCATGACGAGCCCCGCGCCGCGGTGACGTTTCCCTCACGGGTCCACCCGGCCGCCGCGGTGCTGACGTATCTCACCCCGGGACTCCGGTTCTTCCACCAGGGCCAGTTCGAAGGTCGGCGGCGGAGGATTTCGCCTCATCTCTGTCGCGGGCCGGACGAGGACATCGACGCCAACCTGAGTGAGTTCTACGAGCGTCTCCTCACGTGCCTTTCGCACCCCGCGCCCCGGGAGGGAGACTGGACGCTCCTCGACTGCATCCCGGCGAGTGCCGGCAACGGCAGCGTCGACGGCTTCATCTCCTTCCTCTGGGAGCAGGGAGACGGCAGGCTGCTCCTGGTGACCGTGAACTATGCAGCGCATGCGGGGCAGTGCCGGGTTCAACTGCCCATCGAGGGATTGCGCGGCCGGATGCATCGCCTGGCGGATCTCCTGTCTCCGGTCGTCTATTTTCGAAACGGAGACGAGCTGATCGATCCCGGGCTCTATCTGGATCTGCCTCCCTGGGGCTATCACGCATTCGAGATACGGATGGACTTCGGTTCTTCCCTATCTTTCGGGAACGCGTAGGATCTTGACTCATGCGGGCCATGCGAAAGGTGGGGCATCGATGGTGGTACGAAGGGTGAAGATTCGGGCGGTCGTCTGGCTGCTCGGCATGCTGGTGCCGGCACTCATGGCGAGACCGGTCCGGGCGGGTCCGGAGGACTGTCTGGAGTGCCACTCGAAGCCGCAATTGACCAGGGACGGCAAGCCTCCTCTGACCCTCGAGTCCTTCCTGGCGAGTGTGCATGGCAGGGCGGACTGCACGGGCTGCCACATCGGCGAGGGCGAGAGCGGGTACGAGGTCTTCCCCCACGAGTCGGGCGACGAGGGGCCGCAGGACTGCCGGTTCTGCCACGCCCTCGGCAAGACGGTCGGCTTTCCCGAGATCATTAAGGAGTACGACGAGAGCGTCCACGAGCAGCGCATGGGGGAGAAGTTCCGATGCTCCTCCTGCCATGACCCGCACACGATGGCGATGGTCGACCGGAACCTCCCCCGTGAGAAGCGGATCGACCTCGGTAACAAGGCCTGTCTGATGTGCCACGCCGATTCGGCCTTCCGCGTGGCAGCCGCAGATGGTGACGAGATCCCGCCGTCCAGCACCCACGACTGGTTGCCGAGCCTCGACAAGCACGCTCGCATGCGGTGTGTGGTCTGCCATACCGCGATCGAGGGGGACAAGGACCACTTGATCCTGCCGAAAGAGCGGGCCGTTCGTGCCTGCGACGCCTGCCACGACACGGACGCCCCGATCATCCGCAAGTACCTGGGACTCGACCAGAAGGAGAGCTGGGTTACGAATCCGATCCTCTTCGAAATGGCCTATCTTCCCGGCACCACCCGGAATCGATTGGCGGACACCGTCATCCTCGCGCTCTTCGGGCTGACCATCGCCGGCGCGCTCGGGCATGGACTGATCCGCATGAAGGCCGGCAGTGGGAGGGCACCTGCGCCCTACCAGGTGGTCACGACCGATCTGTATCCCCTCGGTCTGCGCCTCTGGCACTGGGCGAACGCCGTGCTCTTCATCGTGCTGGCCTTCACCGGTTTGCGCATGCACTTCGGCGGCCGGTGGGGGATGGGCATGGATTTCGAGAGCGCTTTCAATCTGCACAACCTCGTCGGAGTGGCGCTCCTGCTGCTCGCCGTCTCCTACTTCGTCATGAACTTCGCGACGCGCAACGCCGGCCAGTACTTCGGTCCGCCGCAGGACGGTGTGCATGGAGTCGTCGCGCAGGCGAAGTACTACCTGGTCGGCATCTTCAAGAGCGAGCCGCATCCCTACCACTCGACGAAGGACCAGAAGTTCAACCCGTTGCAGAAAGTCACCTACTTCGGCGTCATGTACGTGCTCTTCCCGATCCTGATCGCCTCCGGCATCGTCCTGCTGTTTCCGAAGAGCCTTCCGGAGACGGTCCTCGATCGCCCCGGCGTGTGGTGGTTCGCCACGGCCCACTACCTCTCCGCCTGCGGGCTCATCCTCTTCCTGCTGGGGCACCTCTACCTGGCGACGACCGGGGACAAGCCCTCCTACCTCGTCTCGGCGATGCTCACGGGCAGGCACAGGCATCACGAGCCGGAGGATGCGAAGGTAATCGCAAGAAAGCAGGATGAAGCGGAGTAGATTATACCGCATACCCTGGGTCGCAATCGAAGCAGGGAAGGGAGACGGGCATGACCGATCAAACCGTAACGGCCACTCTGAAGAAGGTGAGCGGCATTCTGATCGTGCTGGGAATCGCGCAGATCATCCTCGGCAGCATCTGCATCATGGCGCCGTATCTGACGAGTACGGCGCTGGCGACGCTGATCGGGATTCTGCTCCTGGTCTCCGGCATCGTGGAGATCATCCAGGCGGCCCAGTCCCGCGGATTCGGTGCGGGCGGAGCCGGTTTTCTCGGCGGGGCGCTTGGAATTCTCGGCGGAATTCTGATCATCATGGCGCCGATGTTCTTCCTCTCCATTCTGTCCCTGCTGGTGGCGATCTACTTCTTCGTGGACGGTCTCCAGCGGGTCAGTCTGGCCTGGACCCTGAAGCCGGCCGACGGTTGGGGCTGGATCATGTTCGGCGGCGTGGTCGGCCTGCTTCTCGGCAGTATGCTGATCTCCGGCTGGCCCTACGCCGGCGTCTGGTTCATCGGCGTCCTGGTGGGAATCCGCGTGCTCTTCCGCGGTTGGGCCGTCCTGATGCTCGCCATGATCGCCCGACGCGCGCCGGTTCCCGCGGCGGATTGACGGCCGGAGGGGGATCACCCGCGGTCAGAACGCCGTTGCCCCCGAATGCAGCAGTTGTTTCCAGACGAGCCCTTGTTTTCAGACGGGCCCTCAGTCCAACGGAAAGGCTTCGAGCCAGTCCTCGAACTCGGGGTCGAGGTCGAGGGGTCGGCGTGTCCGGCCTCGCGGCGAGGCGCCGGTGAGCGCCCGGAGTGTCTGGAACTGGTCATCGCAGTCGGGCAACCAGGTCCCGCTTCGGTCCCTCTTCTTCGATCGGTCGCCTGGTCGCATCTGCAGAACTCCCATATCGTTCGACCCGCCTGAGTCCGGCGGCGTCGTCCACTGGTTCGTTATCGGATTTCTGCGCCAGGTTCCTGCAGTGGAACCCGGGAGCTGCGCTCGTTTCCCCGGAGGGTGTTCGCCCCTGGTGAGGTGCGGCCGAGACGGACCTCGTCCCTCCGAAGGTGGGGCGGATCACCGCTCCCGGGACGCGCCGTCGAACCTCAGAGCGAGTAGCTGAGCTTTCGCTTGCCGTGCATGAGCGTCAGGTGATTCTCTCCATCCTTCTTCGTGCTCTTCTCCGTGTGGCCGATCTGTTGCGCATCGACGCCGAACTCGCGAATGATCCCGAGCAGAGGCTTCGCGTCACGCTTCGCACAGAAGACCTCCAGGCGGTGGCCCATGTTGTAGACCTGGTACATCTCCTTCAGGGCCGTGCCGCTCACCTTCCGGATCGCCTTGAAGATCGGCGGGATCGGCAGCAGGTCGTCCTTCACGAAGTGGACGTTTCTGCCGAACCGCAGGCACTTCGTCTGACCGCCGCCGGAGCAGTGAATCAGACCCTTCACCCTGTCCGGCGCCTTCGCGAGGAGTTTCGCCACGATGGGCGCGTAGGTGCGAGTGGGACTCAGGATGGCCTCGCCCACGGTCTGCGTCGAACCGGGCAGCGGGTCTTTCAGGCGATACGGCCCGCAATAGATGAGATCTTTCGGTGTGTTCCCGTCGAAGGTCTCCGGATACTTTCTCGCGTAGTGCTTCGAAAGCAGGTCGTGGCGGGCACTGGTCAGGCCGTTGCTGCCGATGCCACTGTTCTCTCCCGTCTCATAGAGCGCCCGGCCGTATGACGCGATGCCGATGATCGCCATCCCCGGCCGGATCTTCGCGCCGGTGATCACGTCGCTCTTGTTCATCACCGCGGTGATACAGGAGTCCACGATCACCGTGCCGGTCAGGTCGCCGACATCCGCCGTCTCGCCGCCGCCGCTGTAAATGCCGACGCCGTGGTTCCGGAGCGTCTCGAGGAACTCCTCCGTGCCCCGGATCAACTCCGCGAGCGCAACACCGGGGAAGTTGCGGGCGTTGCGGTTCACGGTGCTGCTGAGCAGCAGTCGATCCACCGCGCCGATGCACAGGAGGTCATCGACGTTCATCACGATGCTGTCCCTTGCGATTCCGCGGAAGACCGTGGGGTCGCCGGTCTCCCTGTACATGAGATAGGCGATCGCCGACTTCGTGCCGCTGCCGTCGGCGTGGATGACGTTGCACTTGTCAGGATCGCCGGTCAGGTAATCTTCCGTGATCTTGCAGAACGCGCCGGGAAAGACCCCGCGGTCCAGGCGGTCCACGGAGGCATGCACCTCGCTCTTCGTGGCCGAAACGCCCCGCGCGGCATAGCGACCCTCGCCGAGCGACGACGCGGACACCTGGTAGGCCTGCCGGGACGTCGCCGCGATCAGCCCCTTGTCGGCGAGGTGCCTGAAAGCACGAATCACCGTGTTCAGGGCCACCTTGCCTTCATCGGCGAGCTTGCGCAGGCTCGGAAGCCGATCACCCGCGTCGAGCTCGCCGGTGTTGATGGCGAAGTGGATCTGGTCGGCGATCTGGCGATACACCGGCGTCTTCGAACTGCTGTCGATCGTGAGTTTCATGGCCGCTCAGCCCTTTCTGTACCCTGTGGAGGGTACAGTACTGGCGGATCGGTGCCAGCTTTGTCCCGGCATCGCGCCCTGAAACTCAATCCCGCAACAGCTCCTCGATCCTCTCTAGGTATGCCTCCTGGTCCACCGGTTTCTCGAAGAAACCCTCGGGCGCGGGGATCTGGCGGCGGTTGCTGAGGAAGTCCTTCATGGTGCCGGAGCCGTCCGGGCTCGCCCACGGGTTCACGACTCCCGTGACGATGAGAACCGGTATCCCGGCGGTGGCCGCGTCCTCGCGTAACTCCCGGTAAAACCGGACGCCCGTCTTCTCCGGCATGGTGATGTCGAGGGAGATCAGGTCCGGCGCGCCGGCCTCCACCACGTCCATCGCCTCCTTGCCGTTCTCCGCGGTCCTGACTTCATAGCCCGCGTCGCCAAGCACCGCGGCGAGGTAGCTCCGAACGTCCGGTTCGTCATCGACGACGAGGATGGTCTTTCCGTTCGCCATTAGTGCCACTCCCACTCGATGAAGCCGGGCTTCACGCCCTCCATGCAGTTCACGATCAGCTCGACCAGGCCGCCGTACAGGATCCTGTTCTTCTCCCAGACGCCGTAGTAGTCGAGCAGGTCCCGGAGCTGCCCCTTGCAGTTGGAACAGGGAGCGCAGACGTACTTCGGGATCGACGGATCCAACTCGTCCCGGAAGGCATTCAGGATCTGCTCGAACTTCTTTCGGCCGGAAATGTGGTATCGCCAGTCGGAGAAGTTGTGACCGTTCATGATCGCGAAGCCGGAACCGCCTCCGCAGCAGTAGTTGTCGACGCCGTGCGGGGTCATCTCCCGGAACTGCGGGCAGATCTTCCGGAGCACGCGGCGCTGTGGCTCCACGATACCCATGTTCCGAACCATGTTGCAGGGGTCGTGCAGGGTGACCGGGAAGTCGTTGCGCGACGGATCACATTGAATTCTGTTGTTCATCACGATGTCTTCGAGCGTCGTGAGAGCACTCTCTCGATGAACGGCCAGGTCGCCGACCAGGACGCGATCCGCGATCACGGTCAGCGCCTTGTGGGCGTGCCCGCACTCCCCGAGGACGATCTTCTTCACGCCGAGCTTCTTCGCCGCCGAAGCGTGGTGGATGGCCACCCGGGCGAACTGCGCGTCGTCGTAGAAGAGACCGTAGTTGATGCTGTCGTAACCCGCGATCTCCGAAGAGAGTGTCCAACTGAGCCCCGCCGCCTCGAAGATCACGCCGAAAGCCCCGGGGTTTTCCGGCCAGGCCAGGATCTCGCCGGCGTTATGGATCAGGAGGATATCGGCGCCTTCCACGTCCCATGGCGTCTTGACCTCCATGCCGGTCAGGTCGGTCATGTCTTCATCGATGAACTCGATGTTGTCTTTCACCACGAGCGCACTCATACCCGTCGAGGAGCCGACCTTCATCTGCTGCATCGACCCCTGCTCGTGCAGCTCCTTCGGCATGATGCTCATCTCCATGGAGAAGAGCTTCCGGATCTCGTGGGCGATCAGGCCGTTGTCTACCCCGATCGGGCAGGTCTGGGCGCAGCGCCGGCAGAGATTGCAGCGATAGGCCAACTCGGCCAGTCGGATGACCGTCTTCCAGTTGAGGACGATCCTGCCGTTGCGGAAGTCGGAAAGGAGCCCGCCGCCCTTCTTCACGTACTTCTTGTAGAGCCGGCGCAGCACTTCGGAGCGGTAGGAGGGCCGGTAGATCGGGTTCTCGCCGCTCGCCTCGTAGATGTGGCAGGCCTCGGAGCACGTGTGGCACCTGGCGCAGTGGTCCATGGAGAGGAGCAGCGGCTGGAGGAACGTCCAGTTGTTCTCCGCCTGGAAGAGCTTCTCCAGGCCGGAGAGGAACTTCTCCACCAGCACCCGCTCCTCTTCCGGGGACTCCGGCTTCGGGTGGGAGAGGACGACCGTGCCGTCGAGGTCGCACTCGAACTTTTCGCGGGCTGCCTCGGAGAGTTCCTTCCGCTTCGGCAGTTCATCCTGCTTGTCGAAAGGGGAGGGAAGCGGCTTCAGTTCCCCGGTCGGCGTCGGCGACAGATCCCTCGCGGGCTTCGAGATGTCCTCGACCCTCACTCGCTTGTAGCTCATTCCGCCGCGTCCTTTCCAACGGCCGGTGCATCGGTGGGGTTGGTGGTGGCCACGTCGACCCAGGTCCTGGTGCCGTCCGCCCCGATGTGCGGGGCCGCCCAGGTCGGTTTCAGGCCGAGAACGCCCATCATCTTCGCTTCGAGCCTGCCGCCGACGATGAGCGGCTCGTCGTTCCAGCGGATGTCGTGATACATGAAGTACTTCGTGAAGAAGTGAGACATGTGGGTGAGCGGGATGTAGGCGATCAGGAGCGTCAACAGGATGATCGCCGCAGCCATCAGGGGCGTCACGCCGAGCGCCGCCTGATGCGGTCCGCCCGTCAGCAGACCGGCGAAGAAACCGCGCATCCGGGCGAAGTCGGCATCCCCGGCGGCCTGGGCGATCAGCGCGACCCCGAAGGCCGCGACAAAGAAGAGCAGGTTGAAGAAGTCCGCCGGCGAGGTGTATTCCCGGTACTCCACGTTGCCGAGCCGGCGCATCAGGAGCGCGATGGACCCGATGAGGCCCAGGCCGAGTCCGGCGAATCCGAAGACCGGCGTCAGCGTGGCGATCAGACCGGTGAAGAAGCCGGCGGATGCCCCGAAGTCGGCGCCGAGCGCCCCGGCCAGGCCGCCGCCGAGAAGCAGGAGGATCGTTCCGATGAAGAGGTAGAGTCCGAAATGAAACGGGAAACTTCGCAACCACTGGGACGGGTTCTTGTGCCTCACCCCGGCCAGGAACAGGATCTCGGGGATCATCACCTTCATCTCCCCGAGGAGCGACTTCCGGATCGGCCTGGTCCACCAGTCGAGTTCCTCGAGTCTCGACCCTCCGTAGCCGGCCCGGCCCTTCTCGTGCGCCACCGGGTACAACTCCCAGCGGACGTGTACCGGTAGCCGTGCGATCTTCACGAATCGGGTGATGACCGAGACAACGAAGACGAGGGCGCATGCGTAGGTGACCAGGATGAGCACCGCATCCAGGCTCATGGTTTGAGACCTCCCGGGGGATGGGGCACCGGTGCGGGCGACAGCGACCCTCCGGTCAAAATGCACTGCTCCGGGCCGGAGAGTGGGGGGCGCGCAGGGAACCCTGAATAAGTGTATGGACCGGGACCGGAGGCGACCCGTCAAGGGGTCACACGGGTCGATCTTTCCGGAGTTCTGGCGGCGGCGTCCTTGAGCCCGTAAGGTTTCCACGGCTTACGGCCCAACTGGTTCAGAGAATACAACGGGTTCCGCGAGACGACAAATCATCGAGGCTGGTAATCGGGGAATGTATCGATTCTGTGACATGCGTCGTTCGGGCTCGTTTTCATGCATTTGAAAACACCTACTGACATCACGGCAAACCGCCCGATAGAATTCAGTAAGGGCCGGAAACAGGCAGCCTGGCAAGTCACGTCACCAGCTCGAGGGTAGGCCATGTCAAATTGTCCATACTGCGGGGACGTCGAAGCTCGCCCGGGCGGTTGGTGTCCGGGATGCGGGAAAGCCGTTCCGGACGAGGCGTCCGATGGTGCGGATTCCGACGATCTTTCGTTAGACGATGCGTCGTTTCCCACCCTGACACTCGGAGGCGAGCAGTCCACCGGTGAAGCCGGCCCGATGGAGGAACTCGGGAGGGCGGACCTGGACAGCGACATCATCGTGGAGGGAGCGGCCGAGGCCGGCGTGGACCAGAGCGGCCTGGACCTGATGGACGACGACGAGCCGGTCTTCTCCGAGCCGGTTCCGCCGCAAGGCGCGACCACGCCCGCCATGGAATGGCCCGAAGAGCCCGAAAAGTCCGCAGCACCCGCAGCACCTGTCCCGGCTCCGAAACCCTCGATTCCACCCACCGGTCGCGGGAAACGAACCCGGCGTGGACCCACCGACTGGTCCTCGGTGACCGGCCGGAGGGACACTCCCCCGAAGGTGCGAATCCCGTCTCCCCCCGGGGCCGGCCTGTCCGCCCTGGATATCGATGAACATGCCCAGATCGAGGTCCGCACGGTCTACCAGTATTCCTCCGTGCCCGCGGACGAACCGCCGCTGCTGGGGATCCTGGTCGAAGTCCAGGTCTTCGGCGAGCCGATTGTCTCGAAGGAGGAAGAGGCGGTCGGGCACGTGGTGCTGGCCCTCGACCTCTCCGCGAGCATGCGGCATCCGGACAAGTACCCCGTGCTTCGGGAAGCCGTCGGCTCCATGCTCGACGATCTCCACGAAGAGGATGCGGCCAATGTGCTGTTGTCCGTCGTGGTCTTCTCCCGGCGCTCCGAGGTTCTCTTCCGGGAAGTTCCCGCAAAGAGCCTGAGGAAAGAGGCGCTCTTCCGCGCGATCGAGCAGAGCAAGCAGTGCTTCGGTGATTACACCGACATTCCCGGGGCACTGAGCCACGCCGGCCGCATCGCCTACGATCAGTGCCGGAAGAGCCGGACCATGCCGGTGCGCGTCTACCTGCTCACGGACGGCAAGCCCCAGGATGTCGCCGGCGCAACCGCGATGACCGATCGGCTCTCCAGAGTGCGCACGGACCTGCACGCACTGGCCTTCGGCTCCGATGCCGACGTCCGTATCCTCCAGGATCTGTTCGCCGGCAAGCGGGGCGGCACCGTGAAGAGCGTCCGGGCCGAGACGATCGGCAGCGCGTTCGAGCGAGTCGCCGCGGTGGCCCAGTGTGTCGTGGCCACCCGCTGCCTGGTCGATGTGAAGCTCTCTCCCGGAGTCGTGGGCGGGAGCGCATTCCGCTATCGCCCCGCCCGGGTCCGGTTCCCCGATCCCGCTTTCATCGATGGGAAGCACTTCCGCACGGATCTCGGAACCATCGAAGATGGCCGGAAGTACGGCATGCTCTTCGAGATTCGGCCGCCGGAACGCGAGGAGGGAGTCACCGAACTCGGAGAGATCACGGTCAGTATTCCGAGTTGGGGCGGTCCGATCGTCCACACCGTGCCTCTCAGCATTCCACGGACCTCCCCCGGAAGCCTCCCCGGCGAGGAGGAAACGGCGGTGCGCACCGCTCGCGACATCCTCGACGCGCTTTCCGACCAGGATCCGAAGACCGCGCTGCGAGCCCTGCGTCTGCGCCGCAGCATCTACGAGCAGGAGAAACGCGACGCGGGATTGCTCACCCTCCTGGACAAGGCGATCGGCATGCTCGAATCCACCGGCACACTCGACGCGCTCGCCCCCGACGACTACGCGACGCTCATGGCCCATACCTGCACCTCCGGATCCGAGTCCGACCTGTACTTTCGATAGATGAGTCTCCGTCCCGGCACACCTCCCTCGATACGGGAACTCCGCATCGCCCGCCGACTCGAGTCGCGCGGCCGACGGGATCTGTTCAGCGAACTGCTGAAGCTCCGCGGTCTCGCTCTCGGAGAAGGGTACTCGCTCGGGAGACTCTGCGCAGTGGGAGGGGAAGGCGTCCTGTTCGAGGTTCACTCCGACGTGGATCCGGCCCTCCCGCTCGTCGGAAAAATACCGGTGGCCTCCTGGCACACCCCCATCGAACTGACTTCCGGAATCCTCCGACTCGCCCGGGCGATCATCGATCACGAGGCAAATCTCCTCGAAACCGCCGGCAGCCCGTTCCTGCCCCGATTCGAGGAACTTCTGGAATTCGAGAACCCCCTGCTCGAGTCGGCCCGCGGCGGCGAGTTCGCCGAGCCGGAGCCCTGTCTCGTCATGGAGCGCCTGGGTGGACAGGATCTCGACGTGTGGCTCTGCCGGGTGCACCGCAGCGGCCACGTCGGCAGAGAGTCTCTCCGGACAAGCCTCGACCGGATCGTGGTCTGGCTGCTCCATGCGCTCGTGGATCTCGAGAGCCGGGACTTCCTGTACGCCGACCTGCGGCCCGGCAACCTCAGGGTCCTGGGCCGCCCCGACCGCAGGGTTCGCCTGCT
>JAJSAM010000035.1 GCA_024274785.1 Planctomycetota bacterium | reverse complement strand
GCTCCTGGTCAAGCGGAATGGAAAGATCAGCCGCTACGCCACCACCACGGTGTTCACCCCGACGGCGTTCCGGCAGGCAGAGCTGAACCGGGTCGGCGAGTACCAGCTGAACGTCCGGACCTACCAGGCTGCCTTCGTCCCGCTGGCGTCGAACTGGCTCGAGCCGTCCCGATCGGAATTCCTGGCCGGCATCGATTCCCCGATCGGTAAGTCCGTCCGGATGCAGATCAAGCAGTACCGCTTTCGCCTGGACTGGTTCGAGGCAGAGCCGGATGAGCGCCCGGCGCTCGACCCGGATCTTCTCTCGAGGGGTAACCCCCGCCCCCTGGCAAAGCCGGGTCGTCCCGTCGCGAGCGACCAGCTGATCCGCCGGATGTGGGGCACCGCCTCGAGCACGCGCTCCCGGCACAACAAACTCGTGAAACAACTCCGCACCGACCTCGCGGCCCTGAACATCAAGCCCGACCGGAATTACATCGTCGAGTGCGAGCGCATCGGGGTCCTCGGTGTGAAGGGCGTCTCGATCGAGACGAGGCGATACTACCTGCCGAGAAAGCTGCTCGAGGATCTGCTCACGCCCCGATGAACCCGCTGTCAACAGGGGCGGTCCCAAAGGGACCAGCGCGACGCCGGCGGAGCGACACGCCCGTTCGGATTTGCGTTTGACTTGCCCTCGCGGCGGAGCTAGTTTGCCTGTTCGGGCTGATCCGGCAGGACACTTGCGGTCGGCCCGGCGAACATGGAATTCCCTGCGCTGGTAGGGCGGGGGGAGCATCACGCCCGGTCGGCTGAGCTCGCCTCGCCCGCCTTTTTTATCCCCCTCGCCTACTCCCCACCATCGCCATCACCATCGCCGTCCTCACCCCGATTCTCCTTCTCGGAGACGTTCGCACCCACCGGCGGCGGGATCCGCATCGGGTCGCCCAGGGTACCGGCCACGATGGCCCGTGCTTCGGCCCGGCCCAGGCGAACGGCAGCGTCCACTTCGGCCTCCCGCGGATAGGGAAACGCCCCATCCTCGCCACCCTCGTCCTTCACGATGTGGAGGGTCTGCGTGGGGAACGCAAACTCCACGCCCAGGCGGTTGGCCAGACGAAGGATGTCGTTGAAGAGGCGATGCTTCTCACGCAACTCGGTGCCCCACTCCGGAACCTGCAGGAAGGTGTAGAGCAGCACATCGAGCGATGCCGCGGAGAACTGGTTGAAGTAGACGTGGAAGTAGTCCTTCCGGGTGTAGGGATGGCAGCGGATCAGCTCGCGCACGCCCTCGCAGAAGGCATCGATCTTCTCGGGCGGCGTGTCGTAGGTCAGCGAGAGCATGGTCTTAACCCGGCGGTACTTCCGCTCGCCCATGTTGTCGACGACCGCGCTGATCAGGTTGCCGTTCGGGACGGTGATCCGGGAGTTGTAGAAGGTGCGGATCCGGGTGCTGCGAAAACCGACTTCCTCCACCGAGCCTTCCGTGGAGCCGATCTTCACCCAGTCCCCCACCTGGAACGGACGATCCATGATCACGGTCAGCGAGCCGAACAGGTTCTTCACGGAGTCCTGCGCGGCCAGCGTGAAGGCCAGACCGCCGAGGCCCAGGCCGGCGAGGAGGCTCGTTACATTCAACTTCAGGACGCTCGCCAGGAAAACGATGCCCACCACGGTGACAAAGACCTTGAGCGACTTGCGGAACAGCGGGACCAGCAGGTCGTCGAACTTGGTCACCGTCGCCCTGGCCTTGCGCTTCAGGATGTCCGCAAGCACATCGACCAGGCGGTAGGCGGACCACACTCCCGCCGCGGCGGAGAGGAAACGGATCGCCACCACCAGCACCATGTAGATCCGCGGCGGCAACCGGAGCCAACCGATGAAGCCCCACCACACCAGGCCCATGGCGAGGATGCCGAACGGTCGGAAGCCGAACCTGGCGGTGCTCTTGCCGACGTCGAGTCGGCGCTTCTTCAGCGACCGGCGGAACAGCGCGGGGATCAGGACCGCAACGACCCGCTCCACGATGATCCCGAGGATGCAGAGGAGCAGCAGGCCGAGCCACTGCCAGTGCGCGAGCAGGAAACCGGTCTTTCGAAGCGCTCCCGGCATCTTCGACTCGAGCCAGAGAGAGGGGGAGTCGCTGAAAGTGATGCCGCGCCGGCCGGCGACGCGGGAGGACTTGCGGGCCTCCTCGAGAAGCTCCGGAATGGCCGCCACGGTCTTCTTCGAGAACCGCCATTCACCGTCCTTGTTGCGCACCACCTCCACCGTGCCGACGGTATAGCGGGCAAGGACGTAGGGCTGGTCATCATCGGTGCTTTCCGGATCATCGAGGGGCAGCTCGTCCTCGATGATCAGCTTGCGGTCGACGATCTCATTCAGGAGGAACGCCAACTCCTCCTGCTTCTCCTCGCGGACCAGCTTGTCGACGCCGGAGTAGTCGATGCAGGCCACGGCCGCGGGCAGGTCGATGTCGCCATCGTCGGGTGGATTCAGCGCATTGAGGAACGTCATGATCGTCGCCCGGGGCGAGCTGAGATCGACATCCGGGCGCATGTCCTGGGCCCAGAGCGGTGCCGCCGATGCGAATACCAGCAGCACGCCGAGAGCGCAGACGAGGATTCTCAAGCGAATCATTCCAAACTCCTTATCCAACCGGGAAACCCACGCCCTCACACCAGCTCGACACCCTTTTCGCCACAGTGCGGGCAGAGGATCCGGTCCGCACCCATCTTCCTGCTGCGGTCTCCCCAGCGGACCCGGTTCATCTCCATCCCCCGCCCCGCGCGCATGCCGTTCGCCCTCATCAGACACGGAACGCAGACCACCGTGTGGCAATGCCGGCAGGCCCCGCCGCGAAGCACCATCGGTTCGGCGCAGAGCGGGCACTCCTCCACCGGGGCCGCGGGAGGAGTCGGGGCTCCGCCATCGATCGGGGAGAGGACCGGGGCCGGGCCGGGCGCGTCCGGCATCGGCTTCATGACCGGAGGGCCGCCCGGGGCCTTTCCCGAAGCCTTGAGCGGCCGGACCACCGGGGCGCCGCTCCTGCCCCTGATCGGCTTGACCACGGTAGGCCCGGCCGGAATCGGCTTCATGACCGGAGGCGCCTCACCCATCGGTTTCAGGACGGGCATCTCGGCGGTCTCCGGAGGAATGTCGAGCGCTTCGAAATCGACGGTCTCCGGATCATCCTCGTCATCGTCGTCCGGGGCCGGGCCGGGAGAAGGTCTCGGGGAGGCAGCCGCGGCGGGACCGGTGATGAAGTCGAGGTCGTCGACCTGCGTCACCTTCAGGATCTCGCCGCAGTGGGGACAGACCTCCGTCCCCCACACGATCATGCCGTCACAATAGCGGCAGAACTTCATCCGTTTCTCATCTGGTTGCGTCACACGACCATTCTATAGTTGGTGACCATCAATCGATACCAATGGAATCCGCAACCATCACCAGATTGCTGTTTCTTGCCGCGGTCCCGCTGCTTCCCTGCATGGCGACCTCCGCGGGCGCCGATGAGAATCTGGTCGGGAACCCCTTCTTCAACGCCGCCGGGGACGACCCGGTGCCGAAATGGACGGTGATGAGGATCGCCGGAAAGACCACCTTCAGACTCGAGAGCGGCGTGCTGGTCGCCGAGAGAAAGGCCGGGACCTCCACCTCCGCGGATTCAATCACGCAGATGGTTCTGCTCCCGGACGGCGTTCGCGCCCCGCGCGTGGTCGTCCGCGCCGTGCCGACCCGCATCGGCCGCGCGGAAGTTCGATGAGGAGTCCGGCTTCGTCATCGACCCGGACCGCCCGGCGCTCAAGGGAAACGCGAAGAAGCTGAAGCCGGGCGTGGTGGAGTTGATCGGCGAAGAGGAGAATCAGGATCATGCACATCGTGAAACCACACCTCGCCCTCCTGCTCATCCTGACGCTCACCGCCTGCGCCGGGACGCCCGGGGCCGTGGATGAGTCCCAGGTGGTGGCCACCTTCTCCATCGTCGCTTTCGACCCGGAAACCGGAGACCTCGGGGTGGCCGTTCAGTCGAGGTTCTTCGGCGTCGGATCAGTGGTGCCGTTTGCAAGGGCCGGCGTGGGGGCGGTGGCGACCCAGGCGTTCGCCAACACCACCTGGGGTCCCGAGGGCCTCGCGCTGCTCGAAGCCGGCAAGCCTCCCCGGGCGGCGCTCGACATCCTTGTTCTCGATGACCAGGGCCGGGACCGCCGGCAAGCCGGGATCGTCGATGCCAAGGGCCGCGCCGCCGCATTCACCGGGAAGCGGGCGATGGCGTGGGCCGGCCACGTGGTCGGGGAAGGTTTCTCGTGCCAGGGGAACATCCTCGCGGGGGAGGAGGTCGTGGAGGAGATGGCCGATGCCTTCCGCGAGTCGAAGGGACCGCTTCCGGAGCGGTTGGTGGCGGCGCTTCGGGCCGGGCAGGCCGCCGGCGGAGACAAGCGGGGCCGGCAATCCGCGGCGCTCCTGGTCGTCCGGAAACAGGGCGGCTACGCCGGATTCAACGATCGCTACGTGGACATTCGCGTTGAGGACCACAAGACGCCGATCGAGGAACTGGCCCGCCTGCTGGTCCTCCACCGGAAGTTCTTCCCAAACGTCCCGGTCCCCTCGCGCGACCGGAAGTACCAGCCGGAGCCTCTGCCGAAAGACGAGACGCTCACCACTCCCCGCGGAACCTGGGAGGCCTGGAAGAGACGCCTGACGGCGAAAGACTGGAAGGGACTCCACGCTCTCTACACGAAAGCCTACCGGGAACAGAACCCGCTTCCGGTCTTCACCGAGAACTACGAGCAGTCGGTGGACGGCATCCTCTCGTTCCTTTCGTCCACGACCTACACGGGCTCGATCATCGACGGCGACAGGGCGACGGTCGCACTGGAGATGACCGGCTCCCCACGCCCGATCCTGATCGAACTGGTGAAGGAGGGCGGCGTCTGGAAAATGGTGGACTGATCAGCGCAGTCCGTCGGGAATTGCCGTGCCGGAGGGTATCGTCTGAGCATCTGCAAGGAGGCGATGTGGGTCAGTTCACCGTCACGCGGACCATCGGAGCTCCCGTTGGGGTGGTCTTCAGGGCCATCACCGACGTGGAGATTCTCCCGGATGTCGTTCCGGACGTTCTTTCGACCGAGTTCCTCTCCGAGATTCGGTCCGGCGCCGGCACCCGCTTTCACGAGACGCGGTGAAGGACTGGCGCGAGAAGCGGGTGCGGAAATGAAGTTCGACCTGTCCTTCCTGCCGACCAGTCGCGAGGAGATGGACGCCCGGGGATGGGACTTCGCGGATGTCGTCTTCGTCTCCGGCGACGCCTACGTCGATCATCCCTCCTTCGGCGCGGCGATCCTCGGGCGCTGGCTTTCCGCGAACGGGTTCAAGGTCGTGATCCTCGCCCAGCCGGATTGGAAGAGCGCCGACGCCTGGCGGAAACTCGGGGCGCCCCGGCTCTTCTGTGCCGTCGGGGCGGGCGCGATGGACTCGATGATCAACCACTACACCGCCAACCGGAAGCGGCGAAACGACGACGCTTACTCCCCCGGGGGGCGGATCGGACTTCGGCCGGACCGGGCCTGCGCGGTCTATGCCCAGCGCTGCCGGGAGGCGTGGAAGGGCGTGCCGGTGGTGACCGGCGGAGTCGAGGCGTCGCTGCGGCGCGTCGCCCATTACGACTACTGGGCGGACAAGGTCTATCCGAGCAACCTCGTCTCCAGCAAGGCCGACCTCCTGGTCCACGGCATGGGCGAGCGGACGATCCTCACCATTGCGCAGTGCCTGTCCGCGGGAAAGAACATCCGCGACCTTCGGGATCTGCGCGGCGTCGCCTACCTGCTCGGAAAGAGGGAGGAGCTGCCGGACCACTCCTTCCTGAAGGGGCGGCTCGGGCGCGACGTGATCGAACTGCCGAGCTTCGAGGAAGTGAGAGCCGACAGGCATGCTTTCGCCGTCGCGACGCGCCTGGTGCACCGGGAAACGAACCCGATGAACGCCCGGCGGCTCACCCAGCGCCACGGCGACCGCACGCTGGTGATCAATCCGCCGGACCTGCCGTTCTCCGAAGCGGAGATGGACGTCCTCTACGAACTGCCCTTCGAGAGGCGGCCACATCCCCGGTACGAGCGAGAGGGGGACATCCCCGCGTGGCTGACAATCAAGGACACGGTCCAGATCATGCGCGGCTGTTTCGGCGGATGCAGCTTCTGCTCCATCACACTGCACCAGGGCCGCACGATCCAGAGCCGGAGTGAAGCGTCGATCCTGCGTGAAATCGAGGGGCTGGCGAAGCGACCGGGATTCAAGGGCCACATCAGCGACCTCGGCGGTCCAACCGCGAACATGTGGCGGATGGGTTGCAGCAAGCCGGAGGTGCAGGAGAAGTGCCGACGGCTCTCCTGCGTCCACCCCACGGCCTGCAAGATGCTGAACAAGGACCACGGCCCGCTGGTCGAGCTGATGAAGAAGAGCCGGAAGGTCGAGGGGGTGGAGAAGATCCACATCGCCTCCGGCATCCGCATGGACCTCGCTGCGGACGATCAGGAGTACATGGACGAGCTGGCCGCGCATCACGTCGGCGGGCATCTGAAAGTCGCCCCGGAGCACGTCAGCGAGCCGGTCCTCGAGAAGATGCGCAAGCCGGCGCAGAAGAGCTTCGAGGCTTTCGCGGACCGCTTCAAGGAGGCCTCGTGCGCGGCCGGCAAGGAGCAGTATCTCGTCCCCTACTTCATCTCGAGCCATCCCGGGAGCGGCCTTGACGAGATGATCGAGCTCGCGGTGTTTCTCAAGCGAAACGGCTATCGCCCCCGCCAGGTGCAGGACTTCATCCCCGCCCCGATGGACGTGGCCACGTGCATGTACCATGCCGGCATCGACCCGCACGGCATGCGCGAAGTGGATGCCGCCAGGGGCGCGAAGGACCGCGAAGCGCAGCGCGCCCTCCTCCAGTTCTTCCTCCCGGGAAACTATTTCACGGTCCGCGAGGCCCTCCGCAAGTCCGGCCGCACCGACCTGATGGGCAACGGCCCGGACTGCCTGATCTCCGCAAACCCGACGAAGGAGGCGTACGAGGCGCAGAGGGAGAAGAAGGAGAGAAAGGCGCGGAAGAGATAGGGCCTGCCGACGCAGAGGGTCGTGCGCCCGCCCCGCTCCACCTTACCGGAAGAGCCCCCGCAGGTGCTCCCGCACCACCCGAAGGATCTGCGGGAACCGCAGCGCCATCGAGTAGTGATCCTCCGGGTACCACTGGATCTTCGGGCGACCGAGCGCCCGGTGCAGAGCCCTCGCATTTTCCGGCGGGACGATCAGGTCCTTCGTGGCGTTGATCATCAGGACGCCCCGGTAGCGCGGAAAACACGGCCAGACGGGGTAGTCCTGGGCCCGGGCCGGGTCGAGCAGCAGGAGCTTCTCCTCCACCTCCTCGCGCGTCAGGCCCTGCCGCCGGATCGCCTCCCTCATCCGTCGGGTCTCCCGGACCTCCCGGAAGAGCAGAGAGGCCAGGTCGCCGCCCGCCATCACGAAGACGCCCGCCTTGAGCCGAGGATCTCTCTGATAGGCCGCCGCCGCCACATGAGCGCCGAGGCTGATGCCGAGAATCCCCACCCGGCCACCGGTGACATCCGGCCGGGCCGCGAGCCGCGTCGTCATCTCCTCGATCTCGGCGAGGGCCTGCACCATCACCTTCTTCGTCCGATCGAAGTCCTCGGAGGCGGTCCAACTGCCGCTGCGCACCCCCTTCGGCGCCCGCTGGAACTGGTACGGCAGAGGCATCACCGCGACGAGATAGCCGAACGCGGCGAGGTCCCCGGCCACCATCCGCTCGGCGATCAGGGAACCGCCCTTCCACATGGGGAGGACGATCATGGCCGCGACGGCCTTGCGTTTCGGAATAAAGTACTCGATGGGATAGAGGTCGTTCTCCTCGACGCCGGAGGGACGCGGCGTCCGGTACCACACCCGGTCCACGCGATAGCGCCCCGGCAGCCAGCCCCGCACCTTCTCGGTCTTCTCCGGCGGCGGAGGCACAGGGAAATCCGTTCGCGGCAGGGCCGCCTCGAGATCGAGTTCCCGCAGCGCGAAGCGAAGGTCCGTGGTCTCATCCGGGGAAGTCACGAGCACGACCGGCCCACCGGAGCGGGCTTCCTCGATCGCTCGACAGCGCGTTCCCACCGCGGGTCCGGGTTCCCGCGGCAGGGAGAGGATCGTCAGCCGGCCGATGCGGATTCGCCGGCCGGAAGCCTCGATCGAAACCGGTCCGGATAACGAGACCGCGGATTCGCGAGCGGTTGCCACAACTTTCGCCAGGTGAGACGGCGCCCCCTGATCCCCGTCGATGACGCACCGCCCGCCGGTGCCGATCAGGAGGGTGTAATCCCCCGGAAGCGGCGCGGGAACCGGCAGGACCACCATCACTTTCGGCTCGCTGCCCCCGGTACGGAACTCCAGCGTGAAAAGCGCCTCGTCGAGCGGCCCGGCGGGATCGGCGGGGTCCCGAATGAGCCCCCGCAGGGAAGCCCGGCCGAAGAGCACAGTGGTGCCGGGCTGATCCGCCGCGGTCGCGGTGGAGATCGTGCCCGGGCAGAACAGGAGCAGGAGCGAGAGAAGAAGGAGTCGTTTCACCCCGCCACCATATACCGAAGGGCGGCATAACGGCACGGACCACTGCGCGATTCCGCAGATCTCCTCGATGATGACCGCGAACAGCGAGGGGCAGGAGTACCTGCTCCTCCGGACGGAGAACGGTCACACCACGCGCCGGGCGGATCGTACCGGCCGGGGCGATCGAACCCTCTGGCGGAGCTGGCCGGTCGATGGGGAGAAACAGGTCGTCGTCATCCCCTGCGCCGCTCCGATTCCCCGGCGTTTCTCCTGACCGGCAAGCCGGAAGCTCCCGCCGAGTCAGATCCGCAAGTACGTGGAGTCTCGGAAGTCCGGTCCGGACCGACGGCAACGGAGGAGTTGCCCCCGAGCCTCGCTCCGTCGAACCTGGGAATCGCCGGGGACTCGCTTCCTGTGCTAGGCTCTGCCACAGTGAAACGGGGCGATCAAGGTCCGGGCGGGGTTCCGGTCTGGATCGCCATCGGTCGGGGTTGTGCCGGGGACTGCACATGATCAAGAAGCCCGGGAACCTGCTCGGCAGCACCACTTCGCGCTGCAGAACCTGCGGTAGCGAGCACCGGGCCGCCTATGTGCGTGAGTCCGGATCGGTGAAGTACCGGATCGAGTGTCCCGAGCGACCGACGGAGGCGGTGGTCTCCAGAGACGAACGCATCTTCGACACGGTGCGGTGGGATTGCGGGCCGGCCGGCGGAGGGCCGGACTTCGGCGCGCGACGCTGGCACTTCTTCCAGGTCGTGGTGACGAACCGGTGCCCGGCGGAATGCCCCCTCTGCTACGCCGATGCGGATCGCCGGGGGGACCGGTTCCTCACCCCCGACGGGTTCCGCGAGCGGGCCATGCGCATCAAGCGCTACGGCGGCGTCCGCATCTCACTCACCGGGGGCGAACCGACCTCCCATCCCGAGCTGCCCGAACTCATCCGCATCGCCCGGAATGAGTGCGGCCTGATGCCGACCGTGGTGACGAACGGCCACCGCATCGCGGACGATCCGACCTACCTGAACATCCTGAAACAGGCCGGCCTCTCCCGGGTGCAACTGCAGTTCGACACGTTCGACGACCGGACCTACGGAGTCATGCGGGGACGCCGGGACTGCGCGGAGAAACTCGCCGCCGTGGAGAGGATCATCGCGGCACGGATGAAGCTCGGCCTGATCGCGACGATCTGCGATCTGAACCTGCCGGAAGTGGGACGGTTGCTGGATTACGCCCGATCCCTGGCGCCGGTCCTGAGGGCGCTGATCTTCCAGCCGATGGTGATGGTGGGACGCCTTCCACCCGGGTTATCGACCGTCACCGCCGAAGAGATCATCCGCGCGCTTTCCGATGGATCGGGGGGGTGCGAATTGAGTCCCCGGGATTTCCGTCCTTTCCCGCGGCTCGAGAACGGGCACACCGTACATCCGAGCTGCTCCGTACACGCCCTCCTGTGCCAGGACGGCGATCGGACCTTCGCGCTGCGCCAGGCGCCGGGTCCGGGGCGCGTTTGCAGGGAGGAACCCGATCCGGCCGCGGGATCGGTCCTCCGGCGGGACATCCTGCGCCAGTTGCGACATCGGGGGGCGAAACGGCAGAAACGCCACGCCTTCCTGATCAGCATCATCAGCTTCATGTACGCGGAGACCCGCGACGAGGGTCGCGCGAGGCGGTGCATCGTGGCCAGTGTCGGCGACCGCGGCTTCGAAGGGCTCTGCGAAAAGGCCTGCAACAGTCTGGAGAGGATCACCAGACCCACGAACTGAACCCGTGTGATCTGCGGTACTGACGTTCAAGATCCTCGCGGCGCACGCAGATTCTGCGTGACGCTCCCGGACCGCCGGCACGGTCGCCCGGAGGTCGACCCTCCATTGCGGCCGGGCCGCGCTGTGGGAAAGATGGGCTGGATCGACGACTTCAGCAGCATCTTCCCGGTTCTCGAGGAACTGGAGGCGCACCGTCCCAGCGGCCCGTCGACGCCTTGATCACGGACAGACCGGCGATGACCGCGGTTTCGGTGCGCAGCACCCGCTCGCCGAGGCCGGCCAGCTGGTAGCCGGCGTCACGCAGCAGACCGCGTTCGGCGTCGGTGAAGCCTCGTTCGGATCCCACCGCCAGCACCAGTGGCTCCGCGGCGGGCAGGGGCATGCGGTGCAGCGGGGTCGTTGACTCGTAGTTGTCGAGGGCAACCCGGACCCGCCCCCCCGCTTTCGTTACCCCCGCAGCGAGGTCCATGCCGGCCGCCACGGTGGGAATACGCGTGGCGAAGGCCTGCTCCACCCCGGTGCGCACGTGCCGCTCGTACTCCCCGGTGGACCAGAGACGGCTGTCGGCGTAGCTCGGCTCGCCCCGCTCGGTACGGACGAAGAACATGGCCGCGACGCCGAGGGTCGCCGCCTCCCGGAGCACGCGGCGGCAGGTCTGCGGCCGAGTGAGCCCCACGATCAAGGTGATCAGTTCCGGCTCCGGCACCGTCACCTCCCAGGTGAACGACAACACCAGGTCCCTGTCGCGAATCTGCGCGAGGACGGCCCTGCCCCGCGGACCGTCGATCAGGCCCACGTCGAAGCTCTCGCCGGGCGCACGCCTGAGAACCTCGAGGATGTGACGGGCGCGAGGATCCCCACGAGATAGCGGCAGTGCGAGTTCGGATTTCTCGAACAGGATGAGGTTCATCGATCACCACCCACGACGGACCGGTCCCACTCCCCCCCGCGCGACGGGCGGATGATCGTAGCCTTGTCACGCCTGACGGACAACCGGGATCGAGGTCGCAGCACCCCCGGCATTGCGAACTCCGGCTGTGGCCGCGTCACACCAGGACGGCGGCGCCGGGATCGAGCATGTACGCCTCGTCCCGCCAGATGCCCGGCGTGGCCCGCCCCCCGTCGGCATCGACATCGAAGACCCACAGGGACTCGCGACCGGCCTTGGTGGCGCTCCCGGCACAGAAGATGGGCGGTTTCACACCCTCCGCCCGAGCCGTGAAGCGCCGGTGGATGTGCCCGCACAGGATGACTCCACGCGGCAGGTCCGCGCACACTGAAAGGAAGTCATCGGCGTTCTCGAGGCCGTGCAGGGGCTTGTCGGGGACTCCGTGCTCAACGCACGGTGCAAAGTGCGTCATCACGAAGACGA
The DNA here is from genome assembly GCA_024274785.1 of Planctomycetota bacterium. Lineage (GTDB taxonomy): Bacteria > Planctomycetota > JAJSAM01 > JAJSAM01 > JAJSAM01 > JAJSAM01. The sequence goes on along the minus strand of JAJSAM010000035.1, from coordinate 151,353 downwards.
AGCGACCGGCCAGATCGGGGGCGGCCAGCACCTTCACGAGAGCGTCGAGTTGCGGCTGCGGGATCCGGCCGCTGGAACGCCAGGGCCGCGGGTTGGGGCGGGAACTGTTCACCGCGACCACGGCCACGTCCTCACCGACCAGTCGAACCAGGGGCCAGGGCTCTCCGTTCACGACGCACTCCGGCAGGTCGGACCAAAGGGTATCGCCGAAGCTCTCGTCCCACCACCTCCGGCGCAGCACGTCGAACAGGTAGACATCGTGGTTCCCCGGCACATGCACATAGCCGAGAGGAGCCTGCATCAAGGGCTGGAGCGCCTGGCGCGCATTGCGAAGTTCGGTGCGTGTGCCGAGCGCGGTGTAGTCGCCGGTGCAGGTGACGAGGTCCACCTCGAGCTCCCTTCTGAAGCGATCCAGGGCGACGATCTTCTCGCGGGCATCGGCAAACTCCCGCCCGCGCCCGAGGAACAGGTTGGCGCCACCGATCACCCGCTTCCCGAACCAGTCCCGAAACGGAACGGAAAGCAGCCGCGGCGGCAGGTGAATGTCACTGAAGTGCAGGATACGCATCGGGCTCTCTCTGCCCCCACTTCCGGTTCAGAACGCGGAGTTCTGCAGGACGGTGATGAGCGCCTTCGTGACCGCTTTCGCCCCCATGCCCCGCAGCGCGGCGAGCAGGAACGACGGCCAGAGGACGTGGATGATCTGGAAGGTCTGGAACACCTGGTAGCGCACCGAGGGATCCTCGTTCTTCACGATGAACGTGGGGATCAGGAAACCCGCCGCCGCAAGGACCACCGGGATCACGCCATGGACGAGGAGGGCCGAGGACGTTTTCAGGCATCCGCCGCCCGAACCAAGGATTCGATAGGATGCGGAGGTGCGGGAGCCGAGAGCCGAGAACTCCACCGTGAAGAAGGTCCCGCCACCCATGGGGCTGCGGCCGGTGGGTCCGCGCATGGAGCCCACAAACGTGACTTCTCCGGAGATCCTCCGGTCGTTGCCCTCCTCGATCCGGACCGGACCGACGCCCTGGAGCCCTCCCCGCAGCGCCGAGATGACCTTCTCGCTGACCTTCGCGGCGGGAGCTTCGATCATCAACTCACCCCGCGCGAGCACCTGTGGATGCTCCGGATCGATCGCCCGGAAGGCCCGGCGGTGCACGTGGAGTGCCAGGAGCCACACCCCGACCCCTCCGGCGAAGATCGTGATGAAGACGGTGAAGGCGGTCTGTTCGGTCATATCGGGTTCTCGGATCCGGCGCCGGGATCATTCTACCGGAGTCCGGCGAAATGGGCCTTCCTCCAATCCTCCGCCGGTGTTCGGTACTTCACCGGGGACGCCCCGCGGGTTTGTGCTCAAGCTCACCCCTGGCGATGGTCGAAAAGTCTGAAACGGTCGCCCTTTGTGCGGATTCGGAGGGAGGCGCGTGCGGCCCTCGAGACCGTCCCTCATGCGGTGAGTGTCTATCGGGTGGGTAGGTGGAGAACGAAGATGTAGGGCAGATCGAGCAGTCCGGAGGGTTCGAGGGCACCTCGTCCTTCGTGTGCCTGGAGGCGACCGGAAGCGGCTTCCAGGTCTCCCTCGATGACACCGACGATCTGACCGCGACCGCGACCGAAGTCACGGGCGACCTCACGGGCGATCTCAGCGCCCCGGAAGCGGGCGGCGCCGATACCGCCGACCTCGACCTGACCGCGGATGACGGCCCCGCACTCGACGAAATCGGTCGCCCACCGCCTTTGCCCCCTCCCTGCATGACACCGGAGCAGACGCTCAACTTCGAGCGGGGGATTCTGGGGAGCACGTTGGCGGGATGCCTGATGGATGCGCGCCTGGGCAGGGGAGCGGTGGGGTCCGTTTTCCTGGCCCGCCACCTGGCCCTGCAAAAGGATGTTGCGGTCAAGATCCTGAATCCGGCGCTCTTCTACCTGCGCCGGCACGTGGAACAGTTCTTTCGGGAAGCCCGTTCCGCGGCCTGTCTGGAACATCCCGGTGTGGTGGCGGTCCACGACGTGGGCCAGGAGCGGGGGCTCTACTACCTCGTCATGCAGTACGTCGAGGGAGAGACGGTGGGGGATCTGATCGAGCGGGAGGGGCAAATCGACGCACGAGAAGCGGTGCGGATCACCATCGAGACGGCCGCGGCGCTCGCTGAGGCTCATGACGCCGGCATCGTGCACCGTGACATCAAGCCCTCGAACCTGCTGCTCGACTCCCGAAACCGCGTGAAGGTCGCCGACTTCGGCCTGGCGCTCCAATTGAGCGAAGCCCGGCAGTCCAGCGGCCGCTCCGAAATCGCCGGCACGCCCTTCTACATCCCCCCGGAGCAGATCTCGGGTGGAGTGGTCGATGAGCGGGCGGACCTGTACTCGCTCGGAGTGACGCTCTACTTCGCGCTCACCGGGCGGCGGCCGTTCGAAGGCTCCACTCCCGCGGAGATCCTGGTGAAGCACCTGACGGAGTCTCCGGTGCCGCCGATGGAACTGGTTCCGACCCTCGGGGAGGAGCTCAACGGGATCATCATGCGGCTTCTGGCCAAGAAACCGAGCGGGCGGCATCGGGACGCCCGGGAACTGCTGGACGACCTCGCATCGCTTCCGGACGAGTCGTTCGAATGAAGATTCTCCTCGGCACCGCCGATGCGGCCCTCCGATCGCTGATCCGGGAGTCCACGAGCCGTTTCGGGTTTTCTTTCGCGGTTGCGGAAGACGGATTGACCGCCTTCCACCTCCTGATGCAGGGACCGTTCGATCTCGTGCTCATCGACTTCGACCTTCCCCCCACGACCGCGCCGGACCTTCTGCAACGAATCTTCGGACTGCGTTCCGTCGAGATGCCTCCGGCGATCGTTCTCACCCATTCAGATCGCCAGCGCACCCAGATGGAGGCCGCGGAGCTCAGAAATGTCGATGTGCTGCCCGTTCCGGTTCAGCCACGCGTCCTGGTCGAAAAGATGGTGCGGGTCCTGAAGAAGCCGACGCGGGTGGTGTGCCTCGGCGGCGGTACGGGTCTCTTCACCCTCCTCTCGGGGCTGAAGACCATACCCGGGCTGCATCTTTCCTCGATCGTAAGCATGAGTGACGATGGAGGTTCCACCGGTCGATTGCGGGATCGGTTCGGCATTCTCCCGCCCGGCGACGTGCGCCGCAGCCTGATCGCACTTTCCGGTGCGCCCCACCTCCTGAACCAGCTCATGCAATACCGGTTCGTCCGCGGCGAGGAGCTCGAGGGCCACAACCTCGGGAACCTGATTCTCACCGCCCTCTCCGAAATGCGCGGGTCCATGGCGGCGGCGGTCGGAGCGCTCGGAGAGATCCTGAGCATCCAGGGGGAAGTCATTCCCGTGACCGACACCGATACGACCCTCTTTGCGCGTCTCGGAAACGGTAGAACCATCGAGGGTGAGAACCGGATCGACGTTTACGAGGCGGCAGATCGGGACGGGCGCATCGAGCACCTGTGGTGCGCTCCACCGGCCGTGGCGAATGAGGACGCCCTTCGAGCGCTCGGCGATGCCGAACTGATCGTCCTCGGCCCCGGAGATCTCTTCACCAGCTTGATCTCGAATCTGGTCATCGGCGGCATCCCGGAGGCGATCCGGTCGAGCAGGGCGGCGAAAGTTTTCGTCTGCAACGTGATGACCGAACCCGGCGAAACCTGCGGATTCTCGGTCTACGAGCACGTGCGGGAGATGGTCGGGTACCTGGGGGGAGACTGCCTGGACTTCATCCTCACCTCGCTGACGGACTTCTCCGCGGATGCGCTGCGGTACTACTCGAAGCGGGGTCAGTTTCCGGTCATCGAGCGGGCGGGAGAGCGGCTCTCTGAACTCACACGCGCCAGGATCGTACGGGCGGATGTGGCTTCGGAAGCCTCGCTGGTCCGACACGACAGTCTGAAGTTGGCCGTGGCCATGAGAGAGATCCTCGCCGGAGTGGCCAATTCCCGGAAGGCCCTGTCGAAATCCATAAACGCGTAGTTTCCTCCCGGGAGCGCCTCCCATTTCACTTCAGGAAATCGGTTTAGGGTCAAGTTCCAGGCCCGGAATGTTCGATTTTTGAAACATGGTGGATGGAAGGACCCCGGCTGCAAAGCGGCTGGTGCTCCTGCTGACAATCGCTCTTCTCGGAATGCTGGTCGGCCGATCACCGGCCGGCTCCGGGAGCGAAGGTCAGGAGCCCGTCGCACGACACGTGCTCGCCCTCTATGACGGCGGCGCAGGCAGCCAATCCCTCGGCATCGAGGATCCCGTCCACCAGCTCTACGAGCTTCCGCTGAACTACCTGGGTATGGTCGTCCTACGCCACGATGTGCGCGATGGACCTCCTCCCGCACGCCTGCTCACCGACCTCAGAGCGGTACTCACTGCATTCGAGTACACTGATGATCCGGTCGAGTGGCTGTGGCCCTGGCTCGAAGCCCGCCGCCGTGAAGGCGGCATCCGCTTCGTGCACTTCGGCGAATGGGGTCCCCTCCGTTTTGTCAACCGTCGCGAGAACACGGGCCGACTGGCCCGCTGGCTCGCCTCCTTCGGTCTGGGTTTCGATCCTGCCTACGTCGACATACCACTCGGCGTGAAGGTGACTCTCTCAGACCGACTTCCCTGCGCCATCGAGGCCGATCCCACCGGGCATTCCATCCACCGTGGGCCCTGGATCGAGTCTGGCGCAAACACCGCCTGGATCTCCACCCGGAGCTCGGCCGATCCGGGGCGTGCACGTACGCCCATCGTGACCGGTCCCTGGGGGGGGATCGCCCTGGCTCCCTACGTCTATCGCGAGGGAGCCGGGGAAGGCGGTCGACGGTTGTACCTCGACCTGTTCGCTTTCCTGCGAACCGCACTCGGTCTCACCGGAGTACCGGCGCCCCAACCTTGCGTCATCAACGGGCGCCGGATGTTCTTCTGCCACGTGGACGGAGACGGATTCGAAAGCCTGTCCACAATCCGGCGCGGCGCCAATTGCGGGGAGGTGTTCCTCGATGAGATCATAGAGAAGTACGAACTCCCGTTCACCGTCAGCATCATCGCCAACTCCATCACGGACGACCTGAAGCCGACGGTCCGCACCCCGATGATCGAAGCGGCATCCCGCCTGCTCCGTCATCCCCGGGTCGAAGCCGCTTCCCACTCGGTCCGCCACCCGCTGAACTGGGGAATGGTGGGCGAATCGCCGGAGCGGAGTTCGGCGACTTTCGTCTTCCCTGGTCCGAAGCACTTCGACAAGACCCTGGTCGGGGAAGTGCGGGACAGCATCCGGTTCATCAATGACTACCTGCTTCCTCCCACCAAGCGGTGTGAGGTCATGCTCTGGAGCGGCAATGCGTGCCCCCAGGTGGACGCCATTGCCGAGGCCGACCGGCTCGGACTCCTGAATCTGAACGGTGGGATCTATCGGTGGGATGCCCTGAACGACTCCGTCAGCTACGTTCCGCCCCTGGGCCGGATCGTCAACGGACACGTGCAGGTCTACTGCGGGTCGTCGAACGAAGTCGTCTACGATGGCTATTTCACAACGAACCCTCTCTCGTTCCGCCACGTGGACACCACCATCGAGCGGACCGGACGCGGGAAGATCCTCAAACCCGCAAACGTCTACGTCCACCTCTTCAGCGTGGAGCGACGCGGGCGGATCCGGGTCTTCCGGCGGCTGCTCGATCGCTGGGGCAAGTCGGAGCCGACCGCCCCGGTCTTCGCTTCCACCTACATTCGATCGGTTCGTTCCGCCCTCGGCACCGCCCGAATCCTCCGGACCCCGAACGGTTGGGCCTTCCGCGATTTCGGCGACTGCCGCACCGTTCGACTCGACGATCCCGCCGGAGAAATCGACTGGAGCCGCAGCCCGGGGATCCTCGGCGCGCGCGTCCTTCAGGGATCGCTTCACCTTCACCTGGCAAAGCCGGATGCGGAGGTGACGCTCGTGAAAAAGGCCACGCCGGCGCCGCATGTCCTCGAGGCGAACCACGTTCTCACGAAAGCCTCGCGCGATGCGACCGGTGTGGCGGTGACCTCCACCTCCCTCGCCCCTCGACTGATCGTCTTTGCCGGCTTCCCACCGGACGGGCCCTTGATCCTCCGCCTCGATTCAGTGCAGCAGGAAGTCGCCGCCGATGAGAACGGCGAGTTTCGCCTCGAGCTGCCCCCGGCCGGACCGAACCGGGTGGAAGTGAGGCGGCCATGACGGTTTCCTGGAGCGGCATCATCGTCTTCACGCTCATCGCCAGTTCGGCGCTCACCCTGATCGCGGTCTGCTACGAGCCCCCCGGGCAGATCCTGAGTTCGCTGCCCGCCGCGGGATCCGAACCCTTCATTCCGAGCGAGCCGTCGTCGGAGGGGAGTGCGACGGATCCGTCGATGGCGAGCAGATTCCTGATCGAGCAGGCTCGGAATCTCGGAGATGCGAGACTGGCGCTCGATCTGCTCCGGGCGAAACAGGTGCAGGTGCGCGATCCGGCGAACCTGGCCCGCGTGGCCTTCCTCCTGGAAGAGGAGCTCTACTCACCGGCGGAAGCCGCAAAGAGGCTGGAGTTGATCGGTGCGACCATCCCCGCACTGGTCGCACGCCGAAGCGCCCTCGCCACCCTCGCCGACGACCGGGGCGGGACGATGGGGCCACACGAGGCGGTTCGCCTGTTGCGCACCATCGAGATGAACGAACGAGGGGCAAGGGAGTTGGAGGCGTTCTTCCTGCACCTGGGAGGGAAGAGCCGGAAGGTGGTCGATCTCGGAGCGCTCTGCGGGGCCGATTGCGCTCCTGATCGCCTGGCGGCGGTGGCGATGGTTTCGGCGGGCGGCCAGGCCGGGGCCGTGGATCCCGAAGACGGTCTGATCCTGGCCGAGCACTTCCGCCTGGCCTACCGGCCGCGAGCCCGGATGCGATGGCTGCTCCGTGCTTTCGAAGCCGATCCGACCTCGTCCGAGAGCGCTCTCGCCCTCTCGGAGGGTTGTCTCGATGCCGGCCTCCGCGAGGGGGCGCTGCTGGTGCTCTCCGCCGCCGCCCGGGCCGGCGCCGGCGACATCACCGTGCAGAAGCGCCGGGCCGAGATCGCCGCGTGGCTGTCACGGTACGAAGAGGAGCTGGAGGCTCTGGAGGGGGTGCTCGAGGACGAGGAAGAGCCGCTCACGGTGCGCCGGCGCCTGATCGAACTGTATCGCTACCTCGGTCGGCCCGACGAAGCGTCGCTGCACGTCGCGGAGCTGGCCCGCGCCGCCGGGGACGCCACTGGTCTCGGAGAGGCGGCGGACCTGGCGCTGTCGGGAGGGGATCTCGAACGGGCCGCCGAGCTCTTCGAGGAAGCCTCCACCGTCGCCGACGACCCACGTCCCTGGCGCGAACGGCTCGTGGAGTTCTACCTCCAGGATCTGCAGGTGGACGCGGCGCTGGCCGAACTGAAAAATCTCGCGAAGCGCTGGCCGGAGGGCGGCTACGACGATCGCCGGTACGACCTGCTCAAACGGGCGAACCGGCAGGATGAACTGGCGGAAATCCTGCTCCTGCGGCTGCAAACGGATCCGGATCCGGAGCTGGAAGCCGAGGCGATGGCCCTCTGCATCTCTCTCGGGCGAATCGACCAGGTGCGAACCCTGATGGTCAGGAGGGTCGAACGGGCGAAAGACCCGCTGCTCTTCTTCCGCGGCCTGAAGGGATACGCCGGCGCCGGAATCGAAGGGCTCCTCGACAAGGCCACCCTGCTCTCGAAATCTCCCGAACTGGATGCGAAGGAGGCGGCGGAGATCCTGGCGGTGGTCGCGGGAATGGACCGCTATCCGGGCTACGAAGCGATCGCTGCGGATCTCATGCAGCGTTTCCCCGCCCTTTACGAGAGGCCCGCGCCGGTCGCGCTCGGAGAATTCGAAGGGCCGGATGTGAAGAACGACTGGGTCCCCTGGCTCGCGGACCGGTTCTTCGCGGCAGGTTGGCTGGATCTGTCGCTGGTGCTCTACGAGTCCCTGGCCGAGTAGAATCCCGAAGAGGCGAAATCCTGGACCAGGATCGGACAGATCGCCTCCTGGAGCAACGACCCCTATGGCGCCATCGTCAGCTTCGAGCGGGCCCTGGCGGTGGGAGGGGACGGTGAGGGAGAACTTCTCTTCTACCTCGGCGAGGCCTACTGGTCCTGCCGGCAGGAGGATCTGGGCCGGACCGTGCATGAGCAGGCTCTGGTGTTGTTGCGGGAGGCCGGCTTCGCCAGCGTTCCGCGAAGCTCCATGGAGGCCAGGATCCTGGCTCGTTTCGGTCGGGAGGAAGAATCCCGGGCGATCTTCGACCGCCTGCTCGCGCTCGTTCCCGGAAACCAGGATCTGCTGCTCGACTACGCCGACGCCCTGGTGATTCTCAACCGCGGGGAGGCGGCGAGGCGGGTCGTGGAACAGGCCCGGTTGCTCGGAGCGGAGAGTCCCCGCGCCCTGCGGATGGACGCGCAGTTGAAGATTCTCGAGGGGCGTTATGAAGAAGCCCTCGCCGGCATCGAACGGGCCATCGAACTCTACGGCGAGGATCCCGGCTATGCCGCGTCCAGTGCCGAAGCGTTCCTGGGCCTGGGGCGCCTGGCCCGGGCGCGGGACGCATTCGACGAGTTGCTCTCGCTCCAACCCGAAAACCGAACCGCACGGGAGACCCGCAGGGTCCTTTGCGACCAGCTTGCGTCTCCGGTGGCGAATCTCCTGGTCCGTACGGAGACCGCGGCGGATGACCGGATCACCCGGATGCTCCTTTCGGGCTCTCTCCTCCTCGATGTGGAGGAGACGAGGGTTTCCGGCTACCTGGAGCGTGGGTCGTACCGGGGACGGGCCCAGGCCTACCGATCTGGTCTCGAGCTTCTCGACACCGAACTGACCAGCCTCGGGCTGTCGGTGTCCCGGCGTCTCAGCCGAGACTGGGAGCTGGCTCTGGGGACGGACTTCTATCCGGACCGCCCGGGCGGCGATCCTCTGGGCGGCTGGATCGAGGTGTCGAAGCGGGAGCAGAACCCGTACGCCCGATACGAGCTGCGGTTGCATGTTCTGGAAACCCTGGCCTATCCCGCGGCGGCGGCGGGTCTGGCCGGACGCAGCAGCGGAGTTGAACTCACCGGCTACCGGTCGGGCAAGGAGGCCGACTGGTGGGCCTATGGCCGATTGCGATACTCGAACCTCTCCATCGAAACGGCACGGGATGGCCGGCTCTCCGACGACATGGTCATCCTCGAGGGGTCCTTCGGTACGTGGTTCCGTGGCGAGGGGCCGCAGGTGCAGGAAGGGCTCCTGGCCCGCCGAGCCGAGCCGGCGCGAGCCGGATCGACGGTCGCCGGTGAGCCTCCCGAATCGCGAGGCCCCCGCATCGGCGCCTGGCTGGGATACACGGGCATGGCGCTCCTCGACGGCGCGGAACTCGCCGACTCTCTGCCCATTCGGGATGTGGCGCACTACGTGACCGCGACCGGCCGCCTCGAGGAGAGCCTGGGTCCGGGGCTGGTCGTCGAGGTGGAGACCTATCTCGGCACCGACCTGGCCGACCCCGGCCCCTTCGGCGGCGCCCTGCTGGGGCTCTCCTGGCGGCCCGGTCCCGACTTCGAGGTCGGATTCCGTGGGACCTACGGCTATGCGTTCGGAAGAGCGGACGTGGGGAAAGGAGCATCCAGCCTCGAGCTGAGATTCACATTGAGATGGTAACTTCGGTGCAAGACAAGCAGGGAACCGCCGGGAACGAAAGCCCGCCCGAGGCCATGAGCCGCCGGGGAGGGTGGTTCCTCGTCCTTGCCGAAGTCGCCGCGCTCTACGGAGTGATCGTTCTCATCGAGTTCTTCACCGGAGACGGCCGCATCGGCGCCTTCGGCGTGCATCCCCACCCCTACTGGCTGGTGATCCTGCCCATGGCCGCGGGTCGGGGTCTCACCGCCGGCCTCACCGCCGCGGCCTGCGCCACTCTGCTTGTCGTTTTCGGCGCGCAGCGGGAATCAGGCATCGAGGATCTTCGCGAGCTCCTGACTTTCAAGATCATGCTGGAGCCGATCCTGTTCTTTGCGGTGAGCTTCCTGATCGGGGAGTTCAGGGACATCGCGCGGGATCGGCTTTCAGTGCTCACCGATGAACTGGCCAAGGCCGGCACCGAATACGAACGGGTCCGGCAGCAGCGGGATGTGCTCTCCGCGGCCGGCCGGGTCCTGGAGCGCCGGCTCGTGGATCAGAACAGTCACTTCGGCAACCTGATCGAGACCGCCAGCCGGACCGAGCTGGCCTCGCCCGCGGAGATCCGTGAGATCGCCCTCGAACTGGTGGAGGAGTACTGCGGCGCGTCCGCCTCGGTCCTGATGCCCCGGCTGGATGGACAGCTCGAGCTTCTGTGCCAGCGGGGCTGGCCCGCCGGGGAGACGGAGGCCCGGCTCGAGGTTTCGCGAGAAAGCGAATACGTACAACGCGCGATCCGCGAGGGACGTGAGATCAACGGATTCTCGTCCGCCGAGGAACCGCCCGAGAATGGGCCCCTCGTCGTGACTCCCCTGACCGGCGCTCCGGGTGTCATCGATGCACTGCTCTGTCTGGATGATGTTCCGGCTTCGGTCCTCAACGGATCCACGATCCGCACCTTCAAGGCGATTGCCAGGTGGACTTCCGCGCTGCTCACGCGGTCCTACCAGGACGGGGCGCCGGTCTCGGGTGGAAGCGATGAGTTCTCGCACCTCGAACCCTCTCCGAAGTGGATCGGCAGCGCCGGGGATCTGGGCGTGCGTCTCGGGTTGGAATACGACCGAACGGTCCGCCATGGGTTGCCGTTGTCCTTCCTCGCGATCCGCATCCGGGGGACCGTCGGCCTCCCCGCTCCGCGCATGGCGGAGGTGGACGAGTTCATGGTGGACCGCTTCGCCACGCGCACGCGCGCCTCCGACGCTCTCTATCGCTTCCCCCAGGCCGGCTGCTACCTGATGGTCCTGCCCGGTACGCCGGCCGACGGGGCTCAGGCCCTGCGGCGACGCCTGGTGCCCGAACAGCGGGAGGAGTGGGAGGTCCCGGGGGAGATCGAGGTCGACGTTTTCGAGCCGGCCCCCGGAACGCCGGACCCGGACAGCCTGGTGGAGCAGATGACCGGACTGTTTGCGGGCGGCGAAGGCGTCTGCGGCCCCGGCCGGGCCTTCGAGCTTCCGGCGGGCCGCCACATCGGCACGATCCGGGAGTTCCTCCGAACTCTGATCGGGGAGATCGGCCTCGCGATGCGAAACGAATACCCCTTGCAGGTGATCTCCATCCGGAGCGAAGAGACCGTCGGAGTCGAGCCGGGACTTCTGGCATTCCACATCCGGCAGGCGACGGAGGGTGGGCTGCGACAGACCGACAGCCTCTTCGCCCTGGGAGAGGGGCACGTGGTGGCCGTTCTCCCCAAGACCGATCCGGAACAGGGAACAGAGATCTCCGAACGTCTGCTGGCCCTGGTCGGTGAAGCGGAGGCGGATCCGCCCTATGGCCCGTTGGCGACCGAGATCCTGAGCTTCGGTCCCGACTTCCCCTACTACGTGCCGTTTATCGACGCACTTTCCGACATTCGGCCGCTGCGGGACATCCCGGTGGCGGGAGGCTATCGATGAAGAGATTGTCGAGGAGAGGGCTGATCGTCATCGCTCTGACGCTTCTGTCCATGGCCCTTGGTGCGGCCGGGGCACGCTTCATGTTCTTCGGCACGGGTTTCCTCGCGTTCATGGGGGGGCTCCTCTGCCATTTCACGGCCGTCCTGCCCGCGACTTTCGCGGCCCGCCACCGTCGTGGCGAACCGCTGGCTCCGGCGGAACGCGACGCCATGATGCTCATCGCGGTGCTCCTGCCCTTCATGGGCCCGGCCTTGTCGGTTGGACTGCCCCGCAAGGGCCGGGGGGAAGGAGTGGAGAACTCCCACCAGGCCATGGAGCGTTACAAGAACCATGTCAAGCCCAGGATTCCGGAGTACGAGCGGAGTCTGTTCACCGGGAACTTCGATCGGGATCTCGCCCGCAAGCTGGACCTGGAGAGTTACCGGGATGTGCTGCGGCACGGCGGCACCGACCAGAAGCGGAGCGCCCTGGTCCGTTTGGCGGAGCTGGGGCAACCGCACCACCTGATGCTGATTCGAAACTGCCTCGAGGATGATGACCAGGAAGTGCGCCTGTATGCCTACGGCGAGCTGGAGCGGCTGGTGCGAGAACACGAGGACCGGGTGGCCGGAGGACGGGTACGGGTGCGGGAAGCCCCGGGAGACGCGGATTCCCATCTCGAGCTGGCCGGGGCCCATTTCGATCTGGCCAGCAGCGGCGTCCTGGATCAGGCGACGGCCGGATTCCACCTGAGGGCGGCGGCCGGTTCCGCCGGTGACGCGAGGAAGATTGACCCGGAGAGCGTCGAGGGCGCCACGCTCGAAGCCAGGTCACACGCGAAGATCGGCGAGTTCGCGAAGGCCTACGACTGTCTCCTCTCTCTCCCGGAGGAGATCCGGACGATGACGGAGATCCACCTGACCACGGCCGAGATCGCCTTTGTCGATCGGGACTTCGCACACGCCCGCGAGGAGGCGGAACAACTCGCCGAGCGGGGGGTCGAGCTGCCCGGCTGGCTCGAGGCGTTGCGGGACACGGGCGAGGATGAAGGTGAAGACGGGGACGGGGACGAGGTGACGGAAGAAACAGAGCGGGCCGGAGACGGCGTGCCCGCGGGAGCGAGACCATGACCCCCGATATCTGCCTGCTCCTGGAGGGCACCTATCCGTTCGTGAAGGGAGGAGTTTCCTCCTGGGTGCACCAGATCATCCGGCAACTGCCGGAGCTCACCTTCACGATCATGCACGTCAGCCCCAAGCGCGGGTACTACCCGAAGGGGCCGGCCTACGAAATGCCGAAGAACGTCGTGGGGTTGGAGGAGGTCTGCCTGCACGAGTACACGATGTCCGAGAATCGGGGAGAGGGCGACAACCGGGAGAAGGTGGATCGGTTCCGGGACCTGGTCGAGGACATGTGCGCGGGCAGGATCGGAGCGTTCGCCGACTTCATCCGATCGCTCGAGGAGGACGGCGGCGCGGGGATGAACTCCTACGACCTCCTCCAGACCCGGGAGAGCTGGGAAGTGCTGGTGGATACGTACCGGGCGGAGGCGGAGGAGGAGAGCTTCCTGAACTTCTTCTGGACCTGGCGCTACTCGAATATGCCGCTCTTCAACGTGCTGGCCGCAAATGCGCCCGCGGCGGGTCTCTACCACACCATCTCCACGGGCTACGCCGGAATCCTCGCCGCGGCGTGCAAGGTCCGTCATCAGAGGCCGATGCTGCTGACCGAGCACGGGATCTACACCAAGGAACGGCGCATCGAGATCAACCGCGCGGATTGGATCGAGGACTGGGAATCGGGGGAACTCGTCGCGGAGCGCACCGCTCCCTACTTCAAGCGGTTCTGGGTCCGCCAGTTCCAGATGATGGCCGGGGTCTGCTACTAGCTGGCGGATGAGATCTTCACCCTCTACGAGGGGAACCGGGAGATGCAGGTGAGGGACGGCGCCGACCGCCAGAAGGTGCATGTCGTGCCGAACGGCATCGACCTGAAACGATTCGGAGAGGCTTCCAAAGCGTACTTCGGCCGGCCGGAGAATGATCGATACACCATCGGTTTCGTGGGCCGCGTCTGTCCCATCAAGGACGTCAAGACCCTGATCTACGCCAGCCGCCTCGTGGCGGAGGAGGTCCCGGACGTCCTGGTGCGGGTCATGGGGCCCGCGGATGAGGATCCCGATTATGCCCGGGAATGCCACGAGCTGATCTCCCTGCTCGATCTCGACGACAACGTGATCCTCGAGGGAGCCGTCAACGTCCTCGAGGAAGTGCCGAAGGTCGATGTGGTGGTGTTGACCAGCATCTCGGAGGCCCAGCCGCTGGTGATCCTCGAAGCGGGGGCCATGGGTCTGGCGAATGTCGCGACCGATGTGGGCTCCTGCTCCGAGCTGCTCTTCGGACGCCTGCCCGAGGACAAGATGATCGGCGGAGGCGGGCTCATCACTCCGATCGCGAGTCCGGGGGCGACGGCGGAGGCGCTCTTGAAGCTCTACCGGGATCCGGAGCGCCGCAAGCAGCTCGGCCGCAATCTGATGAAGCGCGTGAATCGCTTCTACGACCAGGAGGACATGATCGGCGCCTATCGGGAGATCTACACCAAACACCTGACGTCCACCGGAGTGGGAGTCTGACATGGCCGGCATCGGGTTCGAACTCCGGCGGATGATCGATACGCGGCGAGGACTGATCTCGCGGGTCCGCGGGTACGCCTGCGCCGGACTGATCTCCTCAGGTCCCTGGCTCGTGACCATCTTCACGCTGGGGATTCTGAGCGGATTCGCGCCGTACCTGACCACCGCCCCGGCCTACGATCTCTTCCGGGCCATGGTGACCTACGCCTTCGCGTTCAGCCTGATCCTGGTCGGCGTGCTGCAACTCACGGTGACGCGCAAGGTCGCGGACTGGCTCTACACCAAACAGTACCGGGAGATCCTCCCGGCCTTCAATGCGTGCTTTCTCGTCGTCGGAGTCGCGCACCTCGTGGTGGGGAGCATCTTCTGCATCGCGGCCGGTCTTCCGGCGGCCCTCTCTCTCGTCGCGGTGACGCTGTTCATGGTGCTCGGGATCACCTGGCTGGCACTGATCTGGCTCGGTGTGACGCGGGAGTTCGACACGGTGCTGAAAGGCTACGGCCTGGGCGCTCTCCTGGTCTTCGGCCTGGTCGCCGCCCTCGAGAGACCCTGTGGCACCCTCGGCCTGATGGCCGCCTACACCGCCGGACAGGGGTTGGCCCTGGTCTACCTGGTGCGAGCCATCGTCCGGGGCCTCCACACCGAAGGAGACCGCGATTTCGCGGTTCTGGCGAGCGTTTCCGAGTTTCCGCGCCTGCTGGTCGTGGGGGTGGCCTACAACGCCGGGATCTGGATCGACAAGATCATCTTCTGGGTGGCGGACGGCATCGGCCCGCACCCGTTGATCCTCTACCATCCGCTCTACGACACCTGCTGCTTCCTCGCCTACCTGACGGTCATCCCCGCTCTGGCAGTGAACCTGGTGCGGGTGGAGACCGGCTTCTACGATTGCTATCGATCGTACTTCGGTGCGATCCTCGGCGGACGTCCGCTCGCGATCATCGAACAGAAGCGGATGGCCATGCTCGGCAACCTGAAGGAGGGCATGATCCGGCTCCTGCGCATCCAGGGAGCCATCACGGCCCTGGCCCTGATCTTCGCTCCCGTTCTGCTGGAGAAGCTGGGTTTGCCCCCGACGGCGGTGAGGGTCTTTCGTGCGGTCTGTATCGGTGCTTTCTGCCACGTGATGCTGCTCATCACCATTCTGATGCAGCTATACTTCGACCTGCGCTGGCAGGCGTTCACCACGTCACTCCTCTTCCTGGTCCTGAACGGCGGCCTGGCCCTGGCGAGTGTGTGGCTCGGTCCGGCGACCTACGGTTTCGGCTATGCAATTGCCGCCATGCTCTCGCTGATCACCGGATACGTACTGTTGGCTCGAGCTACCCGGCACCTCGACTACTACGTGTTCACCGGACAGCCCATCACCTCGGACTAGCCCGCCTTTCTCGTGAGGGCGCACGCCGCGTTTCCGTAACCGTGGAAACCATCAGAGGATGTGTGGTGTCCTGGCGGGTCGCTGCGGTGAAGAGGGGTATCGAGCCAACTCGGGCTGAGTGCCGGAATTCCCTCCGGAGGGGCGAGGTTATTCTTGCGCGGCCCCGTACTTTGGCAGGCGGTCCAGGGGAGTGCGGCTGACGAAGGGCACGAAGCCGTTTCGATGAGCGCGCCGGACCGCTTCCTCGCGCCGTGAAGGTCGGGATGCATAGTCGAGAGTGAAGACCCGCACGCCGAGACGCCGCGCGTGGGCCAGGCTTCGGATCACGGGTTCCGGGTCCGCGACTCGGACATCCGCGTTGGCGGGGTCATCCCAACGGTCCGATGACCGGCCGGTGAACCAGACCGATTCCCGTACGACTCCGTCCACGCACTCCGAAAGGGACGGGATGCGCTCGAGCAGGGGGGCGCCGTCGTTCAGGAGCAGCAGGAAGCCCGGCCGCAGGGTCCGCGCGCGGCGGCCGAGTTCGCGAATCAGGTCGGCCATCGCCGCCGCCGGATCGACTCCGGCCTCTCGGGCGGCGGCGGAGACGAGCGGGCGCGACCAACCCGCCACCCAGTCGAGCATCACCCCGTCGAAACCTTGCTCGATCGCGCGTTCGAGGAGCGCCTCCGGGGAACCGAAGAGAATCGCCCGCCACCTCCGGTCCCAGTACGCCACCGGCCAGTTGCCGGCCCACCCATCCGGGTCCGCGGCGAGCAGGAACGCGGGAGACCCCGGCGCATCGGAGCGTGGTGAAACCCAGTCTTCGCCCCAGTACTCCCGGTAGTCCTCGGCCTGCCCGACGTTCAGATAGGCCAGGCAGAGCTTTCGCGGAAGCATGGCGCCCGGAGTGGCCTTCACCTGGCGGACCACGGGGACGATGGGGAAGTCAGCGTGGTCACGCATGGTGTTCATCGATTCGATCACCACCAGGTCGACGTCCGCCCGGGCCAGGCGGTCGATAGCGCCGGCGCGGTCGAGCCCCTGGAGCTGGATGGCCCAGGTCGCGACACCGTCGAGACTCACCGGAGAATCCGATATCGGGGGACCGTTGCAGGACGCGAGCAGAATGGCGGCGATGCACAGGATGACCGATACGGTGTCAGGGCAATTCGTCCTCAACTCGCTCCCGCTCCCCTGGCTCGGCTGGCCTCTGTACCATGGACGTTCAAAACCTTCGCGGCACTCGCAGAACCTGCGTGACGTTCCCGGACTGCCAGCACGGTCGCCCGGAGATCGACCCTCCATCGCGGCAGGGCCGCGCTGTGAACAGTCGAGGGCACTTCTCCCCCGGTTTTACCGCGCCCCATGCTGATCTCATGCGTCTTCCTCTCCCGGGAGGTGATCATGCGCCGAAGGAACCGCGAAGACGAACCAGGCGGAGTGCGGTTCAACCGGTCTCATCTCGCCCGGGAACACCACCGTGAGAGGCTCCTCGTTCATGCGTTCGTCGCTCCGTATCGTCACCGCGCCCCCCGAAACAGCTTCGCCACATCATCGAAGATCAGGTAGGTCGCGGGGACCACCAGCAGGATCACCGCCGTCGAGAAGATCACTCCGAAGCTGAGGGAGGTGGCCATCGGGATCAGAAATTGGGCGTGGACGGCCTTCTCCAGCAGGAGGGGCGTCAGACCGGCGAAGGTCGTCAGGGAGGTCAGCAGGATCGCGCGGAAACGCCTCGGACCGGATTCCAACACCGCCTCCCAGGCGGTGGCTCCCTCGGCTCTCCGGCGGTTCACGAAGTCGATCAGGATCATCGAGTCGTTCACCACCACGCCGGCCATGGCCAGCACACCGATAGCCGAGAGCATGGTGAAGTCGAGCCCCATCAGCACATGCCCCAGCACCGCGCCGACGAATCCGAAGGGGATGGCCAGCAGCACGATGAGCGGCTGGCTGAAGGAGCCGAAGACCAGCGCGAGGAGCGTGAAGATCAGCAGCAGTGCGATCACCGCGCCCTTGAACAACCCGGAGAGGGTCTCGGCCTGCTCCCGCTGCTCCCCCTCGAAGGACCAGTCCACCTGCGGAAACTCCGTCTTGAGCTCCGCGAGGAAACCGCCGGGCTTCTTCAGCTCGGTCACGATGTCGTTGGCGTTGGCCACGGCCAGGTCGAGTTCGGCGGTCACAGTCACGGTGCGGCGGCCATCGGTCCGGCGGATCACCGAAGGCCCCCGCCCCTCCGTAACCCGGGCCACCGTCGAAAAGGGAACCTCTCCCCCGCCGGGCATGCGGATCCGCATGTCCTCGAGGTCGGCCAGGGATCGGCGGGCCTCCTCCGGATAGCGGACCATCACCTTGACGTCGTCGCGACCGCGTTGGATGCGCTGGGCCTCGTCGCCGTAGAACGCCTGGCGTACCTGCCGGGCGAGATCGGCCTGGGTGATGCCGAGCGCTTCCGCCTGCGGAGTGACGAAGAGCCGGATCTCCCGCTTGCCGGCCACCAGGTCGTCGGCGATGTCATACGTCCCGTTGAACTCCGCCAGGCGCGCCTTGACCTTGTCCGCGGCGCCGCGCAATGCGGCGAGGTCTCCGGATTTGAGTTCCAGGCTGATCGGGGAGTCGCTGCGGTTGATCGCCACGTCGTAACGGAGTTCCCGGGCCCCCGGCACATCCCCCACCAGGCCCCGAAGTTCATGCATCAGCGCCTCCGAGTGGATCTCCCCCCGCTCCTCGGGGGGGCGAAGCTGCACGAAGACCTCGCCGATGTTCGGGCTGTTGATGCGGCCCAGGCCGAAACTGGTGGGATCCTGCCCGGACTGCGGCTGGCTGCCCACGGACACGAGCGTCCGGATGAACACGCTGCCGGGCTGGTCCCCTTCGTACTTCTTCGAGAGCATCTCGACGCCATCGCTGATGCGCTTCAACGCCGCCGTGGTATCCGCGACCGGGGTCCCCTCCGGCATCGTCAGCGAGACGATGATCTGGTCCCCCTCGATGACCGGCATGAAGACGAACTTGATCACCGGGCCGAAGAGGCTCGCGGTGACGATGAGAATTGCCAGGCCCGCGGAGAAAGTGAGGTATCGCCATTGGAGAGCGAGCCTCAGAATGGGGCGATAGACGTGGTCCACCCACCAGAAGAGGACGAGGGAGAGGCTCCCGATGATCCTGAACTTCCCCTTCCTCCCCGGGACCTCCGCGGTCAGGCGCGAAAGGTGATGCGGCAGGATCAGGAGGGACTCCACGAGCGAGAAGGTCAGTGCGCAGATCACCACGATGGGGATCACCTGCGCGAACTTGCCCATCCAGCCCGGCAAACTCAGCATCGGAATGAAAGCGGCCACCGTGGTCAGGACGGCGAGCACGACCGGCACCATCACCTCGCGGGTTCCGCGCTTCGCCGCCAGGATGCCGCCGATCCCGAGCCTGGTCTGGTAGTGGATGTTCTCGGCCACGACGATGGCGTCATCCACCAGAATCCCGAGCACGGTGATAAACCCGAAGAGGGACATCATGTTGATGGTCGCTCCGGTGGAGGGGAGCAGCCAGACCGCACCCATCAGAGCAGTGGGGATGCCGAGGGAGACCCAGAACGCCAACCGGAATCTCAGGAACAGCAACAGCAGGATGAAGATCAGCCCAAGGCCCCAGGCGCCGCTGTTCAGCAGCAGCGTGCGGCGCTGGCGAAGCATGTCCTCCCAGTTGTTGCCGATTCCCAGGGTGATGCCTTCCGGGAGTGTGGGTCGCACTTCGTCCAGGTAATCGTAGACCGCGCCGGCCACGGTGGGAGCGCTCTGGTCCCCGATGCGATAGACGGTCAGGGTCATCGCCGGCCGGCCGTCCTCGGTACTCCACAGGTCCACGTCCTCGAACTCATCCCGGACCGTGGCCACATCACCGAGCTTGACGCGGGTGCCGTCCGGAGAGCGAATCAGCAGGATCTCCTCGAAGTCCTCCCCGACGTAGGCCTGGGTGTCGGAGCGCAGCAGGATCTCCCCGCCTCTGGTCTTCACCGTGCCCCCCGAGAGATTCAGCGAGCTCTGGCGGACCGCACGGCTGACATCGTCGAAGGTCAGGCCGTACCGTCGCAGGGCATCCTCGGCGACCTCGATGGAGATTTCGTAGTCGACGGCATTCGTCAGCTCGACGCGGGAGACCTCGGGCAGGTCGGCGATGTCGTCGCGGATCTCCTGGGCCAGCTTGCGCAGCGTCAGCGGATCGGCCGGGCCGGAGAGGATCAGGTTGATGGCCTGCTTCATCATCTCGAGCGCCTGGATGACCGGCTTCTCGGCGTCTTCCGGAAAAGTCGAGATGGCGTCCACCTTGACCTTCACGTCGTCCAGCACCGCCTGCTTGTCCTCCCCCTCGAACAACTCGATGGAGACCACCCCGACGTTCTCGGAAGCGTTGGAGGTGACTTTCTTCACGCCGTCGAGCCCCTCCACTTCCTCCTCGATCTTGATGCAGATTCCCTCCTCGATCTCTTCCGGAGTGGCACCGGGGTAGATCACGGAGACGGTGATCATGTCGGGGTCGACGTTGGGGAAGACCTCCTGCTTGAGTCCCATCATGGTGATGCCGCCACCGACCAGGATGAACAGCATCAGCAGGTTCGCGGCGACCTTGCTCTCGATGAACCAGTCGATCAGGGCTCTCATCGCCTGGTCTCGACGCGAACCTTCATCCCCTCGATCGGCGTCTCGAGATCGGTCAGGCAGACCCGCTCGCCGACTTCGAGTCCGGACTTGATCAGGACCCGCGCACTCTGCTTGCGGAGGATTTCGACGGTGCGCCAGCGAATCCGGTCATCCGCGTCCACCACCAGGACCCGGTTGCGGCCGCGAAGGGCGGAGCGCGGCACCGACGCCACTCCCTCGACCCTTCGACCGGGGATCACCGCCTTCAGGTACATGCCGATCATCAGCGGTGGACGCCCATTCTCGCCGACAGCGTAGGGATCCCGAACCCGGGCCACGCAGTAGATGACTCGCGTCCTCGGATCCACCTCGGCCTCGGTGCGGGCGATCTCGCCGTCCCACTGAAACCGGGTGCCGGACATGGTCGTTGAGAGTCGCACCGGAATCAGGTTGCCGGCGTGGGAGCCGGCCGCGATGTCGCGCAATACGGGGAGATCCAGGTAGCCGAGCTGGTCGTCGGGAATGGAGAGCCTCACTTCGGCGAAGTCGGTGCCGTAGACCGTGGCGATGCGGGAGCCCGCCATCAGGAACTGGCCGACTTCCACGCTCTCCTGCCGGACACGGCCATCGAACCAGGCCCGGATCTCGGTCCGACCGAGGTCCAGTTCCGCCGCGGCGAGAGTCGCTTTGGCGGAGGAGAGAGCGGCGCGGGCCTCGGCGAGTTGCGGCTCCCGCAGGACCAGTGCGGGTGCTTCGCCCTTGCCGAACTCATCCCACTCCTTCTTCGCGACTTCGGCCTCGGCGAGTTCCCGCTCGAGCCGCGCTTCAGCCTGGGAGACGAAAGCTCCGGCACGCGTCTTCGCCAGCTCGTAGTCCTCTCTCTCGATCCGGACCAGGACCTCGCCCTTCTTGAAGAAACCGCCGTCCCGGAACCCGGGGGCGACGTATTCGACGCGGCCGGTGACGCGCGGGACCACCTGGATCTCGGTTCGGGAGCGCACCGTGCCATAGGTCGTGACGTCGAGCGTCACGTCGTCCCTCCGCACCGGCACGACGCGGACCACGGGATCGTGCACGGTCGTCTCCCGCGGTTCCGGCATCTTCTCGCTCTGCCTGATCTTCAGTGCGGCGAAGCCTCCGCCGGCCAGTACGACCAGCGGAAGCAGGATTTTCAAGATGGTGCTCGGCATGTCCCTACCTCGTCAGTCGGCATCCGGCCGAACTGGTATGCCCCCCCCCAGAGCGGCGTAGAAGTCGATACGGTTGGTCAGTCGTTCCAACTGCACTCGGAGGAGTTGCGCCCTGGCGCCGAAGTGCCGGCGGCGGGCTTCGAGCACCGTCAGGATGTCGAGAAGCCCGGCCAGAAAGCGATCCTCGGAGATGGCCGCGCTGTCTCCGGCCTCGGCGACGAGTTCGGCCAGCGCGGCCTCGCGATGGTTCAGGAACCCCTCCGCGGCCAGCGTCGTCTCCACCTCGGTGAAGGCGCGCAGCACCGCGGAGGCGAACGCCGCGCCGGCCTGCTCCTTGTTGGCGGCGGAGAACGCCACATTGGCGCGGAGCCGGCCACCCTCGGTGATGGGGGCCAACAGGTTCGCCCCGATCGACCAGATGGCGAAGTTCCCCATCGCCAGGTCCGAGAGTTCGGAACTCGCCACGCCTCCGGAGGCGGTGAGAGAGAGCCGCGGGTAGAGCGAAGCATCGGCCTCCTCTTCGCGGTAGAACGCGGAGACGTAGGCCTTTTCGGCGGCGACCAGGTCCGGACGGCGAGCGATCAGGTCCGCCGGGATCCCCGCCTCGACCGCCCCGGGCAACTCCGGAAGCTCGGCGGAGACCTCGACCGTGCCGGTAGCGTAGCGGCCGAGGAGACTCTCGAGCTGTCGGCGCGTCGCATCGCGCACCCGCTCCCAGAAATAGACCTGCGCCTTCGCGTCGGCCACCTCGGTGCGGGCGAGTTTGACCTCGAGGATCTGGCGAAGGCCCAACTCGTAGCGCTCCTCTATTCGCGCCGCGAGCCGTTTGGCGCTCTGGAGATTCTGCCGGGCCACCTCCGCCTGCTGCCCCGCCTCGGTAGCGGTCAGGGCCACCTTGGCGGTCTGCACCGCGAGGGACAGATAGGCGCCGCGAACGAGCGCGTCCTGCAACTCGACATCCGCGATCGCCGCGGCCTGGCCGGAGCGGATCCGGGCCCAGAGGTCGGCCTCCCAGGAGAGGTTCAGGGAGGCGCCGAAGGCGTTGCTGGTGTTGGTGGCGGGAAAGAGAGAGCTGGTCCCGCCGATATAGCGATTGTCGCGGGAGGTGACGAGGCCGGCGGAGAGCCACGGAGCGAGCGGAGCCCCGGCGATGTCGGCGAGCGCGAACGCGGAGCGGAGCCGCGCCTCCGCCTCATCGAGGCCCGGGTTTCCGAGAATGGCCTCGCGGACCAGTTCGTCGATGCGGGGGTCGCCGAAGTCCATCCACCAGTCCTCGCGCAGCGGGAAGGCATCCTCGGCGGCGCCGCCGGCAAATGCGTCCGGGGGTGTGACCGGCAGCGCCGGAAGTTCCGGCTCGGCCACGCTCCTGCAGCCGATCAGAAAGACCAGCAGAAGAAGGGACGGCCAGGGGCTCATCACTCCTCCTCTCCGACATCGGCGATGGCGCGAAGTCCGGCGGCGGCGAACTTCGTCAGACGTTCCACCATGATCTCATCGCTGCCGTAGACCGCTTCTCCACCCGAGATGGCCTCGATCTCGTGCCCCCCCATCCAGGTGTGGATCATCGCCCCCATGAGAAAGTTCATGCCCCACCAGGAGGAGGCCGGCTGTGAACCGGGCAATGCCCGGAGGAGCGCGATACGGAGCCTGGCAATCAGCTCCCCGAACCGGGACGTGGCCAGCAGGCTGTCGGCCAGACTTCCACACTCGTGGTGCAACTGGCCGACGAACTTCATGAAGTCGGGATTGCTGCGAAACACCCGGAAGGTCGGCTCGACGAAAGCGCTCAGGATCTCTTCGAGGGCGGGCGGTTCGCCTCCGGCCGTCTCTTCGACGATATCGAGCAGACGCAGGCGCTCGGCGTTCAGAGGCTCCATCCGGCGCTTCAGCACGGCGAGAAAAAGCGCATCCTTGCTCCCGAAGTGGTAGTTCACCGCCGCGATGTTCGCCTCGGCCCTGGCGGTGATGTCCCGGACGGAGACCGCCGCGATCCCGCGATCGCCGAAAAGCGACTCCGCCGCGTCGATCAGCCTCTCCTTCGTGTCCCTCGGGTCGGTCGGTGCCATCGCCACCTCTCAATCGATCGTTTCAAACAACTGTTTATCACACTCCGGGGCAAGCGGCCGGGAAATCCGGGCGAAATTCAAACAAATGTTTGAGGCGACTCGGCCCACATGATCCCGCTCCGGGCTCGCACAGGAAACAGCTCGCGGGACGGAGAGCGCCGCTGCGTCCGTCCGGCAAGGCGCGCCCTCCGGACCCTGGCCGGTTGCAGCAGCTTTGGGAGCGACCTTCAGGAGATCGAGGTTCTCCGGCACAGGCGTAACTGCCGCGAACAGTGCGGCGTTGTGACTGCTCGAGACGGTGCTCGACCCTCCGAGCGGGCGGGGAGGAGATCCGCGTCTTCAGGGGAGTGGACTGCTTCCTGCACCGCATCATGCCGGGCGCCGGCTGGAGATCCTCAGCGCTTGATGGGCAGGACCAGGCGAGCGGGAGAACCGGTTCCGAAGCGCAGGGTGATCTGCGCCGGGAAGGCCTCGCCCCCGTCGAAGTGATCCGCCCCGGTGTGGGCGTTCCGCTCGTAGCGCGGCCAGTTGGAGCCCGCCACCGAGATGCGAATGCGGTGGCCGGGGAGGAAGGTCTGGGCCAGGGGCGGCAGGGTGACCGTGATCTCGAACGGCAACCCCGGTGTGACCGGCATCGGACGATCGGTTCCGCCGCGGAGCTTCGCCCGGCGGATCGAGTCGGCGAGGAGCATACTCCGGCCGTCTTCGTGAACGTCGGTCAGGCGAACGGCGATGTCGCAGTCGGGGGCGTCGGTCACCACGGTCAGGGTGACGCGCGCCGCGCCGGTGATGGCGACGGGTTCTTCGAGCGGTCCGGTTGAGAAGACCAGGACGTCTTCCCTCTCCTCGAGCGGACGCTGGTCGATGGGACCGGCCTTCAGCCCCATGGGCAGGTTCGCGCCGCCGCGGGTGGGAACCGGGTTCTCCGGGTCGGCGGTAAAGGAGAGTTCGCCCCGCCCGGACGGATCGTCGGCCAGGCCGCCATCGGGAGTGAGGTGTAGCGTCCGGTCGGTCGTTCTCGGCGGCCAACTCGGCACATCCACCCACCGTTCCTCCCCCATCTGCCAGTACCGGACTCCGGTGAACTCCGGCCACCCGCGGTCCTGCTCGCGGAGCACCCAGTGGGCGAGAAAGTCGCGCATCTCCTTCGCGCCCGCCCCGGCCGCTCCGGGGAACTTCATTCCGCCCTGGCGGCGGTGGTCGATGGCGGTGTGATGCCAGGGCCCGACCAGGAGCCGCGAGTGGGCCATCGCGCGCTGGCCGCCGACCGTCTGGAGCATCGAGAAGAAGCGAAGCGTCCGGGCCGTAACGAGATCGAACCATCCGGTGACCAGCAGGAGGGGGATGTTGATGTCCTCCGGCCGACACTCCTTCTCGCCCTCCCGCCAGAAGGGCGTCCCGGAATACGGCTCGTCCCGGACGGAGTCGGGGAGGCCGAAGCCGAGTGCGCGGATCGATCGATCGTGGGATTCCTCGAGCACGCCTCCCTCGTAGAGGTCATCGTAGAAGTGCCCCATGTGGCAGACGAGCGGGATCCCGCAGACGAGGGGCAAGGGCTGCTGCGCCGCGGTGCGAAGGACCGCCCGACCGAGTGCCGACGGTCCCCAGGCGGCCACTCGCTCGTTGCTCCACGGTTGCAACGCCATCCACGACAGGACCGCCACGCCGTCCTCACCCCGATGCGCCGGCTTCCGTGCCCCGGATCCACCGGCCGGAGCCGAACCATGAAACCCTCGCCAGTCGACGATCAGCAGCGCGTACCGATCCCGATCCCAGAAGTCGAGCCAGGTCCGCGCCGACTCGCGTGGCAGGGCCGCCCCGAGCCGCTCCTTGCCGTAGGGGCTCTGGATGAGGACCGATGGAAACGGACCGTCCCCGTCGGGCAGGGCGAGATCCCCCGCCAGCCAGGTCCCGTCCGGAAGGGGCACACGGATGTCCTTTTGCCAGGTGGACATGGGGGTGAGGATACCGGGTAATCCGGTCCGGTGCGAGGTGGCACGCCGGCTCGGCGTCAGGGTCGGCCACACTCGCCCGCTTCGGAGGCCCTAAGGCCCAATCTCCCCTTGCCTCCGGGTCGATGACAGAGCTTCTTCCCCCCCGCCGGGTAACCCTTCATCCAGCGGAACTCTGCTCCGTCACCCCAGAAGTCGTTAAACCGGGTGGGTGGGTTGCACAGATTCCGGAGTTTTTCTGAGAACTTCGGATTCCGGAATCATCCTCGCTTTCCGCACCCGGATCGACGGTGACGGCCGGACCCGCCTCGATGCACCGCAGCCGCCCCTCAGATCACGGACAGCCGCATCCCCTTGAGCCGCGTTGCTCGTCTGTTGAAACCAGTATGGTTGCGCCCTCCTCGCGTCTTGCCGGGCGGACGCATCAGCGCTCTCCGTCCTGCGAAGTATTCTTGCGCGGCCCCTTACATTGATTCCGAACGACCGTTCGAAGACAATGGGGGAGTCGCCGCACGGAGCCCATATGGATTCAACATCGATCAATCTCGCCCCCGGCGTGACCGGTACGGACATGCACGAGGTTCGTCTCGTCGGCCGGGGCGGCCAGGGAGTCGTCACCGCCGGGGATCTCCTCGGGAAGGCCGCCGTCCTCGAGGGGCGCTACGCGCAGTCGATTCCCACCTTCGGGCCGGAACGACGCGGCGCCCTCTCGCAATGCACGGTCCGGGTCAGCAAGGACGAGATCCTGCTGAAGTGCTCGTCCACGAGTCCCGGGGTGCTGGTCGTCCTCGATTCGAGCATCTGGCACTTCGCGCCCATCACGCTCGGGCTGGTACCGGGGGGCCGCCTGATCTTCAACTCCACCCGGCCTCCCGCGGAGATCGACGCGGAACTCCGCGGTGGAAAGTACGGCTACCAGCCCGGAATCGATGACTTTGAGGTCCTCACCGTGGACGCCACCTCGATCGCGATGGAGATCCTCGGCCGGCCCATCACCAACACCTCGATGATGGGAGCGTTCGTCGGAGCCACCGGAATCATCTCGATGGACTCCCTGGCCAGGGTGCTCGAGGAGCGCTTCGGCGAGAAGGCGGCCCTGAACATCCAGGCGGCGAAGGCGGCGGCAGCAGGCATCCGGAAGATCGGAGACTGACGGCATGGGCATGGAGAAGTACGAGAAGTTCGTCAAAGATGCAAAGGATGTCCTGACCTATCCCCCCGGCTGGTCGCTGGACAACAAGACCGGCGCCTGGCGGGCGACGAAGCCGGTCCTCGACCACGAGCGCTGCACCGAGTGCGGGCTCTGCTGGCTCTACTGCCCGGAGGCGTGCATCGACTCCGAATCCTTCGACATCGACTACGACTACTGCAAGGGCTGCGGGATCTGCGCCGAGGAGTGCCGTCCCGGCGCGATCGAGATGCAGCGTGAAGAGACGGGGGAGGGGGCATGACCACCGAATTCTGGAACGGCAACATGGCCGCCGCCCAGGCGGTGAAGCGCGCCCGGGTCCAGCTCATCGCCGCCTACCCGATCACTCCGCAGACGCACACCGTGGAGTATCTCTCCCAGTTCGTGAACGACGGGGAACTCGACGCGCGAATGGTGAAGGTGGAGTCCGAACACTCCGCGCTCTCCGCCTGCGCCGGAGCCGCCGCGGTCGGCGCCCGGTCGTTCACCGCGAGTTGCTCGCAGGGCATCCAGCTCATGAGCGAGGTGATGTACTTCACCTCCGGGATGCGCTTCCCGGTGGTGATGGCGATCGCCAACCGGACGCTCTCCGTCCCGGTGAACATCTGGCCGGATCACCAGGACACGCTGGTCAACCGCGACTCGTGCTGGCTACAGATCTACGCGGTGAGCGTGCAGGAAGTCTACGACCTGATGCTGATGGCCTACCCCATCGCCGAGGATCCGGAAGTGAACCTGCCGCTGCTGATCTCCTACGACGGGTTCATCCTCTCCCACGCCTCGGAGCCGGTGGTGACCATCACCCAGGAAGAAGCGGACCAGTTCATCCAACCGCCGGGGCAGACCGACCGCGCCATTCTCGACCCGGAGAACCCGCTGCAGTTCGGCGAGGTGCTCTTCCCGGAGTGGTACCCGGACTACGAGTACAAGAAGCACCGGGCGCTCGCGGACTCCCTCACGGTCATCGATCGGACGTTCCGGAAGTTCAAGGAGCAGTTCGGACGCGAGTACCACGTCGTCGAGACCGAAGGCACCGGGGACGCCGAAGTGGTCATCATCGGCATCGGCTCGATGATGCAAACCGCCCGGTATGCGGCGTCGGAAATGCGCAAGCGGGGCGAGAAGGTGGGCGTCGCGAACCTGCGGACTTTCCGGCCGTTCCCGGAGGAAGAACTGGTCAAGGCGGTCGGCCACGCGAAGACGGTCCTCGTCCTCGACCGGGACATCGGCTACGGCACCTCCGGCATGGTCTACCAGGACGTGACCCGCACCTTCTATCACCAGGAGCAGCGCCCGGAGCTTCTCAACTTCATCATCGGGCTCGGCGGGAAGGACATCACGCCGAAGACGATCGAGCGCTGCCTGGAACTCGGCAAACCGGGCTTCACCGGGCAGAGCGTCTTCTGGCCGGATGCGCGAGGACCGAAAGAGGGCATTCCCTACTCCGAAGGACTGACAGCGTAATGGCCATGAAACTCAAAGACGTCTCGCGAGAAGAGCACCTCTCCCTCGGCAACCTCGCCTGCGCCGGCTGCCCGGAGATGCTCGGCTTCCGGCACACCCTGAAGGTGCTCGGGAAAAACACCATCGTCATCAACGCCACCGGCTGCCTGGCGGTGGTGATGCAGATGGGGGTTCCGAAGGTCCCTCACTTCCACGTGCTCTTCGAGAACGCGCCGGCGGTGATCTCCGGCATCGACGACGCCCTGAAAGCGATGGGCAAACGCGAGGACATGAACCTGCTCGTGGTCGCGGGCGATGGCGGAACCGCGGACATCGGATTGTCGTCGCTCTCCGGCGCCATCGAGCGCAACCAGGACTTCATCTACCTCTGCTACGACAACGAGTCCTACATGAACACCGGAGGGCAGCGGAGCGGCACCACTTCCTTCGGCGCCCGCACCTCCACGACGCCGATCGGCTCGGTGACCAAAGGCGAGGACCGCCCCCCTGAACTCAAGAAGGACATGGTGGAGATCGTCGCCGCCCACCACATCCCCTACGCCGCGTCGGCCTCCATCGGCTACCCCCTCGACCTGATGGAGAAGGTACAGAAGGCCGCGGCGGTCCGGGGCCCGAGCTACATCCACTGCCACAGCCCCTGCCCGACGGGTTGGGGGATCGACACCAGGGACATCGTCAAGGTCGCGAAGCTGGCGGTCACCACCGGCTGCATCGTCCTCTACGAGATGGTCGACGGCGTCCGCAAGGTGACGAAGAAGGTCAGCAAGCGCAAGCCGATCGGGGAGTACCTCAAGTACCAGTCGCGCTTCAAGCACGTCATCGGCGACGAAGAGGCCATCGCCGAAATCCAGCGCGGTGTGGATGAGAACTTCGAAGCGATGATGGCGAAAATGTCGGCCTGAGTGGCCAGGTCCGTCAAGCGCCTCCTCAAGATCCTGAAAGCTGCACCGGAGACCTCCCCGCCCAGAACTCGTGCAGCAGGCAGCCGCAGAGTAGCGCAAGCAGGATCGAGTTGCGTACCAGAGCTGCGCCGACACTCACCGCAATGCCCAGCCCGCACCCGCACGCCCTGTCCTGGAAGCCCGAAGCGCTCTGCATGGCAGTAGCGCCCACGAAGGCGGCCATGAGGCAGACGCTCACACTCAGATGGACCTTGCGCAGGAAACCGACCAGCAGGCAGATCCCGACGGCAACCTCGAGGGGCCCGAGTCCGCTCTGCAGCACGGCCCGCATGGAGTCCGGAAGATTGAGCGAGCGGACGACCGCGCCGAATCCACACCTGGCTTCCGGCAGGACCGTCTTGGCGACACCCGAGTAGATCAGAAGGACTCCAACCACTCTCTGGGTCAACGAAATCGCCAGGTGGATGCTCCTGCTCATTCGCATGTGAGGAGTACCGCAGGGTGGCTGGCATCTCCCTCGCCAACGATGACGGTTACCGCATCTCCTCCATGGCCGGTAAGGACGTAGCTCGCCGGAAGCAGCCCCGCGAAACAACATCGTCCTCCATCGTCGGTCAGTGCTTGTCGCTCCGTAAGGACGGAGCCCATCTGCAACTTCTCCACAGCGATGCCCAGGGGCACGTCCCGGCAGTTCTCAGCCGCACAGACCCGGATCCGCCGACCGACCACGGGGTTCCCGGCCGCATCCATCACCTTGATCTGGATACTGCCCCGAAAGACCTCCCAGGAGACCGGTTCAGAGTGGTCGGCGAGAACCTCGAGCTGACCCACTGCAACCTCACCGTATCGGGAGAACGCAAGCACCTCGTAGCTCCCGGCCGGGAGGATCCGGCCAATCCGGAATGATGACCTGGCGTTGAGCAGATCCACGGCGTACACAATCCGCCCATCTCCGGACCGCACGGCGAACCTGCCGGAGAATGGCGAATCGAAATCAAGCGCAGGCTGCGAACCGGCCACCAGTTCAACCTGCACCTCCGAGCGTTGACTCTCCCGGAGGTCGACCTCGAACCAGTCGGTGTTCGCAAATGACTGACTGAACAGGAACATCATCCTATAGCGACCTGCGGGTATGCGCCGGAAACGTTCCATGGCCCTCGCAGATGAGCCCACTCCCAACGCAGTTGACTTACCACTCTCATCCTTGAGCGCCAACAGACCGTCAATCGGGCCCAAGAATCGCTTCTGATCCAGCATGAACACGAATTTCAACTCGACCGGGGCCAGGAGAACCAGAACGATATCCTGAGTCCCGAGCGGTACCTTGGCCACCGCCCTGCAAAGCCCCTTCTCCTCCGGGCCATTTGCCCACACATTGACCACATCACCGTGAACCTTGAACTTGAACTTCCCGTCGCGCTTCGTGATGCATCCGGTCAGCCCGCCGGCGACACCCGCGGCCTGAACTCGGATACCCGATATCGGCTTTCCGTCGGCAGAAACCACCTTCCCGGCGACAAACCCCGCTGGGGGAAGATCCTCCACGAGTTCCAACCAAAGGTCTTCCCCACCCACTACAATCAGATCACTGAAATTGATGAGAATGTTGCCAGGTTGTCTGTAGGCGTAGATCTTGAATCGACCGGCGGGCACATCCGCAATCTCGAACTCACCAGAATCTCCCGTACGCACCCGCCAGTTCATCAGACTGATGATGACACCGGCCAGAGGTTCACCATTTGCGGAAGAAATCCGGCCATGCACCTTGCTTCCGCATGGAATCTGAAAGTCGATCGTCGTGTCCTCGGTGAGAGTGATGGAACCCAGGGTCATCACTCCGAAAGACTTCCCCCGAATCTGAACACTGTGGCGCACTCCAGCGGGAAGAAGTGCTCTGAACTCGCCCGAATCATCGCTCCGACAGCTGTGAACTCCTCCACCCTCTCGGGGCTCCGCGAAGACCAGGTCCACGTTCGGAAGTGTTTGCCCCTCGGCATCCAGAATTCGCCCCGAGACCCGGAGAACCTCCGCCAGGTCAAAGTCCCGGCTCTCCTCCCTGGTTGACACCATCCAGGCGAAAGTCCCGACCAGTTGCTCGCCTCTCACCACCGTGACCGAGTAGTCGCCCCGCCGCACCTGGCCCTGAAACGACCCATCCGGATTCACGGGGAGTACATACTGGGGCCTTGCCACCTTCAGTTGAGCTTCCGTCATCCTCACGGTAAGCGCGCTGGAATCCGCAAGCGGTCTACCGTGCATGAGGATCCGCCCGGCAATGTCAGACTGCCCCCGGAGGTCGATGCCGAATCTCGATGGCTGTCCTGCGTTAACGGGGAGATACCCGAAAGTGATGAAGCCAGAACCGTCCGGGTCGAGATCGACCCCATATCGACCGGGAGACAGATCTTCAAACCTGAACTCCCCACCATGCTGTTCAACCGGGGAATGGCGAAGGCCATTGCACTCGAGGCGAACGGCGGCAGTTTCCGGGTCGTATGCTCCAGTGGTGGATTCTACGCAGACCAACGCCGAACCGCAGCGTACGAACTCAACAGCGTACCGCCCACCGTTCACCGTGTGATCGATCCGGGCGGAAGCGAATCCATCCCGCGCGAGAGTCAGCGACTCTGGCGTTTCTGAAGGATACGGTAGATCGATGTGATCCAGCCCAGCAACAGAGGGCACTGCGGCAACCTGGCGATCTACACCCCCGATCAGCCAGGTTGCCTTGATTTCTTCGCCGTGCTGCAGTGGTGGCTGGACATCAATCCCCACGCCATTTGCAGCCTGCGCCCTCTCGACAGTTGGGAGTTCCTTGACCTCAGACGAGGCGTAGCTTTCGACCACCTGGTGCGGCGGTTTGGCTTCATTATCGACGGATAGTGCGCCAACTGCCGCGCAAACTATGGCGATTGAGATCACCAATAGCAGCCATCTCGAATTCGTCATTTGAGGCGACCTTCCGGGAATGCAAATGGCCGGGGAATGGCACATCTTCAATCGCCATGAAAATGCTCAGCACTCTGGTTTAATAATGATCGCCCAAGAGGCTGTCGATAGTCCGAACGAATTGCGGAACGAAACGGTGATGTGGACTGGGATTCCCGCCGGTCCGCACACCTTAACGACCCACTGGTGGCCGATCCCTGAACCGTAGTGTGTAATCACGGTAGGTACCTCGTTGGAAAGCATCGGGTCAATGCTGTTCTGGTTGGGATCAGGATTATCCAGAGTCGCTGACCGCTCCACCGGGTCGCAACTCGCACTGTCCGGGACACCGAGGCCCTCGAAGCGTGCAAAGGTGCAGCACCAGTCTTCGTTGGAGGGACAACTGCCGAATTGGTCCAAGGAACTCTTGCGGTTTTGCCCAACCCCGGTGCATTCCGTCGCCTCAACCTGCTGGGCGAGCGCAAAGATGCACACGTAGAGCAATGCGGCGAGCAATACAGACTTGACGGAGACTCCCATCCCTTCCTCCTTTGGTTTGCGGCCTCTGCGATCTGCCGAGACTTCGGCGTTTCATGAGGTCGCGGCTTGACTGTAGTATTAGTCAGGAAAACGGGGGGGGGGGGCGTCAAAACTCTGTGCCGAGGACCAACCCGCCCAGCGCACTTGCCGGAAACCACCTTCCGCAGCAGTTTCCGGCCACTCCGTCTGATCTTGCGAGCCCGGTCTTTGCCTATCCCGAGCCAGTTCGTGAGCCATAGGTCGATCTCTCCCTGGTCCCAACGGTATTTGAGACGAAGCAGAAGTGCTTCGCGCTCCGGTGATCCGAAAGTTGCGGCAATGATGATCATACGGCACAAGGCGTCCTTTGCGGCGATGACCCGGAAAGGGTCGGCCAGACTCGATTCATCGGGCAGGTCGCACAATTCATGGGACTGGCATCTGCGAAGGCGATCCTCGCGCCTGATGTCTGCGAGGGTATTCGCGGCGACGCGAGACATCCACCCCGCCTCGTTTTTCACGGTGGTCCGCGCGCGTGACGCGTGCAGCGCAGCGATCAGGATGGCCTGAAGGATCTCATCTGCAGATTGGCTTTTTCTCGTCCAGGAATAGAGCGTACGCCCGAGGCTTACACGCTTCGTTCGGTACCAGGCATCAAGGTACGTCTCGTTCCCGGCCAGAGAACATTCGATCGCCCGGAGAAGTCCGCAAACTTCCGGAGGCACCCTCGGTCCGACACTCATCCCAATGCTCCTCTCATCTCTCATTGGAGCACAGCATGGGACCGTGTCAAGCGATCGTATGGATGCGACCAAGACCCGGAGTTGGGACCGACCGGGTGAAGCTCGCCGTGATCAGATTCCTACCGCCACAGCGCGGCCCAGCCGCAATGGAGGGTCGATCTCTGGGCGACCGTGCTGGCGGTCCGGGAGCGTCAGATGTATTTCTGTGACGGCGGCGTGCACGGCGATTTGATGATGGCTCTCCGCAATCTGAATATGTGGAATTCAGATTGCACAGGGGCGGAGTAACGTGATCAGTCGTTCTTGTCGTCGTGCAGGACCTGGTCGATGACGATGCAGGCGCAGATGATCGAGATGTCGTCTTCGCCTTCCTCGATCGAAACGCCGTAGCTGTCCGTCCAGTTCCAGTAGTCCTTGCTCACTCGAGCGACCACGTGGCGGCCGCGCACGAACTCGAACTCGTGCTCCCAGAACGAGCCCTCGATCGCGTAATCGTTCGGGCCCGGAACATCCAGAGTGAAGTTCTTCTTGAACCAGGTCCACTCCTTGATGACCTCCGCGAAAAACTCTCCACCGATGTAGATGCGGTAGCGAGGCATGAAGGAGAACAGCTTCTGAGTGATCCGGGCCAGCTCGCGCCCGTCGGGATCCTGCACCGAAAGGTCGTCGCCCCAGGAGAACGCGGCGCCGTCGACCAGGAAGCAGGGTTTGCCGTCGGCGTCCGTGATCGAAAAGTCGTTTCCCCAGGACCAGAACTTCTCCTTGACGCGGTAGAGCATGGCTTCCTAGATCTCAGCAGGATGGATGCTCCCCAGTGTACGCTCCTGCCAAGGTGGCTATTCAAAGCGTATCGCGCCTTGCGCAAGGCGACGCGCCGTGTAGGCTGACGATTCGCAACAACCGGCAGTGTTGCAGGTAACGGAGGGTAGAACGATGACGATGGCCATTTTCTTCCTGTCCGGACTCGGCGTCTTTGCCGTGATCCGCGTGCTCATGACCGGCTTCTATACCGTTCGCCCCGACCAGCGTGCGGTGCTCACGAGTTTCGGCCGCGCCGATCGGCTTCCGCTTCAGGAGTCCGCCGGACCGCCCATGAGCGAGGAGGAGCACGAACGCTACCAATACCCGGCGGTGCGCGTGATCGGTCCCGGTGGCCCCTACTTCAAGTGGCCGTGGCAGCAGGTCCACAAGGTGAGCGTCGCGACGCAGGCGGTCGATCTCGCCTGGGACCCGACCAAGGACCAGTCGACGGTCGAGGCGGTCACCAAGGACAACCTGACCATCGGGGTCAATGGGCAGATCCGCTTCCGGGTCTGCGAGGACAACCTCTACCCCTACCTGTTCGGAGTTGTCAGCCCGCTGGAGCACGTGATGGGCTATTTCGTCTCCGTGCTTCGAGAGCGGATCGCCAATTTCGTCGATCCGAGAGGCCCGAGCCTGATCGACGACACCGAGATCGAAGCGGACCCCACGGGATCTGCCGTCGGACTCTCCGAGGGAGTCTCGATCAACGACCTTCGAAATAACCTCCCGACGCTGAACACCTTCATGGAACAACAGTGCGCTTCGACCGCGGGGCGCTACGGGATCGAACTCGATGCGGCCCTGATCACGACGATCGATCCGCCGGAGGATGTCGATCGGGCCCTCTCGGCGATCAACAGCACGCGCAACCAGGTGGCGGCGGATATCAGCACGGCCCGGGCCGACTCCGAGCAACAGATCACGATGAGCAAGCGAGCCATCGAGATCGCGATCAACAACGCGGAGGCCGAGGTCGCCCCCTTGCGGGAACTGGCGACTTCGCTACGGACCATCAAGGCGGCGGGAGGCAAAGAGGCACTCGTGGCCTACATCCGCAACATGCGGGTTCCGCTGCTCGCGCGAACCCGGCGGTTGATTCTCGTCTCCGAGGACTCCTGAGACCGAACCAGTGGAGGATTGGATCATGAAACCTGAATGCATCGTCGCTGCGGTCGTCGGTCTGGCCACCATCCCGCTCGTGCTCGCGATCTCCCGTGGCCTGGGGCTCTACGCCATCATTCCCGAGTGCAGGGCGATGGTCTTCACCCTGTTCGGCAAGGTCATCGGCACCATGGACGAACCCGGCATAGGCTTTCCCATCGTCGAGTTCGGACCCCGCGCCCTCCTGCTGCCATTCTTCGGAAAGCGGCAGATGGTGCGCACCGCGCTCCGGCAGCACTACCTGCGCGGCCAGATGATCAACTCCGAGGAAGGCACACCCATGGGAGTCGGCATCTGGTACGAGATGCAGGTCAACGACCCGGTCGCCTACCTGTTCATCAACACCAATCCCGAAGGGTCGCTCCAGGCGAACGTGGCCAGTTCGGCGATCTCCACGCTCAGCAACCTCGAGATGGACAAGATGCTGGAGGACCGCCACAGCCTGAGTCGCACGGTGCGCCGGGCCGTATCGCCGATGTCCGAGAAGTGGGGCTATCGGCTGGGGTCGGTCTACATCCGCAAGGTCTTCTTCACCGACGTACAGATGGTGAGAAACATCACCGAAAAGGTGGTAAAGCGCCTGGTGCAGGTCACGAGTGCGATGAAGCAGGATGGTGAGAACCGCGTGGGCCTGATCCGGAGCGAAACGGCCAACAAGGTCTCGCAGACCATGGCCGAGGCGAACTCGACACGCCCCACGGTCGTCGGCCGCGCCCTGAACGAGATCTCCGGGGAAGATCCCGAGCTGCTCGGCGCGGTGCTCGAAGTCCTGGAGGCGGAGGAACTGCTCTCGGCCCGCCCCACGGTCGACATCCTGCCAGATAGCGCGAACGTACTGGTCCAACTTGGTAAGGACACCCAGCCGAGGGTGGTTCAGGCACGGCCCGCCGTTCCGAAGGGATCGTAGTCGCTCCCCGGAACGCCCTGATGAGCGGGAGCCTTTCGATTGGGCAGAACCCGAAGGAATGGGATCAGGGTGAACTCAGCACTGCTCCCGGTAGATCAGCTCGCAGAACGGGACTTCCCACGCATCGACGCGCATGCGGTCCTCGTACTCCTCACCGGTGTCCCCACGTCGCCGCTTGATCATCGCCAGCACGCACACTGATTCGACATCCCGAAGCCGGGCCAGCCAGCGCTCCTTCGCCGAGGCCGAAAGCCTGGCGACCGGGCATCCACCCCCATCGAGGAGCACCACGTTCCCGGACTGCTCCCGCACGGTGAGTCTCGATCCGCAATCCAGGTGCATCAGCGCGTTGTGTATGGGGTCCGACGCGGCCCGCTGCCCGGCGAGGTCGATGAAGAGGTCGGAAAGGCCGAGGGCCTCGTACCGGCGCGTGAGGATCCCCTCGGGCACCGCCGCTTGCTCCGCCGGCCCGGTGGACAGGATCTCCTTGCCATCCACCAGTCCGACGTGGGACGGAGACAGTCCGGGGCAGTGGATCACGGTCAGCATCTCCCTCGCGCGAGTCATGCCGACATAGAAGGTCCGGCGCTCCTCGCCCACGGTGGCATCTTCCCGCAACTCCGCCCAACCGGTCGCGGGGATGATCACGTGCTGAAACTCCATCCCCTTGGCCGAGTGCACGGTCCCGAGGTAGACACCCGCGCCGATCCGGCTCTCGCGGCGCCGCTGCACGAGGGCCTCGTACAGATACTCCACCGCATGGCCGCGGGGCTGATCCGCGTTCGAGGTTTCCTCCTTGAACGCCGTCAGCAGTTCGCGAAGGAGGTCGAGCCAGTAGTGCCCGGGCCGCATCTTGAGATCGCGGTGGACATCTTTCAGCAGCTCCGTCGGCCGGACACTCTGCTCCGCCTTCTCCCTCAGCGAATTGAGCAATGTCTCGATCTCGCGGATGCGGTTGAGGGGCGGGGCCTGCTCGCGCGGCACCACCAGCGAGACGGGGATCCCGTAGTGCGTGAGGAGCGACCGGATCGGCTGCAGGGTATTCCGGGTCCGGGCCAGGACGGCGAATTCATGCCAGGAGGTATTGGAGTCCAACTCCTTCACCCGACGCAGTTCTGCCACGATCGCCGAAGCCTCTTCCGCCGGACTCGAAATGATGATCTGCCTCACCCGGCCCCGCGAGACCGGATCCAGGCCCTCCCAGCGCCCCCCCGCCGCGTAGAGCACCCGCTGCTCGTTGACCCGGATGGGATCGGAAACTTTCAAGCGACCAGGGTTCGTGGCGATGAAGCGGTTGGACACTTCGATGATGTTCTTCGAGGAGCGGTAGTTGTGGAGCAGTCGGAACCGTCTGGCCTGATAGTCCTCCTCGAACCGCCGAAGGAAGCTCACGTCCGCGCCGCGCCAGGTGTAGATGTTCTGGTCGTCGTCCCCCACCGCGAGAATCCGGAGTCTGTTCTCCCCGTCCTGCTCTGTTCGGCCGGCGATCGCCGAGACCAACTCGTACTGCACTTCGTCGATATCCTGATACTCGTCCACCAGCAGGTAGCGGTACCCGGCCAGCAGGCGCTCCCGCACCTGGTCGGGCTCGATCCCGGGGATCTCGACATCCCCCCGGATCAGCCGCACCGCGTCCTGCAGGATCTCATCGAACTTGATCTCCCCGTCCTGATCGCATTCCGCCCTTTCCGCAAACGAGGTCCCGGTGATCCGCATGGCCAGGCCGTGGTAGGTCAGCGCGGTGACACCTCGCGCGTCCATGCCGATCAGGTCGCCAAGCCTCTTTCGGAGCTCCACCGCGGCGTTGTGATTGAAGCAGAGGATCAGCACTTCCTCCGGACGCACTCTCTGAACTCTGAGCAGGAAGGCGCAGCGGTGCACCACCACGCGGGTCTTGCCGGAACCCGGTCCCGCCAGGACCAGCATGTTCCCCTCGAGGGGAGCGGTCACCACCTCGATCTGGTGGTCGTTCTCGAGCCCGGTGACGATCCGGTGGTAGGACTCAACCCCCGTCGCCCGACGCAGCACCTCCTGCCGATCCCCGAAGTACTTCGTGAAGAACGCATCGCGCTCAAGGCTGAAGCAGTCGTTGACGAATCGATCGGCCGCCCGCTGTTCTTTCAGCGCCAGGCGGGCGTACTCGTTCATGGCATGGACCTGCGCGACGCGCTCTCCGTAATGGCGATCGAGGGCGTCGTAGTGCTTCTTCGAGTAGGTTCTCCCCCTCATCTCCTTCGAGAGTTCGATGGTCATGGCCTGCCGGAACACCGCAAGGCCCTGGCGCAGGATGATCGAACCCTGCTCGTGGAGAAACATCAGCCCGCGGTCGACGGCATCCAAGGGGCTCTTCACCTTGCGGGCGAGTGCGGGATCCTTGTGAATTGCCGCCACGACCTCTGCCGCGGTGAACGAGACGAGCTGCTCCTCCTCCCCAACGTGCTTCGCTTTTTCAAGCATCACCGCCAGTGCCTTCCACGCGACCTCACGGCGGATCTTCGCGGTCGCCTCGAGGGCGTCCCACTTTCGGGAGACCTTCACGCGATAGCGAAACCGTGAGGTCTGCGCCAGTTCCAGGCTGCCTCCGCTCCCGGCCAGGCCCCGCCCATCCATGCTCAAGCTCTTCAGGAGGAGCCGGATCGATTCCGGACTGCAGTCGGTATCACCGGACTTGAGCCTCTGATGCAGCTTGTTTAATTCGAGGAGTTGCCACTGTCCCTGTTCCGCGTCGGGAGCGGTCTTCCTGATCAGGTCGAGCAGACTGACCTCGCTATCCCTCGCCTGCTCGAAGAGACGCTTCGAAGTCCTCTGCCCTCTGGGACGGACGAACGCACTGAAGACGAGCCCCTGGTCGATCAGCCCGACCTCAGCCATCTCATGGAGATCCTTGCGGACCTGGCGGGTCACGATCGTGCCGTCACAGGTCGCCCAGAAATGCTCGTAGGCCCGGTGCCCCGCGAGTTGGTCAAAGGTCAACGCCTGATCCGGGTCGGCGTTGAGGAGCGCTTCGAGGACGGCGATCCACCGCCTCGCCGTCTGCTCCGGAACCTGCTTGCTGCTGATCTTCAACCGGGCCTCCTCCAGGTCCTTCACCCGGGGCACACCCTGGAAAACAGTCGTTCGGTTCTCGTTACGCTCGAGGAATCCGGCCCGCTCGAGCCAGGACAGCGCCATCTTTACCTTGGTGTCCGCGGAGCGATCCTCCGCGTCGATGGAAGTCTCAAGATACTGATCCCGCAGAAGCTCCCCGGTAGTGATCACGGCCGCCCCCTTCTGCCGATCAGTGGCACGTTTCACGGCGCGGCGGATCTGCACGATATCGTGCCGGGTGATCTTTCCGAAAGCTGCCAGGCGGAACTGCGTCTCGACGTCGTGCTCATCAAAGAGCAGGATGCAGTCGGCCCGCTTGCGGTCGCGGCCGGCGCGGCCAGCCTCCTGCAGGTAACTCTCGATCGACCTCGGGATGTCCGCATGCACCACCACCCGGACATCGGACTTGTCGATCCCCATGCCGAATGCGTTGGTGGCGCAGATCACCGGCACCTTTCCCGCGAGAAACTCGTCCTGGACTTCGCGTTTCGTCGGCGCCCGGAGACCGGCGTGGAACGCCCGGGCGACGATCCCGCGCTTCTTCAGGTACTCGGCGGTCTCCTCCGTCCGCTTCCGGGTGGCCCGGTACACGATCCCCGCGCCACCTCCGTTCGAAAAGAGCTTCTCGCGAAGCACGCCGGCCACCTGCTCGAGTTTCTGCGGCCCGGTGGTGTCCCGCACCGAGTAGACGAGCTCCTCACGGGCGATGGGTCCCCGGAACTCCTCCAGTTCGTGGCCGAGGACGGTGCGGAAGTGGTCCTTGATCTCCTCGATCACGTCCGGTTTTCCCGTGGCGGTGAAACAGGCCACGGGCGGGATCTCCGTGCCCTGCTCGGAGGCCAGTTCACGGACGAAGCGGGAAGCATAGAAGTAGTCCGGCCGGAAGTCGTGGCCCCACTTCGAAATGCAGTGGGCTTCATCGAAGACGAAGCAACCGATCTCTCGGGAGAGGATGGTCTGCCGGAACGAACGGTTGCGCAGTTGTTCCGGGGAGACGTAGACGATCGCGGTGTCCCCGAGCCGGATGCGCTCAAGTTGCTCGCGGCGTTCAGGAGGGGTGAGCATCCCGTAGATCGCACCGGCGTGGGGCGAGCCGGTTCGTTTGACGAGACCTTCCACCTGGTCCTTCATCAGCGCCTGCAGCGGCGAGATCACGACGGTCAGCGCACCGCGTCGGACGTATCGCACGAGGGCGGGGAGTTGAAAGCTGAGGGACTTGCCTCCACCGGTGGGCAGAAGGGCGACCAGCGATTCGTTGCGCATTCCCGCAAGCACAATCTTCCGTTGGAGCGGCTTGCCCCCGGTCAAGCGGAAGCCGTCGAACTTGAAGAACCGTCTCAGCTGCTCCTCGGGATCCTGGGTGCCCTTGCAGTAGCAACACTCCGAGTTGCCGCAGGGAGCATCGCGAAGTCGGTGGATGGCAGTCCGGATACCGGGGAACCGATGCCGCACCCACGACGGTAACACCGACTTCGCACCGGCCACCCGGAGCCAACTGGCGATGAAGGCGAGTTCGGGCCGCCGGACGGCGTCGTCGATCAGCTCCCGTCCAACTTCGTTGATCGCACTCCGGCAACACAGATCCCGCGCCTGGTCGGCGAAGATCTGATGTGCTTTGTCGGCATTGATCGCGTCGTGGGGCTGCCTGCCAGCGAGGGAGCAGAAGACCCGGGCGATGCCGTCCCCGCTGCCGCCCTCCACGAAGGAGACGCCCTGGAAACAGAACTGCAGGAGATCCATGAGCGGAGGAGTACCCGTCGCGACAAGGGCCAGGGCCTCCCATTGCTCGGAGAATGCCCGACCGGCGAGCCGCGCATCCGCCACGGGGTCGTTCAGCGAGGCGGAGAGCAGCTTGTAGTCCTTCACCAGGCTGTGATAGGGGTTCTCGGGAAAGGCCAGAGGGGAGAGAAAAAGGGTATCGACCACCGGCAGCTTCAGAAGCCGAAGGTTCGGCGCCACCCGCAGAAGATGCGGGAGATCGTGCGCGAGGACGTTGTGCCCGAGCACGCACGCCGCCCCCCGGGCGAAGGCATCCAACTCCGCGAGCGCCGCCCCGGGGCTACCGGACACCTCACGATAGAACTCCACCCGGTCGAGCACCGCACCGATCTGCCGAATCCCTCCCCTCCGGTCGATCTCGAGGTCGAAGAGCAACTTCTTGGTCAGTGGCACTTCCAGGATCCTCCCATCCCTTCCCTCCGCAAGTCCATCCGGCTCAGCCACAGAGCAGTCTCGCAGGAGACCGCCACCGTTTCCACCTGCTTCAGGGGAGTGGCTTTGCCTGCTCGAGAGGTAACAGTGCGCGTCGGGTTGCTTGTCGGCCGGGCGAGCCCCGCCCGGGGGGCGATGCCGGTTCCCCGGCTCTGGATGGTAACCTTGGCCCGTCATGTTCACGGATCTCGAAGACCTGCACGAGTCGAACGACTTCCTGAACCTCCTCCTCGACAACATCACCGCCGCGGTGCTGATCGCCGACGGGGGCGGGCGCATCCACCGCTTCAACCGATCGTTCCTCGACCTCTTCGACAGTCCCCAGCGCGATCCCACCGAAACCCGGTTCGGCGAAGCCATGCGCTGCCGATACCACGGCGAGGAGGGACGGCCGTGCGGGGAGACGACCCACTGCGGAAACTGCGTGCTCCGGCAAACCCTCGTCGAGACGCTCACGAAGGACGTTCCGGTGGACAGGCAGCCACTCACCCGGGAGTTCTTCCGAGGGGGCCAGGCCAGCACCCGGCACCTCGAACTCAGCACCCGCAAGCTCGCCTTCAAGGGCCGGGACATGGTGCTGGTGATCATCCACGACGTCACCGGAGAGGTCACCCAGCGGGAAGAGCTCGAGAGAAAGAGCCGTCAGATCAACGACGACCTGGCCGCCGCGGCCGGCATCCAGCGAAATCTCCTGCCGAAGGACCGCCTCGACCTCGACTCCGTGCGACTCGCCTGGCGATTCCGCCCCTCCGGGCAGATCGGCGGCGACTTCTTCAACTTCCACTGCCCCGACCACGAACGACTCGGCCTGTACATGCTCGATGTCTGCGGGCACGGCGTCTCGGCCGCGTTCATGGCCACCACCGCGTCCCAGTTCCTGCTCTCCCGGCAGGGCATCATGGGCCGGGGCGGCGGCGTGCGTGCTCCGGCAAGCGTGTTGAACAGCCTGGAGGCCGCATTCCCGTTCGAGCGGTTCGGCAGCTACATGACCATCGCGTGCGCTACTCTCGAACTCGGCGAGGGGAAGTTCACCTACGCCTGCGCCGGCCATCCACCGCCGATCCTGATCGAGGCGGACGGATCGGTTTCGCCTCTCTCCCACCACGGCCCGATCATCGGCCTCGGCGCCGCGCAGGGCTTTACCGAAGACGAGATCCTGCTCCGCGACGGCGACCGGGTGGTGCTCTACACCGACGGCATCCTCGACACCCGAAGCCCGGACGGAGAGTTCTTCGGTGAAGAGAGGCTGATTGAGGTGCTGACCGCCCACGACGGACGATCGGTGCAGGACACCGCCGATGGCGTCTGGGAGGCCGTCCAGACCTTCGGCCGCCGCCGCCGCCCGGAGGACGACGTCAGCATCCTGGTGCTGGAGTACGGACGCATCGGGTGATTGAGTTTCAGAGGTTTCGAACCGCATCCGTATATACTCCTCGCTTCGTGATCGCAGCGATTCACATCAAGGAGGCAGTATGAAGATTGCCAGGACTGTGATCCTGGCCGGTCTGATCGCCGTTCTCTTCGCGACTTCGGCTCTGGCGCAGGGCAGAACCCCGCCGAGCCAGGAGACGTTGAAGCAGAACCGAGCGGACAAGGTGGCCGAGGAATGGTTCACCGATGCCGGCTGGATCGACGACTACGACGTGGCCCGGGAGAAGGCGAAAGAGAGCGGCAAGC
Organism: Planctomycetota bacterium; assembly: GCA_024274785.1. Classification (GTDB taxonomy): domain Bacteria; phylum Planctomycetota; class JAJSAM01; order JAJSAM01; family JAJSAM01; genus JAJSAM01. The sequence goes on along the minus strand of JAJSAM010000035.1, from coordinate 108,388 downwards.
TCATCTTCGCGTACTTCACCCGGACCTACACGCCCTGACCCCCCTGCATCCAAATGGAGCGCGGTGCGCTTTCCACAGCGGAGTTCAGGGAGTTCGCGAAGGAGTACATTCTCTTCTGCCACATCACCAGCAGGGTGGAGGGTGAGAAGTACGGTAAGCTCCTTCAGGAAAAAGGCGGCACAGGATTTCCATATCTCGTGGCAATGGACGCCGAAGGCGAAGTCATCGCCGTCCACAAAGGACCCAGAACCACCGAGGGCTTCGCGGCCACGATGCAAGACGCCGCGGACTTTCAGGCTCTGGCGAACAAGGAAGATCTGACTCCGGCGGAAGCCTCGAAGCTCTTCCTGATCAAGCTCGGCATGGGCAGGTACGACTTCGAGCAGGCCAAGGCCGAAGCGGCGAAGCTCACCGAGGTCTCTGACGAAGACCAGGCGAAGATCGACGATGCGCTGCTCGGCATGGAGATCGCGAGCCTGGCGCCGAAATCCCGCGGCCCCGAAGCTGCCGCGGCTTCCGGCAAAGCCTACGCGGAGATGATGGCGAACGGCCGCGAGCCCGCGGAAGGCGAAACGCGGTCGTTCCAGATGTTCTACATCCTGATCATGGAGCACGCCTTCCAGACGAACAATGTCGCGCTCTACGAGAAGGGACTCGCCAAGATGAAGGCGGTCTTCGGGGAGAAGCCGCAGGCTGCTCGTTTCTTCGAAGCGAAGGAGAAGCAACTGGCGGACTTGAAGGCCCGGGCCGAGGGCGGCGACTAGCCCGACCCGCGGACCGTTCCTCAAGCTGTTTTTTCACAGGGCGTCGAAGCCATGGGCTTCGGCGCCTTGTTCTTCATCCGCCACCGGAGCGCCGCCCTCCGAGCGTCCGCGCATCACCACCGGCGAATGCACCGAGCCTCGTCTCACCTCAATCTCAACAGCCGCAATCCACTGATCGAATGAACTGGCCCGGGAGGTGCGGGAATCGGCTCAGCCCGGAGCATCGGCAAGCCGATAGAGACTCGATGGCGTCCACCACCGTATCTCAGGAGAGCAGCCAGTCCCTCGACGTGCTCGAGTTCGGCACGCTGCTGCAGGTTCTGGCCCAGACCAACCGGGTGGGTACGCTTGCGGTGTCGAGCGGATCACGCCTGAAACTCATCTCGCTCGAGAAAGGGCGAATCACCCGGATTCTCACGCCCCGATCCCGGTTTCGAATCGGCCGGATCCTCTACAACCTGGGTGCACTGGAGATTGTGGACCTGAAGAGGGTGCTGGCGGAGGTCGAAGACATCGGCGTGCGCATCGGAGAGGCGCTCCTCGAACGTGACCTCATCACCCGCTCGGAACTGGAGGCGGCCCTCGAGTTCCAGATGGTGGAGGAACTGCTGGACGTCTTCCACTGGAAAGATCCCAAGTTCGATTTCTTCGAGGGCGATGCCGAGCGGGAGATCCTGAAGGACAAGGATAGTCTGACCCCGGTCGGCGGCCCGCGCGACGCCCAGGGCCTCCTGCTCGAAGTTACCCGGGTTCTCGACGAGACGGACAAGTACCGGTCGGCCACCCCTTCCATGCACGACGTCTACGAATCGGTCGGCGATCCGGTGGTCTACCTTCAGGAGGAGGGCGCACCGGCCCGCGAGAGGGAAACGACTCTCCTCCTGGACGGCGTACGGGATCTATCCGAAGTGGTGCGGGACGCCCGGATGACCCGGTTCGAGGTACGGGGGCTCTTCTATCGCCTGAAGAGCGCGGGCATCATCCGCTCCAAGAACGCCTTCGAGCTGCTCATGCTCGCAGAGAATCAGCAGAGTGCGCTCTCCCCGACCAAGCGGGTCCGCTTGCTCGAGCGGGCGATGGAACTCGGCGTGGAAGGCTTCGACCTGGCCCACCGGCTCGCGGAGATCTACGAGGAGATGGGCGACGGCCCGCGAGCGGCGGCCCGGTTCATCGAATCCGCCCGGGACATGATCCGCCGGGGCAACCACAGCGCCGCCTGCCAATCCGCCACTCGCGCGGTGCACGCGGATCCCGCGAACACCGTCGTTCGGGAGTTCCGGGCCCGCCTGCTCTCCGAGAACGACGCCGACGAGGAGATGGTCGCCGAGGTGCTCGCCACCGCTGCGCTCCACGCCAAGGCCGGTCGTCCGGAGGAATCGGACCGCCTGCTCAGAGCGGCCCTCGCCAGGGTCCCCGGAAACGAGGACCTGCTCCTGGCACGGATCGACATTCTGCGAAACCTCGGCAAGAAACGCCTCGCCTCCTCTTCCGCAATCGCCCTGGCCCGGCGCCAGGAACAGCTTCGCAACCCCGAGGGCGCACTCACCGCCATCCGTCGAGCGGTGGGAATTGCGCCGGAATCCTTTCGGGCCCGCACCGCCCACATCGATCTTCTGCTCCGCATGGGTGACCGGAGCACGGCCTCTTCCGAGGTCGGGGCACTGAGCGACGTGGCCTTCCGGCGGCTGCGGGACCGGCCGTCTCGCGCCAACCTGGTCCTCGACTCTCTCGTCGAGAGGCTGGCCGGCATGGGCGCGGTCCCCTCGGCGGCGATGGACCGCATCGGAGAGCACTACCTCGCACTGGGGGAGAAGAAGCGCGCCCTCGCCACCTTCGTACGCACGGGTGAGGCGCGAATCGCGGCGGGGATGTGGGCCGAGGCGCGCAAGGCATTCACCCAGGCAACCGATCTCCAGCCGGATGACGTCGACCTCTCGGAGACGCTCGCCCTGATCCACGCCCGGCTGGGCGACCGCGGCCACGCCATCGCCCGGCTCACCGCCATCGCTCAGCTTCTGATCGAGAACGGCGAGCTGGCGCGGGCGGAGAAAGCCATTCGCGAAATCCTCGGCCTGAACCCCTACTCCCCCGACGCGCTCCGGGAGCTCGCCCGGCTCAAGTCCGACCTCGGGAAGTCCACAGAGGCGGCGGAGCTGCTGCACCGCCTGGGCTACCTGCACCTCGCCTCCGGAAACCTGGATGGGGCCGTGGAGAGCCTGGATGAGGCCTGCCGGCTGGATCCCGCCAATCCCCGGCATTTCCGGGCGCTGGCCGACTGCCTCGCCCGCGTTCTCCGGACGAGAAAGTCGATCGATATCTACGACAATCTGTTGACCAAGCTACGCGCCAGGGGCGACCACATCGGCGCCCTCGACGTGGCACTGCGCGTCCTGCACATCGAGCCCGGCCATGCCCCGGCGAAGCAGGCCCTCGAGACGGAGTACCGACTCCTGGGAGAACAGCTCAAGACGGCGGCCGACAACCACTCGGTCGCGATGGGCTCAGACGAGCTGGCGGAGCTGTGACTCGATCATCGAGCAGGAAACGAGCATCGGCTTCTTCGTGATGACAAAGCTGACCGCCTGGCCGGAAACCGAGTAGCTTCCCTCGATGCGGCCGAAAGGCGAATCCGCCTCGACCTCCCCCGCCTGGTCGTCCCCGATCATCTTTCCCCCGATGCCGGCGAGGGCCTCCCGCGCCTTCGCGATCAGGTCCGCGGGATCTCCGTCCACGTCGATGGTGAATTGACAGCTCATGGCGGAAGCAGACAGCATGCCGGGGAGCCCCGCAAGTTTCGCGGGGTGGAAAGATGTGGCCGGGCGGGATGTGCTGGTTCGTGAGAGCACGACGAGCGAGCGGAAGATCGATCTTGGCCTCGAGGTCAGGAGCATCGAGCCACTCGGCAGCTTCCCGGCGACTCCGATTCTCGGGAGCGATGTGGCCGCCGGAGCGGGGCGGGTCGCGGCGGTGGCGAGCACGGCACTGCGCGAACTCCTGCCGGATGAGCGAAGAGCACTCACTTCTCCCCGGCCGACTTGCCGATAGAAGACCGTGCGATTCACGGCCCACTCATCATCCGCAGAGGCGGAGTTCCACGGCATTCCCCGTGCCTGGATCTTCCTCGCCGTCGGCCTCCCCATTGCCCTCATCCTCTCGTGGGGGCCGATCGGATTCATGGGTCGGTTCCTCTCGGCCCTCGTCCACGAGCTCGGCCACACCGTCGCCGCCTGGTTCCTCGGCTGCCCGGCCTACCCGGCCATCAAGCTCTCCGGCCACGCTGCGGCGTTCCACCAGGACCAGGTCTTCTTCCTCTGCCTGCTCGCCTTTGCGGGCATCGGCGCGGCGGCCTGGCGCTTCCGCACGAACAGACTGGTGCTCAGCGTCCTGAGCCCCATGCTGCTCCTCTACCCGGCTCTCGCGTTCACCGACGCGAAGGAGGTCTTCCACCTTCTCGCCGGACACCTGGCCGAGCTGGTCTTCGCCACGATCTTCTTCTGGCGGGCGCTGACCGGCGGGTTCGTGCAGAAGGAGGGGGAACGCCCCTTCTACTCCGCCTGGGCCTGGCTCCTGATGGGCCGGTGCATGATCCTCTTCGGCAGTCTGGTCTTCACCGAGGCCGGAAGGCAGGCCTATGCGAGGGGCGGCTCCTTCGGGATGGTCAACGACCTCCTGCGGGTGGCCGCGCACCTGGACCTGAAGCTGGCGACGGTGGCGATCCCGATGCTGCTGCTGTCGCTCCTCCCGCTGCCGCTGGCGTTCCTGCTGGCGAGGCGCGGCCGGGCCGGCGAGCCGATCCAGTCCCGAAGCCCCTCACCCGCCTGGCCGCCAAAACAGATTCATCTCCCGTAGCATAAAGGAGCACCGACAGCCCTGGTGCCCGGACAAGAATCGACCACGAGAACTCCGGCTCGAGCATCTCTGCCGGCTTCGACTACGCCTTCGACAAGGTGGTGAACCCGCAGTGGGTGGAATTCACCCACGACTGTGGCAAGGGCAACCTCTACGCGTAGGATAAGGCCTGCCGGCTGACGTCGGCGCAGATGCGCAACCGCGGTGCCGACGGAGCGGCGCCCCCCATTCACTTTCGAAACCACAGATTGAATGGACGGCGTTCGGGCCGGGTGAACTACCGCACCACCGGCTTGTACTTGATCCGGTGGGGCTGCTCCGCGTCCTTCCCCAGGCGGGCAATGCGGTCGGCCTCATAGGCCTGCCAGTTGCCCTCGAACCAGCGGAGCTGGCTGTCGCCCTCGAACGCCAGGATGTGCGTGGCGATGCGGTCGAGGAACCAGCGGTCGTGGGTGACGACGATAGCCGAGCCGACGAAGCCGAGGAGGGCGTCTTCCAGCGCACGCAGGGTGTTCACGTCGAGGCCGTTGGTCGGCTCGTCGAGCAGGAGCAGGTTGCCGCCGGTTCTGAGGAGCTTCGCCAGGTGCACGCGGTTGCGCTCGCCGCCGGAGAGGTTGCCGACCCTCTTCTGCTGATCCGGGCCGCGGAAGCCGAACCACGAGCAGTAGGCGCGCGTCTTCACCTTCTGCCGGCCGAGCCGGATCTCCTCCAGGTCGTCGCCGATCTCGGCCCAGACCTGGCGGTCGGCGTCGAGACCGTCCCGCTCCTGGTTGACGTAGGCGAGATCGACCGTGGGACCCAGTTCCAAGGTGCCTGAGTCGGGCCCTTCCTGGCCGGTGATCATCCGGAGCAGCGTCGTCTTCCCCGCGCCGTTCGGGCCCACCACACCGACGATGGCCCCCGGCGGGAGGTTGAAGGTGAAGTCTTCGATCAGCAGCCTGTCGCCGTACCCCTTTCCGAGCTTCTCCGAACGCAACACCAGGTCGCCGAGCCGCTGGCCGCGAGGGATCTGGATCTCGATGTCTCCGGTCCGCTCCATCTCCTCGGCCTCGGACATCTTGTCGTAGGAGGAGAGCCGCGCCTTGCTCCTGGCCTGCCGGCCGCGTGCGGACTGGCGGACCCACTCGAGTTCGCGCTCCAGCGCACGGCGCCGCTTCTGGTGCTGCTCCTTCTCGACGCGCAGGGTCTCCTTCTTCCCTTCGAGCCACACCGAGTAGTTCCCCTTCCACGGAATGCCCCGGCCCTGGTCCATCTCGAGGATCCAGCCGCAGAAGTTCTCGAGGAAGTAGCGGTCGTGGGTCACCACCAGCACGCAGCCGGGATACTCGTTCAACGCGCGCTCGAGCCAGGCCACCGACTCCGCGTCGAGGTGGTTCGTCGGCTCGTCGAGCAGCAGGATGTCGGGATTGCTGAGCAAAGCCCGGCACAGCGCCACGCGGCGGCGCTCACCCCCGGAGAGTTTCGTGACGTCGGCGTCGCCCGGCGGCAGGCGCATGGCGTCCATGGCGATCTCGAGCCGGCGGTCGAGCTCCCAGCCGTCGGCGGCGTCGATGCGATCCTGCAGCCGCCCCTGCTCGGCGAGGAGGTCGTTCATCCCGTCTTCGGTCAGGTCCTCGCCGAAACGCTCGCAAACCTGGTCGAAGGCGACGAGGTCATCCCGGGTTTCAGCCAGGCCCTCCTCCACATTGCCGCGCACATCGAGGTCGGGATTGAGCGTCGGCTCCTGGGGAACGTAGCCCACCGTGACCCCGGGCATCGGCGTCGCCACGCCATCGAACTCGGTGTCGAGCCCGGCCATGATCTTCAGCAACGTGGACTTCCCGGCGCCGTTCGGACCAATCACCCCGATCTTCGCATCGGGCAGGAAAGCCAGCGTGACATCGGTCAGTATCTCGGTCTTCTCGATCCGCTTCGTAAGATTCCGTAGGACGTAGACGAACTCCTGAGCCATGGTTTCTCCCTTCAGAGGTGAAGAGCTTAGGACGGCCGGCGATGAGCCACTTCCGATTTATCGAGATTTCGAGACAAATCCATGGCGGTGCCGGAATCTACTCGGCTGTGCCATCGACCTTTTTGCCACTGACCTCCGGGATCCTCGCGGCGTTTGCAGATTCTCCGCGGCACTCGACCCGGGGCCGGGGCGACCGATGCTCTCCGGCGCCAGGAAAGGTGAACGATTGCCAGGCACAGGCGGAACTCCCGGAGCTGATGCGGCGTTGGGTCTGCTCCGGACGGCGCCCGGCCCTCCAAGCGTGGCTTCCCCTCAACCGCGCTGTGATCGACGAGACACCGGCATGAGTGCGGTGGGCGCGAAACTGGCGGCCCGGCTGGCGAAGGGCGAGGAGCAGGCCTTTGCCGAACTCTACGACGAGTACGGCGGGCGGTTGTACGCCTACCTGCTCTCCCGGACCAGGCGGGCCGACGCCGCGGAGAACCTCCTGCAGACGGTGATGCTGCGGGTGGTCCGGTATCGACGGAAGCTCCGGAGCATCGACAACCTGCGCGCCTGGCTGTTCACCCTGGCTCGAAACGAGACGAGGCGGCAACACGGGAAGACCGGCCTGCCGGAATCGGCCGCGGTGGATCCGCTGCTGCTCGCGGCGCCACCGGACCAGGAGACGGAGGACGGCGAGGCGCTCCGCCGGGCCGTTGCCCGGCTCTCTCCGGAACACCACGAGGTGATCTCGCTCAAGACCTGGCAGCGGCTCACGTTCTCGGAGATCGGCGAGGTGCTCGGCATCTCGCGGAACACTGCGGCGAGCCGGTATCGGGACGCCCTGCAAGATCTCAGGGGGAAGTTGCAGGGCGCGGAGGGTTCGAATGAGTGAATACAGGGATCTCGAAGACAGGTTGGCCCGCCAGATCCCCTCGGTCCCGCGGTCCGACCTCCGCGACGAGCTTCTCGGGAGGGTCCACGATCGGCTTCGGGCAGTCCCCCTGGCCCGGTTCGCCGTGGCGGCCGGCCTGCTGATCGCCGCGCTCCTCGCGAGCCGGTTCGAAGAGTTCGGTCATCGTCGGCGGGTGGAGGCCATCCTCGCCAGAGGATCCAATCCGCGGATCGAACGGGTCATGCGGGAATTGTCACCCTACCCGGCATCCGAGCAACTCCAGGCCCGGCTTCGACTCGAAACCCGGCGAAAGTCCGACCAGAGATGGGCCCGGTACATGATGGCGCGGTTCAGGGCGGGAGAAGACCATGGCTAGAAAGTGGCTGATCAGGATTGCCGTCGGATTGCTCTCGCTGGGAGCGTTCACCTTCATCTCGCTCACCATCATCGGGCGGGTGGCGAACCGGCGGCTCGAGACCGAACTCGCAGCAATTCGTGAGAAGGGTGAACCGCTTTTCCTGACCGAGATGGCGCCGCCGCCGGTGCCCGGCGAGCAGAACGCCGCGGAACCCCTCCAGAGAGCTTCAGGGCTTCTCGTGGACGAGACCGATGAAGAATCCACCTCGATGGAGAGCCTCCGGGAGGATCCCCGGGGTTGCAGTGATGAGGCTGCGGAGATCGCACGGAACTGGATTACCCGCGGGCAGCCCGCGCTCGAGGCCATCGAAGCGGCCCTGCAACGTCCGGGTTGCCGGTTCGACCATGACTACTCATCCGCGGTCGGCCTGCTCCAGGAGAGCGATTTCGGCGCCTCCGACTTTCTGAGATGCGCCGACCTCCTGACCACACGCGGGAGCCTCTCCGTCCGGGACAGCGAGGTGCCCGCCGCCTTCGATGACGTGCTCCACACGCTCCGGCTGGCCCGGTTCGCGAGTTCCGACCCCATGCTGCTTCATGCCATGGTGCGAACTGCGTGTGAAGAGAAGGCGCTGACCCTCCTCCATGCCGCCCTCGAGCGGGAAGCGCCCGACCAGGAGCGGCGCGAGAAGCTCCTCGCCGCGCTGGACTCCATCGACATCCGCGGGGTTTTCCGCCAGGCCCTGCTCGGGGAACGGTGCTTCGGTAACTCGATGTTCGAGTTGTTCCCGGACGACCGGGATACGGGGGGCTTCACCGGAGCGATGTCCTCCGCCGGCGCTGGACTTCAGATGCTCTGGATCCATCTCGCCCCCACACCGTTTATCCGCCTGGACCAGGCCCGCTACCTGAGCCTGATGAGCGAGATGATCGACCTCTCCGGCCGGCCTCCCTTCGAGACGGAGGACGACTGGGAAGCGCTCGAGCGGGATCTCGATGACAAACCGTGGTACGCCCTCCTGAGCGGGTTCTCGCTCGTCCACATGCGGAAGACGCACGAGGCCGTCGAAGCGCACCGGGCCCGCCTGGACCTCGCCCGGATCGCCCTCGATCTCGAGCACGCGAAGAAAGTCACGGGACAGTTTCCCGATACCATCCTCATCCCGGGAACCGAGAGCAAACGCGGCTCGATCGACCCGTTCTCGGGCCGGGACTACCGCTTCCGGAGAACCGAGGCTGGCGGTTACATCATCTTCAGCGTCGGCCCGAACCGGGGAGACGACCAGGGCACGGATGGTCGGAAAGATCGCTACGCCACCGGAGACATCACCTGGGAGAGGTAGGGGCGCCGCGGATCACCAGAGGCGAACGGCTTCCGGACCAGCGGGGCGGCCTACACCTCCTCGATGGTCACCTGGTAGCGGTACGGCGAGGAGTCGTTGCCGAGCACCAGAAAACCCTCCGGCTCCTTGCATTCGATCGGCCCGGGAGGACCGCTGCGACCGCCCATCACCTTGCCATCCACCAGCGAGCCGAGAGTGCTGCCCCGGTCCACCGCGCAGACGCGGCCCGCCTCCTTCACCAGCTTCAGGTGATGGCGGGAGATCTGCCAGGGACGGTCATCGGCGATGTTCCAGTGATTGTTGACCAGCGGGTCGTCCGTCCTGCGCCCGATCAGGAGCGGCAGGTGTTCGACGCGGTAGGGGTTCGAAGGAAGTGAGTCCCGGGCCTCCGGCGTCTCGCCGGTCAGGGTGATCACGAGTTTCCGATCCGCAGCCGGGGCGGAGGCCGTGGCCGTGCCGGCCTGCTCGAGTTGCAGGACCTTGACGTTGGCGTCGCGAAGCCGCTCGAAGATCGTGCGCAGAAAGCGAATGGCGAATTCGGGCTCGGTCTTCAGGTTGTCGAGGAACTCGTCGCGATGGAGTTCGGACAAGGTCGTCGCGGTCGTCGCGGTGATCGTCGCGCCCCGGGGGCAATCATCGATCATGCTCATCTCACCGAAGATCTCACCCTCGCCGAGCGTGGCCAGCACGACCACCTGATCGTCCTTCGTCCGGCTGACTTCAACCTCGCCATCCTCGATCAGGTAGGCCGACTCACCGACATCGCCTTCCTTGATGATGATCTCGCCTGCTTCGACCTGCAAGAGCCTCTTCACAACAGTCCCTCCAGACACCCCGGGTAGTGCGCGAGCTTGCGGCAGCCCCTCTCGACGAGCGGACATCATAGGCGGCCACCCGTGCACCGACAAGCCATCCAGGCTTGAAATAGCGTCGGCGCTGAAAGTCACCCGGCTGGTGCGAAGAAGTTCCTGAAGATGAGATCGTTCTTCTCGAGGGCCGCCGGGTCCTCGAGCTCATTGGCGAAGTTCGCCCGCGCTCGTTCGTCCCGGGCCACGTTCCGAGCGAACATCCCCTCCCCGCGGTCGAAGGTCACTTCGGGGTGAAACTGGACCCCCCAGATCGGCCGGTCGCTGACCTGAAAACCCTGGACCGCACAGCCGGGCGTGCTGGCGATCACCTCGAACCCCTCGGGGAGGTCCACCACCTCGTCGTGATGGAATTGGGCGGAAACCAATTCGTCGATGCCGTCGAACAGCGGGTTTGGCAGGAGGGTCAACCGGCGCCAGCCGAACTCCGGCGTTTCGGCCTTCCGGCAGGCGGTATCCGCAGCGAGCGCCCGAGCGATCATCTGGTGGCCGTAGCAAATGCCGAGGATCGCCGCTCCGGAGAAGGCCGCCCGGCGGATGAAACGAACCAGTTCCGCATCCCGCGGGGCGCCGGCCGCGGCGGAAAGCTCCGATCCGGACAAGACCACATGACGGTGTCCGGAGGGATCGGGGAGCGGCGCCGGATCGGAAAGGTGCACCACCGAAACCGGCCCTTCGCTGAATCCGGCCAGCCTCGGGACGACGACCTCGTCGAACCGCGCCCCGGCCTTCTCGTCGATGATCAGATTGGCAATGAGACTCATGACCGTGCTCCTCACTCGATGACGCAGCTATCCTACCCGGTGGAATGGGAATCTGGCGTCGGGACCCGCAAGCGAAGAAGGCCGCCCCCGCTTGCGCGGGAGCGGCCATCTCTATGTGAAACGCGAGCAATCGGCTCGCCTGATCAGATCGCCTGGTTGTGCCTCAGCCTCCGGGACCGGTGGAGGAGGCCGAGCGACCCCAGGAAGGCCAGGTTACCCACCGCACCGCGGGGGATGTCGTGGTCGAGGACCGTGTTCCCGGTGGCACAGGCATAGACCATCAGGATCGCCAGTGACGCCAGCAGGAAAACAACCGCCTTGCTCATGATCAGGCCCCTCGCATCGCGTTCATCCAACTCATTGCCAACGCTAGGGGTATTCGCACAACATGTGCCAACCCGTTTTCGGGCACTTGCAGCCGATCGCCGTCCAGGTTTGTGAACATTCGGAACGATCCGGCGACCGAGATGAACACGCCCGCTCCGAGGTCGAGCCGGGCAAGACCCGGAAGCTCCCGCTCGAGACCGGATCGCCGTCACCGCGGGCAGCACCTTCAACCTGACGATCTCCGTCGGCAAGCTCTTCCAGCACGCCGGTTTCTTCGCCATGGCCGCAGCGGTTCCGGCCGATGAAGCGGTCAAGACCACGCGGGTCACCGAAAAGTGAGGGATCGGCGGATCCTGATCGGGGTCGCCCTCGGACTCACCGCAACGCTCTGGCTCCTCCAACGCGGAGGGGCCGCCGGCGTGTGGGGTGGAGCATCTCGCTCTGATACCGGGGGCGCCGTCCCCACCCTGCTCTCCGCCGCGGAGGGAGCGGTCTGGGACTACGTCATTCAGTTTCCCGCCCCGGCGGCGCCGCTCGTCATGCCGGCCTATCGCGACTTCCTGCGACAGCTTCCGGCGGGTCGCACGGTCCACGTCATCTGCCCGGACCGAAACGCTTTCGACGAGCTCGCGGCGGCGAGGTCTGGCCGAACCGGGCGGGCGATGGACGAGTCGGCCGCGACCTCGCGGAATCCACGCGGTTCGTCACGCAGATCCGGAGCCGGCTTGGATTCGACGGCGGCGACTTCGTGGCGGACCGCGAGACCGTCTTCATCACCCCCCGGGTGGCGAAGCGAAACGGGGCCACGACGCCCGAGACGAGGGCCGCCCTGGAAGCGGAGTTCGAGAGGCTGCTCGGACGCAAGGCGGTGCTCCTCGAGGAGGCGCCCCCCTACCACGCGGGCATGTTCATGATGCTGACCGGCCACCGCACCGCCATCGTCGGAGAACCCGTCGCGGATCCCGTTCAAGGCAGCGAAGACACCGACCGGGCGCCCTTCGACGCGGTGGCGAAACGCCCGATCGAAGAGGGCTGCGAGGTGCGCAGAATCAAGGTGGTTCCGGGCCGGGACGGCCGCACCTGGATGACGTTCGTCAACGTCGTCATCGATCACGAGGGCGACCGGAAGGTGGTCTACATGCCGGTCTACCGCCCGGTCCCGGGGTTGAACGACCAGGCTGAACGAGTCTGGCAGAGCATGGGCTTCGAGGTCAGCCGGGTGGACTGCACCGATACCTACCGGAGTTTCGGAAGCCTGCGGTGCCTGGTGAGCGTGCTGCGGCGTCCATAGCGAAGGGCGCCCTCAGGCGAGGCCGAGCGCCTTCATCCGCCGCCAGAGAGTCGTGCGACCGATGCCGAGGGCCTCGGCGGTCTTCCCGCGATTCCAGCCGTGGTCGGCGAGGACGTCCCTCAACTCCCGCACCTCGTCCGGTTCCCGGGTCTTGCTCCGGGGAATTCCCACCACCTCCGGCGGGAGGCAGCGGGTCTCGATCGTATCGGTTCTCGAGAGCACGATCGCCCGCTCGAGGATGTTCCGGAGTTCGCGTACGTTGCCCGGATAGTCGTAGTCGTAGAGGAGGCGCATCGTCTCCCCGGAGAGCTTCGGCACGGGGCGGCCGGCGCGAGTGGCCAGGGTTTCGAGGAAGTGATCGACGAGCAGCGGGATGTCGTCACGGCGTTCCTCGAGAGGCGGGAGTTCGATGGGGACGACGCGGATCCGGTAGTAGAGATCCTCGCGGAACGTCCCGTCCCGCACCATGGCGCCGAGGTCTCGGTTGGTGGCGGAAATCAACCGGACATCGACGTTTCGGGTCCGGGTGTCCCCGAGGGGAGTAACCTCCCCTTCCTCGAGCGCCCGAAGCAGTTTCACCTGGAACGTCGGGGACACATCGCCGATCTCGTCGAGGAACAGCGTGCCGCCGTCGGCCTGCTGAAAGCGCCCCGGTTTGTCCCGGATCGCTCCGGTGAAGGCGCCCGCGGCGTAGCCGAAAAGTTCGGATTCGAGCAGAGTGTCAGGCAGTGCGCCGCAGTTCACCCGGACGAACTCGCGCCCGTTTCGTGGTGACAGTTCGTGAACGGCCCGGGCCACGAGCTCCTTGCCGGTACCGCTCGGACCGAGAACGAGCACCGGGACGGCGGCGGCGGCCACCTGCGGGATCAGGGAGAACAACTCCCGCATGACCGCGCTCTGCCCGATGATGTCGCGGAAGCGACGGCGGCCTTCGAGTTCGGTGCGCAGGGCCTCGAGATCAGAGACGTCCCGGAAGATCTCCACCCCGCCGACGAGCGCGCCGTCACGATCGCGGAGCACTGCCGTGGAGACGCGGAGAGGAACCGGCTCCATCTTCGAGTCGAGGACTTCCACGCGCACGTCCCGCCGCGGCTCCCCGGTATCAAGTGTCTCGCGGAGCGCACAACCGACCTGGCAGATGTCGGCCTTGAAGACCTCGTGGCAGCGACGCCCCACCGCCTGCTCCCGGGGGACGCCGGTGATCCGCTCCGCCGCCACGTTGAACGAGGTGATCCGAAAGTCCTCGTCGACCGTGAACACGCCCTCGTTCACGCTATCGAAGATCAGGGGGAACAGTTCCTCGGGGCAGCGGCTCACGGTTTCGCCTCCAACCATGAATCCTACCCCTCCGGGGCCGCGCACGTGAAACATATTGTTCCATCACCAGCGATTCCGACCGTGCCCGCGAATCCCGGAGGAGGCGCGCTCGATCCATCGTGGCCGCGCAGGCGCACCATCCGGCGGCGAACGACCTCCGGGAGACGGCCGGCTCTACTTCAGGGTCGCCTCGATGTACAACCGACGGGAGGACAGGAACGGGAACAGGCCGGGGATCGTCACCCCCGGGGCATAGCTCACGAGGTTGGTGACCCCGCGGTCGAAATCCCCCGCATTCAGGAGCAGGGTATACGGGGCACGCTCTCCGTTCAGACCGATCACATCGGGCGCGAGCAGTTCGTTCAGGTCGAGAATCCGCTGCGTCATCGGCCAGGCCGGGGTTGTGGATTTCGATCCAGTCGTCGTAGCTCCCGGGAATGTCGGGATTCTCCCAGCTCGTATCGTTGTCCGCGCAGACCTCGTTCAGGTGGAATTCGTGCACCGGATCCTTGTTCTTCGCTCCCGAGTGGACACCGGCTGGATGCGCCAGGTTCCGAGAGTCGTGATGCCATAGCTCCGGTTGAAGAGCGGCCCGGGGGCCGCGCTCGCGAGCAGCGGAATCGTGATGGCCAGGTATCTCCGCGGCTGCAGAGGGCTCGCCTCCACCGGCAACGCGACCTCGGCTCCGGAGTCGGCCACCAGCACGATCCCCTCGAGGTCGATGGGAACCAGGCCGGCGTGCACGAGCTTCGCCAGGTCATCTGCGTCAAGGGATGAGGAGGCGCGACCGATGATCACGATCGACGGCTCCAGGGGCGAGGGCGGCGGCCGGATCCTCCGGACCTCGCCGGCCCTCTCGACGGCGCCCGCACCATGGCCGATGCGGTCCAGTCCAGGGGGCCGGAACGAGTGATCGTCCACGTGACGCTCCCGGACCGCCGGCACGGTCGCCCGGAGGTCGACCCTCCATTGCGGCTGGAGAGCGCTGCTCCGTTTACCAGGCGTACGCCTCCGGCGCCGTGCCCGGGCCCGGCCAGATCTCATCCAGCGCGGCCAGGTGCTCCTCGGTCAGCGTCACCTCGAGCGCGTGGATCGCGTCCTCGAGTTGCTCCATCGTTCGCGGACCGATGATCGGAGCGGTGACCGCCGGGCGGGAGAGAAGCCAGGCCGTGGCCACGATGGCCGGGGACTCGCCGATCTTCTCGCAGAGCGCCTCGTAGCGTTCGATCTGCGGGCGGAGCTTCTCCACCGTCTTCTGCGTCCACTCCGAGACACGGCGGCCCTCTTCGAGCTTTCCGAGGACACCGCCGAGGGCGCCGCCGGCCAGCGGGCTCCAGGGGATGACGCCCAGACCGTACTCCTCGCAGGCCGGGATGACCTCCATCTCGATCCTCCGCTCGGCGAGGTGGTACTTGCTCTGCTCGCAGACCAGCCCGAGGAAGTTGCGCTTCGCGGCCACCTGGTTGGCGGTGGCGATGTGCCAGCCGGCGAAGTTGCTGCTGCCGACATAGAGAACCTTGCCCTCCGCGACGAGCCGCTCCATCGCCTGCCAGATCTCCTCCCAGGGAGTGTTCCGGTCGACGTGGTGCATCTGGTAGAGGTCGATGGTGTCCGTCTTCAGGCGCCGCAGGCTCTCCTCGCAGGCACGGCGGATGTGCAGCGCGGAGAGCCGGCTCTCGTTCGGTTTCTCCCCCATCTGGCCGTAGACCTTGGTCGCCAGCACGGTGTCCTCACGGCGCCCGCCACCCTCGGCGAACCAGTTGCCGACGATCTCTTCCGTGGCGCCGACGCCCATCTCCCGCCCGTAGACGTTCGCGGTGTCGAAGAAGTTGAGCCCCTCTTCGCGGGCCCGGTCCATGATCGCGAAGCTGTCCTCCCCCGTCGTCAGGGGGCCGAAGTTCATGGTGCCGAGGCACAAGCGGGAAACGGAAAGGCCGGTACGGCCGAGGTGCGTGTATTGCATCGGATTCCTCCGTTGATCTGTCGGGTTGCGCTCAGAATGCGGTGCGGACCTCGAAGGGCTCGCCGGGGGCGTAGGTGAAGGCGCCGGATCGCGGGTCGGCCGCCCAGCCCTCGAGCGTCAGACCGGCCTGGTCCTTCTCGTTCACCACGACCTCGAGTGAAAGGAACCCCTGGATCTCCTCGCGAAGCTCCGGATCGCAGGAAGACCAGTCGAGATCCCCGGAATCCGGCCTGATGGACAGTTCACAGCCGGGGCTCCAGGCGGACGTGCAGACGTACTGAATCGTCCCCCGGTCGTTGAACACCACCCCGTGGGCGAACCCCGGCGGCACCCAGATCCACTCGTCCGCCATCGCGGCGGGATCCTGGCGCAACTGGCAGGCCACGACCTTCCCGAAGCTCGGAGAACCCTTGCGGATGTCGGCCGCGAGATCGATGAACTTCCCGTGCAGGGGCCGGACCAGCTTCCCCTGCCAGGGATTCCACTGCGCGTGCAGGCCGCGGACCACTCCCGCATGGGAAGAACTCTCGTTCACCTGGACGACTTCGAAGACGTCCATCCCCAGGGCTTCGGCCACCTGCGTGCTCCGGAAGACCTCCGTGAAGTATCCCCGCTCATCGGGGAAACGTGCGAAGCGGAGGATCTTGACCTCGGGGAGCGCGAGCTCTGTCACTGACTCGATCTTCATATGGACCTAATCCATATCATGATCATCGGCCTCGGAACGACTGACGTTCGAAATCTTCGCGGCGGTCGCAGATTCTACATGACGCTGCCGGACTGCCAGCACAGTCGCCCGGAGGTCGACCCTCCATTGCGGCAGGGCCGCTCGGTGGAGGGAACGATGCAAGCCCCCTGCTCCCGCAGCGCCCGGGAGAGGATGCGCACCTCGTTCACCCGCGATACCGAGACGGCGGTGCGGGGCGGATGACGGGAGAAGGCCCTGAGGGACCGGCGGCGCCATTCGTCAGCTTCGGTTTCGCTCACCCGCCGAACGCCGGCACGCAGGCCTCCCAGCACGAGGAGCGTTCGGCCATCGGAAAGCGGCAGGGTCCCGCAGGCGGAGCGCAGGTTGTCGAGCAGGTAGCGGACACTGCCCCGGAACCTGTCCAGAATGCGCAGATCCCCGGTGGCCAACAGGCCGGCCGACGGCGAGTTCAGGGCACCGAACGCAGGCTCGCCGAGTCCGGTGCCGAGCAGGTCGTCGAGGGCCATCATCACCCGCTCGCGATACTCCGGGAGCGATACCCGGCCGGTACATGGCGCGGTGCAGAGGTCGAGGTCGCGATCGGTGCAGATCGGGGGCGCCTCTTCCGAAGGCTTCCATTTGCACGACTTCAGGCCGTAGATCACCATCAGCGTCCGGATGGACCGTTCCACCGGCCAGCGTTTTGGAAACGGGCCGATGTAGACCGCGCCGTCCTTCTTCGTCTCCGGAACCGAGGTGATGCCCGGCACAACGGCGTCGACATCGGCGCGAAGATACCGGTAGTTCTCGGTCTCACGCATCTGCCGGTTGTACGGGGGGCGGGCTTCCCGGATCCGCTCCGCCTCCCGGAGGAGGGCCTCCACCTCGGTCGGCATTTCGGAGAAGACCAGGTTCCGGGCAGCGAGAAGCATGGGGCCGCGCGGCGATTCCTCCCGGGCCTCGGCGGTGAAGTGCGAGGCTACCCTCCGGCGGATGTTCACGGCCTTGCCGACATAGAGCGGCCGACCGCGATCGTCCTGAAACTCGTAGACCCCGGTGGTCTCGGGGAGGTCCGGCAGGCGCTTCCGGCGCTCGGCGAGCGCGGCCTTCCGCGCGTCGTCACTCTCGAACTGCCCGTTTCCGGGTCGGCGGCCGGTCAGTTCGTTCACCACCGCGCCGTCCACGCCGCCCGGCAGGTAGTGGCGGATCTCCCGATGCCCGAAGGTGAGCAGTTCCCGCTCGGCGGTCCGGCCGTGAAGCGTGAGCCGAACCATCCGCACCGCCTGAATCGGGCGCAGCCGGGTGCGGATGGCCTCGAGAGCCTCACCGATGGCCAGACCGGTCAGGTCGATCGTCACTTCGGCGATGCCGGGAAGGCGGACCTGGCGCACCTCCGATTCCCCCCCGCTGAGCACCCGAAACCGCCCCACCCGCCAGAACTCGACCGGAGGACCCGGGAGGTCCACGTCGGCGAGGCCGATTCCGGCCGCGAGGAACAGCAGGGCACGAGACGTGTGGGACGGAGCGGTGACCGCAATACCCCGAGCGACGAGATCCGCGAGCGGCGCCACGACCCGGTCCACCAGGTGGGCCGCCGGATCCGGCCGCTCGAACAACCGGCCGGTGAGAACGATCCGGTCCGCCGGTTCCCCGAGCGCCGTGTGCAGCGCCGCCAGAATCTCATCGCCCTTCCGCCCGTGCGGCCGAACGGTGCGGGTAGGCAGACCGATCCCGATCCGCGCCTCGTGGATGTGGAGAGTCCGTCCTTCCATGCGAAGAGGTTACCGGACGATGGTGACAAAAATGGCAGAGCGGACAGGTCGGTGAAGCAGTGAGGCAGAAGACCGTCAGGTACGCAAGCTCCTCAGCCAGCCGGACAGGTTGGTGACCGGCAGCGACTCGCCCTGGATCCTGCGAGCAATCCGGCAGAGAGGTCGGCCGCCTCGTCCGCGCAACGGAGAACGCGAACGCACCAGGACCATCGTGGTGGCGCAGGCGCACCGCCCTCCGATCAAGCAGTCCCAACTCACCCCAGTGGTCGATGGGGACATCCCGCCCCCCCCCCTTGTCCAATGTCGCCGAAGGGCCTCGTCGTGTAGAATCCGGCAATGAGCTTCGTGACCTGCCAGTTGTGTCCGAAGCAATGCCGGATTGCTCCGGGGCAGAGTGGGGAGTGCCGGATCCGGATCAACCTGGACGGCAGGCTTCGCGCGGTCACCTACGGGCGGCCCTGCTCGCTCCACGTCGATCCCATCGAGAAGAAACCCCTCTTCCACTTCCTGCCGGGGTCGGCGATCTTCTCCATCGCCACCGTCGGCTGCAACCTGCACTGCACCAACTGCCAGAACTGGGAGATCTCGCAGGCCAACCCGGAAGAGGAGCCGGCCTACCTCTGCCCCCCGGAGCAGGTGATCGCGCTCGCCGGAGAGGAGGGTTGCCGCTCGGTGGCCTTCACCTACACCGACCCGGTGGTCTTCTACGAATTCGCGCTCGAGACCTCCCTGCAGGCGCGCGCAGCGGGACTCCGCAACGTCCTCGTCACCGCCGGCTACGTGAACGAGGATCCCTGGCGCCGCCTCTGCAGGGTGACCGACGCCGCCAACATCGACCTGAAGTTCTTCTCCGACCGCCTCTACCGGGAAGTGTGCGGAGCGACCTTGAAGCCGGTGCAGGACGCCCTCGTGATCGCGAAGGAGGAGGGCGTCTGGGTGGAGGTCACCAACCTCGTCATTCCGACGCTGAACGACGACGAGAGGAGCATCCGATGCCTCGCGCGCTTCGTGCATGACCACCTGGGTCCCGAGACACCCCTCCACTTCTCCCGTTTCTTCCCGCGTTACCGACTGAAAAACCTCCCGCCGACCTCCCCGAAGCGGCTCCTCCGCGCCAGGGAGATCGCCCGCGAGGTCGGCCTGCACTACGTCTATGTCGGTAACGTCCCGGGTTCCGGCGGAGAGACCACCCGCTGTCCCGGGTGCGGTGCGGAGCTGATCCCGCGCGTCGGTTACCGGCTCGGCGAAATCCGGATACGCGAAGGACGCTGCCTCTCCTGCGACCGTCCGACGGAAGGAGTCTTTGAATGAACGGCCCGACCCGGCGCGGCTTCCTGCTCTCCGCCCTGACGCTGTCCGGCGCCGCCGCGCTCACCGCCCTCGGCCTGCTTGCCAGGACCGGGAGGCGGATCCTGATCCCGGTGAAGCCCCTCGACCGGCGGCGCCTGAGAGATAGAAACGACCTCGCGGGGTAATGCCATGAAATCGATCTCCCTGCTCCTCGTCCTGCTGGCCCTGCCGGCCTGCGACCAGGATCCGCCGCCGACCGGGAATCCAGTCCCGCAACCGGTCGAGGCGCCCGAACCCCACCTCGTGCGGAAGGCCGCGCTCGCCGGACGCGGCTGGTACCCGGGCACCGCGAAAGAGCTGGCGAAGAAGGTCGACTCTCTCCTCGCCAACGCCCCGAAGTGGGACGGCGGGGCCCCCACCGCCCTGATCGTCCCGCACGCCGGGTACAACTTTGCCGGCCCGATGCAGGCCGCGGTCTACGCAGCCATCCGCGGGCGTTCCTACACCCGGGTCTTCATCCTGGCGGTTCCCCATCGCGCCGCGGTGGACGGCGTCTCCATCCCCGCGGTCACGCACTACGAAACGCCCCTCGGCAAAGTCCCGCTCGACCGGGCCGCGGCGGACCGACTCCTTGCTTCCGGCGGCCCGTTCAGCGTCCATCCCACCGCCCACCAGACCGAGCACTCGGTGGAAATCCAGCTCCCGTTCCTGCAGCGGATCCTCGGCGATTTCTTCCTCGTTCCGATGCTCGTCGGCACGAGTCCGGAAGCCTCCCGCGCGGTGGCCGCGGCCCTGAAAAAAGAGCTTCGCCCGGGCGACCTGGTGATCGCTTCCTCCGACAGCGCCCACTACGGCCCCCGGTTCGGCTACCAGCCGTTCCCCGTTGACGACCACATCGCCGAGAACCTGAGAAAACTCGATCTCGGCGCCGCAAAGCACCTCCTCGATCTCGACTTCGACGGTTTCGTCGACTTCAAGCGCGACACCGGGATCACCATCTGCGGTTTCGCCCCGATCTGCGTGCTGCTCTCCCTGCTCCCGCCGGAGACCGAAGCGAAGCTCACCGGCTACGACACCTCCGGCGCGGGCGGCGGCGACTACACCAACTCCGTCTCCTACGTCGGAATCGCCTTCACCGGTCCGGCCCGGGAGGCGCCTGAAGAGACGAAGTTCCGCGCACTCACCGAAGCGGAGCAGCAGTTCGCGCTCGAGATCGCCCGGGAGAGCATGGAGCGATTCATCCGCGAGGGCGAAGTCTACGACCTGGAGAAAGAGGGCGTATCGATCCCCGAAGGCCTCCGCCCGGACGCGGGGTCCTTCGTGACCCTCACGATCGACAGCCGCCTGCGCGGATGCATCGGCGACATCCTCCCGGTCCGCCCGCTCTACAGGTCGATTCTGAAACGCGCCATCTCCTCGGCCGCGGAGGACCGCCGTTTCCCTCGCGTCCAGGAGGATGAACTCGAGAAGATCCACATCGAGATCTCGGTCCTGACGCCGCCGGTGAAGATCGGGTCCTTCCGGGAGATCGAGATCGGCAGGCACGGCATCCTGCTCTCCTATGACGGGCGAAGGCGCTCCGTCTACCTGCCCCAGGTCGCCCCGGAGCAGGGCTGGGACCTCGAAGAGACGCTGATCCACCTCTCGCGAAAGGGCGGGCTGGCCTCCGACGCCTTCACCTCCCCCCGCGCGAGCTTCGAGGTCTTTACCGCACAGGTATTCGGAGAGGATGAGTAGGCGCGCACTGATCTTCGCGCTCATGGGCGCCTTCGCCCTCGCGGCGCAGACCGCTCTCTTCCGCGAATACCTGGTCGTCTACGAGGGGAACGAACTGGGTGCGGGGATCTTCTTCTCCTCCTGGCTCCTCTGGGTCGGGGTCGGGGCGCTGGTCGCGCTGCGCCTGCGCAGAAGGCATCGGTGGTTTCCGAGTGCGCTCGCGCTCTACCCGGTCGCCCTGCTCTTCCAGCTCCTCCTGATCCGGCAGCTCCGGTCGCTGGCCGGCGTGGCCCCCACCGACCTCTTCGGGACCCGCGACCTGTTTCTCGCCACTTTCCTCACGAACTCCCCGGTGAGCTTCGTCACCGGGGCGCTGTTCCCGCTGGCGGTGGCGTGGTTTCGAAAGGGCAGGGGGCATCGGAAGAGCAGGGGGGCGGTGTCGTTCGTCTACCTCTGCGAATGCGCCGGCGCGGCCCTGGGAGCGGCGGCGATCACCGCCTTCCTGCTGCTCGGACACGGCGCCCTGCCCGCGCTGCCGGTCCTCACCGCGCTGCTGGCGTTCGCGGGCCTCGCCGCCGCCGTGAACGGGAAGCAGAAACACGCCGCCCGGGCCCATGCGATGCTGCTCGCCGGCTCCCTGGTGCTGCTCTTCACCCCCGTCGGAGCGCAGCTCGAGGATCGCCTCGCCCGGCGTCAATGGCAGAGCCTCTATCCGGGCGCGGAGCCGGTCGCCCGGACCGAAACGCCCTACCGGAGGCTCGAGATCGGACGGATCGACGACCGGACCATCGCCGTCGAGAACGGCTCGATCCTCGCCACCTGGCCCTCCTTTGACGCCGCCGTGATGGACGCCGCGCTGCTGCTCACGCAGGGCACGCATCCGCAGCGCGCCCTGCTCATCGGCTCCGGAACCGACACGCTGGCAAGGGAGCTCCTGCGCTACCCGGTCCGGGAGGTCGTCCGCTACGTCCCCGACAGAGCCGGCCGCGACTTCCTGCTCGCCGCGATGCCGGAGGAGGAGCGCAAGGCGCTCGAGGACGATCGGCTGCGGGTGGTGTCCGGCGCCCTCGAAAAACTCCCGGCCGAGCCCCCCTTCGACCTGATCGTCGTGGATGTCGGCGATCCGGACACCGCTCTCGCCGGACGCTTTTTCACGCGGGAATTCTACGATTGGATCCGGACCCGCCTCGGGCCGGGAGGAACGTTCGCCACGGCGATCACGTCCGCCGAGAACTACTTCGGCTCCGAGCTGACCCGCTACGGGACCTCGGTGCTGGCGACGCTTTCGACGGAATTCACGCGGGTGCTGGTCTCTCCCGGGGAGCGCTCGTGGTTTCTCGCGGGCGAGACGGCCTCGACCGACCCCGGCCTCCTCGCCGAGCGGCTTCAACGCATCGCGCCGGATCCCCCCCGCCTGGAACCGGAGCGACTCCACCTCCTGCTCGAACCCCGCCGGGTGCGGTTCGTCCGTGAAACCTACGGTGGCATCAGGGCAGAGGAGCGCCGGGATCTCGTCAGCACCAGGGAGCGCCCGCAGACCTTCTTCCGAAACCTCCTCGTCCTCGCGCGGATGGAGGGCGAGAGCCTGACCGGGCTGCTCACCGCGATCCGCTCCGCCGGGGTGCTGATCTTCTTCTGGCCCCTGTTGATCGTCGTCCTGGTGCGCGCGCGTTACGCCGCCGCACGACCGGCAGCGGTTCGCCGGAAGCAGTTTGCGAGCGGCTACCTGCTCGTGGTGGTGGGCGGAGCTTCGATCGGTCTCGATGTCGTGCTGCTCCTGCTGTTCCAGCAACGGTTCGGGCTGCTGTTTCACCTGGTCGGCCTGGCGAACGCGCTCTTCATGCTCGGGCTGGCCGGCGGGGGGGCGCTCGGAGTCCTCGTCTCCCGGCGACCGGGACGCGCCGCTCTCTCGGCCGGGGTGTCGGGAGTGGTCGCCGCCCTCGCCGTCTTCCTGCTTCCGATCCTCGCGAAGGCCGCCCCGTCGGAGGCCGCGTTCCTCGCCCTCTTCCTCGTCGGCGGACTCTTCCTCGGGGCACCGTTCACGCTGGCCGCGGCACTCCTGAAATCCGGGGGCGCCTACGAAGCGGAGAGCGGCGGTCTGCTCGAGGCATCCGACCACTTCGGCGGCGCGGCCGGCGCAGCCGTCGCCGGGGTACTCCTGGTCCCGCTGTTCGGCACCTCGGCCGCTGCCGGCGTGCTCGCCCTGGCAGTGCTCACCGCCCCTCTGCTGCTCGCCTTCGAAGGGGTGGTGGAGCGTGGTCTCATCAATCGGCTCGCCCCCTCGTGGACCCGGCGCATCCGGAGCAGAGTCGGCACCTCCCCCTTCGTACGAACCGGTTTCGTGCTCTTCACCGCCGTCGTCGCCGCGGCGGCGATCTCCCTGCCGGTGCGACGCGAGCTGGATCGCCCCATCACCCATCTCGATCCGTCCCGTCTGCGCGCGACCGTCGGCGTGGACCGGATCCTCGAAGTGGACGCGCCCTTTCTGCACTACGACGGCTGGAACGAAGCCGGAAGTTCGCCGGTCAACCACACCCTGGCCACCGCCGCGGCCATCGACGGCCCCGACGGTTTCGCCGGCCCGCTGAACCTCCTGCTCGGCATCGACCGGTCGGGCCCGGTCGAACGGGTCGCCCTGCTCGAGTCGAAGGAGACCCCGGCCTACATCCGGGATCTGCCCGCCTTCCTCGATCGCTTCGCCGGCCGCAGCGCCGGGCTCACCTTCCGCCTGGTCGAGGAGGAGAACCCGGAAGACCCCGCGGGAATCGCCAACATCACCGGCGCGACGATCACCTGCCGGGCGGCGGTCGAAACCGTGAACCGGGCGAAGGAGCGGGTGCTGGTGGAGTTGATGGATCGTCCCGCGCCACCCGCGGCGGCGACTTCCCTTGCGCTCGGAGCGGAGTCCCTCATGGTGCTCGCTTTCTTCCTCGCGGCGATCCCGATCTACCTGCGGGGCGGGTCCCGGCTCCGGCTCATCTTTCTCGTCCTCGTCTTCGTGGTCCTCGGGCTGGCCGAAAACCTGCAACTCTCCGTCGGCGGAGTGGTGGATCTGCTGGCACTCACGCTGCCGCCGTCCGGCAACCTCCCGGTGTGGTTGCTGACCGTGGGTGCGGTGCTGCTCGCCGTGATGTTCGGCCCGGTCTACTGCGGCCTGCTCTGTCCGTTCGGGGCGGCCCAGGAGCTTCTCTCGCGGCTCGGCCCGATGCAACGGGTCACCCCGGCGATCGACCGAATGGCCCGTTTCACCAGGGTGGCCGCCCTCGCCGTCACCGCGACTCTGGCGCTGCTCTCCGGTTCGAGGCGGATCCTCGACTACGACCCGCTGGCCGTCGCCTTCTCCTTCAAGGCGGACATCCTGCTCCGGGTCCTGATCGGCTCGGTACTCTTCCTCTCGCTTTTCCACTTCCGTTTCTGGTGCCGCTACCTCTGCCCCGTCGGCGCGTTCCTCTCTCTCGGCAACCGGGTGGCGCTGCTCGACCGCCTGGCGCGCAAGAAGGAGTACCGTCGCTGCGACCTCGGGGTCCGCACGAAGATCGACCTGGACTGCCTGCACTGCAACCGCTGCATCGGGAAGGAGGCCGCCCGGTGAAAACCACGGACCGCCTCCTGATCCTGGCCGTCGCGTTCGTGCTCGTCCTGATGCTGCTGCTCGTCTTCGATCCCCGGATGGATGGTTCCGGGGCCCCGAAGACTCCCTCCCTGACCGGCGAACCTCGCGAGGTAGACGTGGATCTCCTCCGCAGACGGCTGCTCCGAGGAGAATTGACAGACCATGAGGCTCTCTATTACCGATAGTGGGTGGGTGGAATCCCGGATTCTCCGGATTCCGGTTGGGAGCGGTTATGCAGGACGATGGATTGACCTCGATGGCGCTCGCGCGACGCATCGAAGAACTGGAGCGTGCACTCGAGGAGCGCTCCGCGCAACTGCTCGAAACGAAAGAGCGGTTGGCACAGTGCGAGGCGACGATGTCCTCGCTGTCCCGCGCCGCGCCGATCGGGATCGGGCTGGTGGAGAATCGAATTCTCGGTTGGGTGAATGGGGAGATGCTTCGCCTGACCGGGCGATCGGAGGCCGAGCTTCGCGGGCAGAGTGCGCGGATCCTCTATCCCTCCGACGAGGAGTTCCGGCGCGTCGGCCGGCTGAAGCACGCGGATGTCGCCCGTTCCGGGATCGGTTCGGTCGAGACCAGGTGGATGCACCGGGACGGGACCATTCGACCCATTTTCCTGAGCTCCGCCGCCATCGACCCGGAGGATCCGATGGCGGCGATGGTGTTCACCGCCCTCGACATCAGCGAGCAGAAGGAAACCGAACAGGCGCTTCGACGGTCCGAGGGGAACTACCGCTCCCTGATCCGCAACGCCGTCTACGGCATCTATCGTTCCAACCCGGAGGGGCATTTCCTCGAGGTGAATCCGGCCCTCGTTCGCATGCTCGGCTACGAATCGCGGGAGGAACTCCTGACCGCGAACATCGCCCGCGACATCTACCAGAACCCCGCCGATCGCACCGAACTCATCGCCAGGGTCTGGAACCGGGAGGTCATCAACGGGGTCCACGTGCTCTGGAAGAAGAAGGACGGAACCCCCATCGAGGTGCGCACCAGCGGTCGCGTGCTCCGCGGCGACAACGGCCTGCCGGAGGGCTGGGAGATGATCGTGGAGGACATCACGGAGCGCAGCAAACTGGAGGACCAGCTCCGTCAATCCCAGAAACTCGAGGCTTTGGGGAGACTCGCCGGGGGTGTGGCCCACGACTTCAACAACCTGCTGACCGCCATCGGGGGTTACTCCGAGATGCTCCAGGGCGAGGTGGATGAGGACGACCCGCTCCGGTGCCGCATCGACGGCATCCACGAAGCCAGCATGCGCGCGGCCAGCCTCACCCGCCAGCTTCTGGCGTTCAGTCGGAAGCAGATTCTCCACGCCGAGGCGCTGGATCTGAACGGAGTGGTATCCGGGCTCGAGCCGATGCTCCGGAGGCTCATCGGCGAGGACATCGACCTGGTGATCGACCCCGGGATCGGCCTGGCGCACGTCTTTGCGGATCGTGGTCAGGTCGAACAGATCGTGATGAACCTGGTGGTCAACGCCCGCGACGCGATGCCGGGAGGTGGCACGCTGACCATTCGTACCCGATACGAGCAACTGGGAGACCCGGATGTCGCGGCGCGTCTCGGCGTCAGGGCCGGCGACTACGTCCGACTCGATGTCGAGGACACCGGGCTCGGCATGGAGCCCGAAGTGATGGCCCGGGCGTTCGAGCCGTTCTTCACCACGAAGGAACGGGACCGCGGGACCGGGCTCGGGCTGTCCACGGTGTATGGCATCGCGAAGCAGAGCGGCGGATGCGCCCGAGTGCTCAGCAGTCCGGGAAAGGGGGCGACCCTGACCGTCTTCCTGCCGGGGACGGACGAAGCTGCCACCGGATCGGCGAAGGCGGGAGACGCGCACCATTGGCAGGCCATGACCGGTACGATCCTCGTGGTCGAGGATGAGCCGGCCGTGCGCGAACTGGTGTCGGAGATCCTGGAAATGGAGGGTCTCACCGTGCTCGTCGCCGGAAACGCGGAGCAGGCCTTTCAGGTCAGCAGCGAGTACGACGGCACGATCGATCTGCTGCTCTCCGACGTGGTGTTGCCCGGGCCGGACGGTCCGGAAATCGCGGAAGAGTTGCAGCGGAGGAGGCCGGGTCTCCCGGTGTTGTTCATGTCGGGATACGCCGGCGACGTCATCGATCACCGGGGCACCCTGGACCGGGACGGACCGCTCCTCGAAAAGCCGTTCACCGCGAAGGAACTGACGAGCCGCATCGCCGACATCCTGTCGTGAGCGGTGCCAGGTGACGCGCCGCCGATCCCCACGAACCGGACTGGTGGCGACGATCCGGGTTCGAAGGTAGGATCGGGCCGAAGGAGGCACACCATGAGGGACTGCCCGGAGTGCGGCGCACCCGTTTCCGAAGGCTGGAAATGGTGTGCGAAGTGCGGAGCGGAGATCGAGACTGCGGAACCGGAGAACCTCGACTTCGATGACCTCGAGTCCACGGACGAGTGGCTCGCCGGGTCCCCGGAGGAGGTCCCTCCGCCCGGGGAGGCGCCGCCGACCGCGATCCCCCTTCCGCCGATGTCCACAATCGCGATCGCCCCCGTGGTTCCGGTCGATGACGTTCCGGCAGCGGACGGCCCGGTCATGGCGGTGCCGGTCGTGGAACCACCGCAACCCGCCCCCATCCCCGCCCGCCGGGTGGCCCCCGCGCCCCGGATGCCCATTGCGCCGCCGGTCCTCCCTGTCGCTCCCATCGCTCCGGTCGCCCCGGCCCCGCCCCCCCTTGCGATCCCGGTCACGGAAAGGGAAACCGAACTCGAACTCAGCGCCTCCCGCGAGTACGCCACCGTTCCGGCTGATGACCCGCCGGTCATGGGGGTGCTGCTCGAGATCAAGGCCGTTGGCGAACCGATCGTCGATCCGGCCGCCGGCCCGGTGGCGCACGTGATCCTGGCTCTCGATCTCAGCAAGAGCATGGACAAGCCGGACAAGTACCCGGTCATGAAGGATGCGGTGCGGCGGATGTTCCGGGATCTCAAGGGCACCGGCGCCGCGGAAGTGCTGGTCAGCGTCGTGATCTACTCCCGCGGCTCCGAAGTCATTCTGAAAGGCGAGTCGGCCTGGGAGGTGGACGAGGACGAACTCTTCGCCACGATCGAGGACCACCCGCTCTGTTTCGGCGATTACACGGACAGTCCCGGGGCGCTCGGCAAGGCCGGTCGCATCGCGTTCGACCAGCGAAAGCAAAAAAGGAACATGCCGGTCCGGGTCTACCTGCTCACCGACGGCAAGGCCCAGGACACCGAGGGGTTTGCGAAGACCGCGGAGATGCTCGGCAAGGTCAGCACCGACCTGCATGCGCTCGCGTTCGGCGTGGACGCGGACATGGTCGAACTGTCGGAGCGGTTCGCCGGCAAGCGTGGCGGAACGGTGAAGAGCGTCCGGAAGGACACGATCGGTTCGGCTTTCGAGCGCGTGGCCGAGGTGGCGCAGAAGGTGGTGGCCACGCGGTGCCTGGTGGAGTTCGAGCTGGCCGCGGGCGTGACCGGCGGCGAAGCGTTCCGATACCGGCCCGCCCGCGTGCGCTATCCGGAGCCCGCTTTTCCGGACGGCATCCACTTCGCCACGGACCTCGGCACGATCGAGGCCGGCCGCGGCTACACCCTGCTCTTCGAGGTGCGCTGCCAGGAGACCACCGCCGATGTGACGCCGGTCGGAAAGATCACCGTCCGGATCCCGGGAGTCGGCGGGCCGCTCACGAAGACGCTGCACCTGACGATACCTCGCACGCCGGGAGCGACGGAGCCCGGCGAACTGAACACCGACGTCCGCACCGCTCGCGACATTCTCGGCACGCTGACCGACGAGGATCCGGAAACGGCGCTCCGCGCGTTGCGCCTCCGCCGGCAGATCTACGCCCGGGAACGTCGCGACCCGGGCCTCCTCGCCGTCCTCGACCGGGCCATCGAACTCCTCGAAACGCACGGCGATCTCGAAGGCTTGTCTCCCTGGGAGCAGGCGACGCTGATGTCGCACACGTGTTCGTGATGGAGAGCCCGGCCATGCCCGCGACCGAGCGGGAATTGCGAATCGGCCGGCGGTTGCGAGCCCGGGGGGAAGCGCGGCTGTTCGACGCGCTCCTCAGTCTCCGCGGAGTCGGGATGAGCCGACGCTTCCGGCTTCTGCGCCTCCTCGCGGTCGGCGGCGAAGGGGCGATCTTCACCGTTTCGGACGATCGCGATCCCGAAGCGCGCCTGGTGGGAAAAATCGCTCTGCAGCCATGGCAGAAGCCAATTCGCATCAGCGCGAAGATGCTGAAGGAGCGGCGGGCCAACCTGTCCGGCGAGGCCGGGCTGATCCGCGACGCGGGCTGTCCCTTCCTGCCCGAGTTCAGAAAACTGGCGCTGTTCACGAACCCCCTGCTCGTCGCCGCGCGCGGAGGAGCATTCGCCGAGCCGGAGCCCTGCCTGGTGATGGAGCGTCTGCCCGGGCAGGACCTCGATCTCTGGCTCTGCCGGGTGCATCGGGGCGGGGTGGACAAGAGTGCGCTGCGCTCGACTCTCGACCGGATCACGGTGGGACTGCTGCAGGCGCTCACCGACCTCGAGCGACGCGGCTTCATCTACGCCGACCTGCGCCCCGGAAATCTCCGTGTGGTCGGGCGGCCACAGCGACGGATCCGCCTCCTCGACGCCGGCGCCTGCGTGCCGTTGAACGGCGATGGCACGCGGTTCCCGCACGTGCCCTCCTACCTGCCGCCGCGCGTCTTCCGCAACACCGACCAGGGCGAGGCGCTGATCCCCTCCCCCGCGATCTCCGCGGCGATGGCCGGTCGAACGCTCTATGAAGTCGCCACCGGAAAGCCGCCCCAGGCCGAGACCTACGTGGACATGGCCCGGCTGGCCCGCTCACCGATCTCCCCCCCGGTGGCTTCGGTCATCGCCGCGCTGGCGAACGAGGACTACGAGCGAAGTTCCGACGCCCTCTCCGTGCTGGTGCGGGCGGCGAAGCAGAGGCGACGGCGGACCTGACCGGAAAAAGGGGGTTCAGGGCCCGGCGCATCCCGGCGTTGACAGTGGTGAGGAGTCCCTCCCGATCCCACAAATCCCCCTGCGGCACCGGGAATTCCACTGCCGCCAGAGGCGCCGCAGCATGGTGCGCGGTGCGGTGACGCCGTATCTCTTGTACGGTTCCCGTCCTGGTCGGGGATCCACCCTCGGCGCTCATGGGAAAGTCGGCGCATGTCTCGAGTAGACTGGGAGGGTCGCAGGGATGTCGGTTGCCGTCCGGTTCCGGCGGACGGCACGGAGGCCGCCCCTCCATTCTGGGCTCGTCTGGAGAGCATGTCCATGCAGAGGAAACAAGGCCTGATATCGGGGGCAGTTCTGTTGACGGTGGTGGTGATCGCCCTTTCGCCGATCATGGGGCAGCCGGGAAGCAAGGTCGTCGCGGACAAGCTCTGCGCCAGGGGCCGGACGGCGTTCCGGGAAGAGAGCTACGAGAAAGCCGCGGCCCTCTATCGCGAGTCCCTGCTGGAGTTCACGCCGCATCCGGAGGCGGCGTTCGGTCTCGGGGAGGCTCTGGAGAAACTGGGCGAGAACGACGAGGCCATGCTGGCCTACATCACCTGCAAGGACCAGTTCGGTGAGGTCCGGAAGCCGAACTCCCGCCAGCGAAAGGCAGCCGGGAACGCGAGCAGGGCCATCCAGGAACTCGGCGGGGGCTACGCCGACCTGGAGCGAGCCGAAAACGAGTTTGTGAAGGCCTGCGTCTCCTATGGGCGGAAGTACCGGACCAGGCGGCCGCGATGGGCCAGGCGGGCACTCGAATTCGCCCTGGCGCTGGAACCGAACAACTCCGCCGCGGGCAAATCGATGAAGAAACTCGGAGGCGTTCGCGCCGTGAGCTTCGGGGGGCCGGAGGAACTGATCGAAGAAGACGATCTCGCGAACTTCGAGTTCGGTCACCATGCTCCGAAGTGGAACTGCAAGAGCGGCGTGCTCCGCGGCGACATTCCGAAAGGCACGTCCGTCGGCTGGGTGCTCGGGCGACCATTCCGCGGCAACCTCACGATCCGGTGGGAGATGCGCCTCGTCTCCACGCACGATCCGAGCTGGCAGATCGGCATCCTCTACGGCAACCCCGAGGTGGGCGGAAGCAACTACGGGGTCATGGTCGACCAGAACGACGACCTCTTCCTGTCGCGTCTTCAGGGAGGC
The DNA here is from genome assembly GCA_024274785.1 of Planctomycetota bacterium. Lineage (GTDB taxonomy): Bacteria > Planctomycetota > JAJSAM01 > JAJSAM01 > JAJSAM01 > JAJSAM01. The sequence continues at coordinate 77,481 of JAJSAM010000035.1, read as the reverse complement.
AACCTGGAGACTCCGAGGAACAAACTCCTGAGCAACTTCGACCCGAGGAAGTGGCACCGCTACGAACTCGAAGTGAGCCGGAGGGGACTGACGATCCGGCTCGACGGCGAGGAGATCTTCACCCATCGACCGCCCGCGAGCGCGCCGGCGGCGGGAATCATCGGGGTGCACATCACCCAGGCCGTGGCGGAGTTCAGAGCGGCGGAGGTGCTCCGATGAGGCGGGCCGGCATCGCGATCCTCGTCCTGAGCCTGATCATCGCGCTCGACCTGCCGGAAACCGGCGCCGACGAGGCCGCGGCGCAGCTCCTGGTCGATCAGGGCACGGAACTCGTCTCCGCCGGGGAGATCGATGCGGCTCGCCGGATCTTCGAGACGGCCCTCATCGAGCAGACCGGCTACGTGCCGGCTCTGCTCGGTCTGGCGGAGGCGGAGCTTGCCCGGGGAGATCACGATCTGGCGATGTCCCTCCTCGACGATTGTCTCGACCGTGAGGGTGACGCCGGACTTACCAGGGCCGGGCGGGCGGCGGTGGCGAAGGCCCGGAAGCTCTATCGCAAGTCGGATCGCCCGCGCCTCGAACTGCGAGAGGTGCTCCATCGGTTCATCGGCCGGTTGCTCGAACTCGAGGCCGGGGCTCGCGGGAAGGACCCCGCACTCGCGAGGCGGTGCCTGCGGCGGATCCTCGCGGTCTCTCCGGCGCACGCGGAAGCTGAAAAGAGACTCAGGGAACTTCCCCCGGAAGCGGGAGCCGCGCAGGGTGATTCCAGTGAAGCGCCCGCGAGCAATCGAACGGAGCTCTTCAACGGGAAGGACCTGAACGGGTGGTTCGTGGATGCGCGGATCTGGAAGACGGCGAACGGCGCGATCGTGGCCCGCCCCGGCAGCGACCCCTCCTTCGTGGAGTGCAACACCCAGCTTTCGTCGCCCGCCACGATTGAGATCGAACTGCGCGCCGGCGGCGCATTGGAAGGAGGCAATCTCATCGGCGTACTGCTGAGCATGGCCGGCCCCGATGCCTATGCGATCGCCTTCCTCTCCGACGGCTTTGCGCTCGTCAGGCAGGCCGACAATGCGGTGAGGATGCAGAAAAAGACGCCGTACTCGGTGATCCCGGGCTTCTCACCAAGGGAGTGGCACACGCTCCGGATCGAGGTGAACGGAGGTTCCCTGAAGGCCTCGGTGGATGGGACGGAGATCCTCACCGTGTCCGGCCTGGCGGACGACGCGCTGACCGGGTCGATGGGACTGTGGGCACAGCGGGTCCCCCTCGAGGTCAGGCGGGTGTCGCTGCTGAAGTGAGCGGAATCCCGAGACGGAATCCTGAGACCTGAGACCCGGGGGCAGGATCATTTCACCCGGCTCCCTCGGAGCACCCGGTGGGTCAGCGCCGGACCGGGCCGACGAACTCCGTCCGCAGGTCCGCTACTCGAAGTGACGGGAGAGAGCCTCCGCGATCACCCGCTGGCCTTCCGGGGACGGATGACAGTCATCCCCGATCAGCCCCTCGTTGAAGTGGGCGCCCCGGGCACTCTGGTACCGATCGAACGCAGCCTCGAGGTCCACCAGGGTCGCGCGCTCCTCCCGGGCGACCTCGCGAATGCGATCATTGATGCTCGTGCTGGCGCCGAGGTTCCCGACCATCGCGTCGCGTGCTCTCGCATACCAACGCTCCGCCTCCTCAAGCCGGCCGGAACGCTCCAGCGCCGACGCCTTCACATATCGCAACAGGGGTGCTTTCGGTTCCACGGCCAGCGCGCCATCGAGGGTCGCGATCGCCGAGGCCGGATCCCCTCGCCGCAGGCTGGTCGTCGCGCTCTCCAGAGCCGCGGCCACGCGCCCGCGATTCGCCGGATCGTAGGACAGGGGTTGGCGTTGCTTCCACGCCGGCGACAGCCGAAATCGAAACGGCACGGTGCAGAGGAGCACCTTCGCACCGGCGGAGCTCGACTTCCTGACCATCACGCGGAGGTTTATTTCGAAATTGTCGAGAAACGCCTCCCGTGCCTCTTCCCACCGCGCACCGTTGAAGTCGGGAGCGGGATGCCTGAGCGCATACTCGTAGCCCACCAACTCCCGGTGATTGACGTAGCCGCCATCCCCCCCCTGTGCCCGGGCGGTCCCCTGGCGCTGCTCCCAGGTCTTGACGCGCCAGTAGATCCCGAGGGAGAGAAGGCGGCTCGGTGAAAGCCGGCGATAGATTCGCAGGAGCAGCGGACTGACTCCCACCTCGTCGTTCAGCGAGAAGCGAGACCATTCGTTGTTGCCCAGGTAGAGGATCACCACCGCGGGGGAGAACCCCCTGGCGATCCGATCGACCACCGGGACGAGGTGTCCCGAGGACCAGCCCACGCGACTCGCGTTCAGCACGAGGTAGCGGTCACGGTCAACGCGCTCCGCGAGCACTGCGGCGAAGCTCTCGGAATAGGCAGCCGGAAAACCGAAGGCCGCCGAGCCACCCACGACGAAGACTTTCCGACGGGGGTCTTCCCGAGCCTCCTCGGTCCCGTACGGTACCGTGGCCGGCACCACCATCCCGCCCGGAACCAGCTCCCCGCCGAGCACGTACGGCTGATCGAGCGGCTCCTCGCCGAAGGCGCTTCGTACCTGCAACCAACCCTCCGGCCAGTCGAGGCTGTCCCGCATCGGAATCGGCCCGCTCTGCGGCTCGATCCGGTCCAGCGCACGCAGCACCTTGCCATGAAAACCGGTCTTCCAATCGACCAGCCGCGCCGCGCCCTCGAGCGCCAGGAGACCGAGGAGTGCCGCCAGAACAGCGAACCTCAGCTTCTTCCCGCGACTCAGCCTCGCTCCCTCCGATCGGCCCATCCGTACACCTCGCCACCACGGTCGAGACCGCGGCGATCCATGCTGCGGTCATCGATCCTCCATCTCTCCCCGGCACGAGGATACCCGCCACGGACAATGTTGTGCAGCCCGCACCATTCGTCAGCCGATAATCCGGGCATGGGAAAGCGCATCCTCCTGACCGGCGGCGCGGGCTACATCGGCAGCCACACCGCGGTGGAACTTCTCGTGGCCGGCCACGACGTCGTGGTCGTCGACAACCTCATGAACAGCTCGGTCCGATCCCTCGATCGCGTGCGGGAAATCACCGGGCGGGACCTCGCATTTCACGAGGTGGACCTGCGCGACGCTCCGGCGCTCGACGATGTGTTCAAGGCGGCGTCCGTCGATGCCGTCATCCACTTCGCGGGGTTGAAGGCCGTGGGCGAATCGACCGAGATCCCCCTCGACTACTACGGGAACAACATCACCGGGACGCTGGTGCTCCTCGAGACGATGCGGCGGCACGGTGTCCACGACCTGATCTTCTCCTCCTCCGCCACGGTCTACGGCGATCCGGCCAGCGTACCCATCACGGAGGACTTTCCGCTCTCCGCGACGAATCCCTACGGGCGCACCAAGCTCTTCATCGAGGAGATCCTGCGTGATCTGGCGGCGGCGGAGCCGCATTGGCGCATGGTCCTGCTACGCTACTTCAACCCGGTCGGTGCGCACGTAAGCGGAATGATCGGCGAGGACCCGCGTGGCATCCCGAACAACCTGATGCCCTACGTCATGCAGGTAGCGGTGGGCCGCCTGAAGAAGCTGTCCGTGTTCGGTGGCGACTACCAGACCAGGGACGGCACCGGCGTGCGGGATTACATCCACGTGGTCGATCTGGCGAAGGGGCACCTGGCGGCACTCGGATCCATCGAGGGCATCACCGGTGCGCGGGCGATCAATCTCGGCACCGGAGAGGGCGCCAGCGTGCTCGAGGTCGTGGCCGCGGCGGAAAAGGCCGTGGGGCGGGAGATCCCCCACGAAATCGTCGCTCGGCGTCCGGGAGACGTGGCGGAGTGCTTCGCCGATCCGTCTCGCGCGGAGCGGGAACTCGGCTGGCAGGCGACCCTCACCCTCGAGGACATGACCGCGGATGCCTGGCGCTGGCAGGTGTCGAATCCGGAGGGTTACGCGGGGGATTAGGGGCTGATTGGAAACGGACGGGGAGTACGTCACTTTCGGCGCTGCCGGGCTCCGTTGAGGTACACTCTGCCACGATGGGAAAGACACTCGGCATCATCGGCGGCAGCGGATTCCTCGAAGGCGCGGACCTTTCGGACGCGGTGGAGACGGAGGTCGCAACTCTGCACGGCACCGTCACGCTCCTCGCCGGCGACGGATACGCGTACCTGCTCCGGCACGGACACGGCGTGTACCACCCACCACACCGCATCCCCCACCACGCCCATGTCCTGGCGTTCGAGAAGCTCGGCATCACGGACGTCGTGGGCCTGAACTCCGTCGGCTCGCTTTCGGTGGACCTGAAACCGGGTGTGGTGGTGGTTTCCGACGACTACCTCTCCGCCTATCCCCCGCCGACTTTCGCCGAGGATGAACGGCTGCATATCGTGCCGACACTCTCGGCGGAACTCCGCGCACTGCTGCTCGCCGCGGCCCGCGGAACGGAAGGAGAGGTTCGGGATGGTGGCGTCTACGTCGAGACCCGCGGGCCGCGCTTCGAGACCCCGGCCGAGGTGCGCTGGCTGGCCCCCCACGGTGACGTGATCGGGATGACCGCGGCGTCCGAAGCCACCCTTTTCGTCGAACGGAACATGAACTACGCCATGCTCGGAGTGGTGGACAACCTCGCGAACGGCCTCGACGCCGAGCCGCTCACCTGCGAGGCCTACGAGCGGCAGCTCGAGAAAAACCACGAGCGCGGTCATGCGATCCTGGCCGGGATCATTCGCCTGCACCGCGAGGAGGAGCAGTCGTGACGAGCCTGTCCATTCGCGGCGCGATCATCGACGGTGCGCCGCGGACCATCCATGTCGAAGGCGGCAGGATCAGGAGTCTGGGTGAGGATCTCCCGGCCGATCGCGTTATCGAGGCCGCCGGGCTCTACGCCTTCCCGTCCCTGAAAAACGCCCACACCCACGCCGGCATGACCATCTTCCGCGGCTACGGCGACGACCTGCCGCTGATGGAGTGGCTGCAGACGAAGATCTGGCCGGCGGAGCTGATGCTCACCGAGGAGACCGTCTACCACGCCACACGCCTGGCGCTGCTCGAGATGCTGAAAGGCGGCACCACCTGGCTCGCCGACATGTACTGGCACCGGGACGGCGTCGCGCGGGCAGTGCGGGACATGGGCATGAAGGGGCATATCGCGTCGGTCTTCATCGATCTCGGCGACAGGGCCAAGGCGAAGAAACAGTGCGACCGCACCCTCGCTCGCCTGGCGGAGCGCGACAAGTTCGGTTCGCGGGTGAAGATGGCCCTCGGCCCGCATGCCATCTACACCGTCAGCAACGAGAGCCTGCGGTGGATCGGGGAACTCGCCGCGCGGGAGGATCTGATCGTTCACATTCACCTCTCGGAGACGAGGGGCGAGGTGGAGGACTGCCGGAAGCTCCACGGGACGACGCCGGCGCGGCTGCTCGATCGCCTGGGTCTGGTCGGCCCGAACCTCGTGGCGGCCCACGGCATCTTTCTCGAAGAGGAGGAGCGGAAGATGCTCGCCGACGCCGGGGCGACCGTGGTGACGAACCCGATTTCCAACCTGAAGCTCGCGGTGGGTGGGATCTTCCCCTATCGAGCAGCGCGGGAAGCCGGCTTGCGGGTGGCCCTCGGCACCGACGGTGCGGGCAGCAACAACAACCTCGACATGATCGAGGAGATGAAGATCGTCGCGCTGATCCAGAAGCACAACTCCGGCGATCCCACCTGTCTGCCGGCGCGGGAAGCACTCGACCTCGCCACCGTCGCCCCGGCGGAGGCCTTCGATCTCGGCTCCGGCCGGATCGAACCCGGCGCCCCCGCGGACCTCATGCTGGTGGATCTGGGAGCGCCGGCGACCCAGCCGGTCCACGACCCGGTCAGCAACCTGGTCTATGCGGCGAATGCGAGCTCCGTGCATACGACGATCTGTGATGGAGAGGTGCTGATGCACGACCGAATGGTAGAAGTGGTGGACGAGGCAGAGGTGATCCGGAAGGCGGTGGCGGCCACCGAAGACCTCTTCGCGAGAGTCGCTGCCGGAGGTGGAGCATGAAACGACTGATCCCGATCCTCCTGCTCCTGGTGGCCTCGTGCGGACCGCTCTTCGGCGAAGAGGAGGCAGAGGTCTCCAGGATCGACCGGGCGACGATCCGGACCGTGGTCAGCCACCTCCTGACCAGTATCACCAGGAAGCACGATGAGATCGGCCCCCTGTTCACCAGCCACCTGGCCAAGATGAAAAACGATGCGGCGAAGCGCGAAGGGTTCGAGAACTGGGCGGAGTTCAAGCTCGGACTCCACGCGACCTCCCCGAAGCTCGAAGTGCAGGTCGCCAATCGCATCACCGCCCACCTGAATTCGCTGCTCACCCGGCCCGACGGGGAGTAGGCGCTTTCAGGAACTTCATCGCCGCGAACTTGTAGGCGAAGAGCAGGCCGAAGAAGACGGCGAAGAGCTGGATCGCCCGCCAGGTGATGTGGTCCACCGTGCCGGAGGCCAGGCCGTCCACGTCCTCGAGACGCCTGGTCAGGTCGTCGGATGCGATGATCTCCTGCAGGTTTTCGGTCAGGGCGCGAAGTTCCACGGCGGTGACGGTCAGCTTCTCGGCGGAGTCTCCGATTTCCACGATGACGGAAACCGACTCGGCGGACTCGCCGCTCGACTCCGGCGCTGCCGCCGGTACGGGCTTCGGCGCGGGGGCCGGCGGGGCCTTCTTCTCCTCGTGGGGTGGACTCACGGTTTCCATGAAGCGCGTGATCGCATTCGCGGTGTCCTCCCAGGCTTCTCCCGCGGCGGTCAGGTTGACCAGGACCGGCTCGAGCGCTTCGGCGGTCTCCTTCGTCTTCGCCACGGCGCCGTTGACCTCGAAGATGGCCTGCTTCGCGCCGCTGACCACCTCGTTCGTCTCGGCAACGAGTCCCCTGGCGTGCTCGAGGGTCTTCCGGAGGTCCTCCTGTTTCGTGTCGATCTGATCGAGGACGACGCTCACTTCCCTGCGAACGTCCGCCGGCAGCGTGGCCGCGGTCTGCTCGAACCCCTCGATGCTCGTGGTGATCCGGTTCAGGTCATCGATCGCGCCGGTAATGACCTTCGCTCGTTCGAGGTCGAGCAGGAGGAGATCCATCTGGAGCTTGACCTCCTGGGGCATGTCGTCGATGACATCGATGGCGCGCTCGGTCGCGAAGGCCACATTCTGGATGGAGTGAGCGGTCTCCCCCACGCCTTCGCCGAGTTCGAAGGGCTTCATGGGTAAGGAGAGTACCCACGCCACGGCGGAACCCTCTCCGGTCAGAAAGCCGGAGGAGCCGACTCTTCCCATCGAGATCTCCGTGTCGATGGCGTGAGCGCCCGCGAACTCCTTGAGCTGAACCAGAACCTTTTCATACTTCGCTTCGCCGAGCATCCGCCTCCCGATCTGATTGGCCATCTCCACGATCTGCTTCGTCGCTTCCACGGCGACGGCCTGCTGATCGCCGAAGAAGTCCTCTCCGAACGGCCCGGCCATCGTCTTGTTCATCTGGTGCGCGCGCGTCCAGAGTTCGAGCACGCCGGCGCGGGCATCGGGCAGGCCCCGGGCGTAGCGGGTGGACTCGACGACGGAGAGCTGCCATTGAATCGCGTGGCGCTGAATCCCCGGATCGTCGGTCGTACTCCGCATGCGGTCGGCGGCGATGGCCACGAGGTCCTTGCTGTTGCGAGCCAGTTCCCCGAGAAGCCCGTAGATGGCCTCCTTGGAAACCTGATCATCAGCCGGATCCCCGGAGGAGAAGCAGGAGAACAGGATGAGCGACACCGCGACGATCACCACTCTCGGGAGGCACTTCCTTCTCTGGGTCATGGCCCCGTTATATCCGACACGCGGTTTCTCCCGCCACCGGTGGGCTGGCCGGCCCCGCGGCGGAGGTGAGCGCCATCCAACTCTCCGCTCGCGCCTGAAGGGTCAACCCGGCCTGCGGATCCCCCGCGGGCGGCCTCACCCTCGAAGGCCAGGAGCGACCGCCTTCGCAGGTCTCCGTTCACCCTGCCCGAAATGGCGGTCCCGAGGCGGCCGGCCGCATAGGATGGGTCCGGTCATGTGAAACGTCAGATGGAGGGAGACTCTCGTGCAGGATTACAAGCGGCGGCTCATCGACCTTCTCGTGGACTGCGGAGCGTTCAAGCTGGGGGAGTTCACGCTGAAGAGCGGGCGGCTCTCGCCGACGTTCGTGAACACCGGGCTCATTCGGGACGGCCGGGGCATCACCGCCCTCGGCTCCGCGTTCGCGGGCAGCATCATCGACGGCGTCGGTGAAGACGGTTTCGATTGCGTCTTCGGGCCCGCCTACAAGGGCATCTCCATCAGCGTGGCGACCGTGATGGCCATGGCCGCGCGCGGGCTGAACAAGGGCTACCTGTTCGACCGCAAGGAGCAGAAGACGCACGGCGAAGAGGCCGCCTCCGCCGGTGTGGCGAAGATCCTCGTCGGGTACCGTCCGGAGGGCGGAGAGCGCATCGTCATCGTGGACGACGTGATCACCGACGGCGCCACGAAGATGGAATCAGTCAAGTTGCTGCAGGGCCTGGTGCCGGACGTGACCTTCCCCGCCCTGTCCGTCGCCGTGGATCGCCAGGAGACGAAGCCGGACGGCGGCAACGCCATCGAGCGGTTCACCGAGTTGACCGGCGTCCCGGTGATCCCGACAGTCAGAATGACGGAGATCCTCGACCACCTCATGGCCACCGACCGGCTTCCCGGGGAAGATCGCGAACGCTGCCTGGCCTATCTCGAGCGGTACGGCACGGAAGAGGCGCTTTCCTGGGTGGCCGATCGTCGCTGATCGCCGCCGGCGGATCGGAACGCGAAGGTGGCCCGGTCGACCCGGCGCTCCTACTTCAGGTAGTCCGGGAAAGACTTGTCTTTCGCGTACTTTCGGAGTTGCTTCGCGAGCGAGGTTCGCTTGATCTTCCTGCCCTCGAAGGTCTTCGACTTCCTGAAGTCCTTCTTGAGCACCGCGATGGCCGGTGTGCTCTTGAACTTGAAGGACTGGAACAGCTCCTCGTGCTCCTCGCGTTTCAGGCGGAGCGGGACGAGTTGATTGCCGTACTTCCGGACGAGGGGGTCGAAGAAGACTTCGTGCTGGAGCCGTTTCGCCTGCTCGCTCCCGGCATCGTCTTTCTCGGAGTAGAACCAGACGAAGCCGCCGAGTTTCTCCGCGGCCATCTTCTCCTTCGCCGCCTCGACATCGCCGCCCCACTCAAAGGACATGTCGTCGCCGGGGGTGAAGCGGCCGTCCATGACCTTCACCCACCACCAGTAGTAGGGCTCGAGTTCACGGGTCCACTTGTGACCGAGGTTCGGCTGGAGGTGGTACTCGACGTTGCGGACCTTCTCATGGAGGAGATCCACCGTGGCCTTCGCGGCGCGGGCGTTCCCGTCCTGCTCCCCGGCGAGGGCGATGGCGCCGAACTCCCTCTTCGCACGGCGGGGCACCTTGCCCCCGTTGAAGCCGGCGGCCATCCAGCACCCGGAGGCAAAAGGCAGATCTTCGGAGAACACCAGCGGGGCCAGGTTCCAGCCGCCGTTGCTGAAGCCCAGACCGTGCAGCCGCTTCTCCCCGATGGAGAGCACCTCGAGCAGATGTTTCACGATCTTGCGCACGACGGCCACTTCGCCCGCGTCCCAGGTCGGGCCGGGAGATTTCGGCGCGCAGACAATGAAACCGTCCTTCACGAGCGGTGTGAGCGACAACGCCATGTTATCGTGGCTCCCGCCGGCGCCGTGCAGGATCACGATCAACGACCACTCTTTCGCCGGGTCGTAGTCGTCGGGGATGACGAGCTTGAACTTGAGCCCCTCGCGCTCCTGTGCGGTGTTGCCCTTCGGATAGGGCAGCTCTGCATCCTGGGAGAATACCGGGGCTGCGAGGAAGAGGATCAGCAGAACGGCTGCTCGGCGCATGAGAGAACCTCCGGGCGGCGCGGTCCGGTCCGCCGCGCACATCCTACCGCTTTCGCCCCGCCCGAGTCGCCTGCTGCGGAATGGGCGGTCGCACCCAAATCTTGACTATTCTGTCTGGTTAAAAGAGAACAGGGGCCATGAAGATCTCTTCCCAGGAGGAGTACGGGCTGCGCTGCCTGATCCAGGTGGCCCGCGATGCCGGCGAGAGCCCGCTCCCGATCAGCGAGATCGCCATGCAGGAAGGGCTCTCCGTCGAGTACGTCGGCAAGCTCCTCATGAAGCTCCGGAAGGGCGGCCTGGTCGATTCGGTTCGGGGGAAAGCCGGCGGCTACTTCATGGCGCAGGCACCCGGGGAGATCTCGCTGAAGCTCGTCCTCGATGTCCTCTCCGAACCCATCTACGACCTCGCCTACTGCGACCGTTTCTCCGGCACGGAAGAGACCTGCGTGCATGTGGAGGAGTGCGGCATCCGGCCGATCTGGTCCATCGTGAACCGCTTCCTCGCCGACGCCCTCGACGGGGTCACCATCGCCGATCTGATCGAGAGCGAAGTGCTCGCGAAAAAGCGCCTGAAGGCGAGCATCCAGGAGCAGGCCGCCCGGCTCTGAGGCTGCTTCCGATCCCGTTGGATTTCCGGCAACGGCACCGCTTTTGCTCGTATGCTCTCGATTGTCCCAACTTCTCCCGGGAGCGAAGATCATGGCGAGCGTGAAGACCAGGTCCGGGCTGATGAATCCGTACGAACGGATCGACAACATCCTCGGGAAGGCGCTGGCGGACGGACGCTCGTTCCTCTACGAATTCGAGGTGTACCAGCTGCTGCTTTGCATGGGACTGAACGCCCCCTCGCTGGTCTACATTCCGACCCTCGAGCAGTTCGATCCCGATTCGCTGAACATGATCCTCACGCCGGAAGTGGTGGTGAAGGTGGTGTCGCCGGACATCGCCCACAAGACCGATTTCGGCGGGGTCGAGTTCACCGCCAATACGGTTGAGGATGTGGTGCGCGCCTACCGCAAGGTGAAGGAACAGGTGCAGACCGCCGCCCCCGACTCGGCCTTCCACGGCGTCATGGTGGTGGAGAAGATCGAGTTCAAGCAGTCGTTCGGCCACGAGGTGCTGGCGAGCCTGCGGCAGGACCCGTTCTTCGGGCCGGTGGTCAGCTTCGGCGCGGGCGGCGTCTTCACCGAGTTCTTCGCCCGCGAGTTCGGCGACCGGAAGGGCCTCTCCATCCGGTCCACGTTCGGCCTCGACCAGGAAGCCATCAGCGGGATGATCCGCCAGCCGGCCATCTGCCAGCCTCTTTCCGGGAGCATTCGCGGCGTGCCGCGGCCGCTGATCGAAGAGGAGCAGCTGATCGAGTTGCTCGAAGCGCTTCGCAACCTGGCGGACCGCTACAGCCCCCACAACCCCGCCAGCAACTTCACGATCCACGAACTCGAGCTGAACCCGGTGGTGGTGACGAGCGATCGGCGCCTGGTGGCGGTGGACGGGCTCGTGCGGTTCGGAGACCGGAAGATCAGTGATACGCCGCGCCCGCTCGGGAAGATCCGGAAGCTCCTCGAGCCGAAGTCCGCTCTGGTGGCCGGCGCATCGTCTGCCGCCAAGAACCCCGGCCGGATCATCCTCGAGAACCTGATCTCGGGCGACGGCGTTCCGAAGGAGCACATCTACGCCCTGCACCCGAGGGCCGATGAGATCGCCGGTGTCCCGGCCATCCGGACTCTCGCGGAACTCCCCGAGAAGGTGGACCTCGCGGTGATCTCGGTGCCGGCCGACGCGGCGCTTTCGCTCCTCGAGGAGATGGTGATGAAGCGGCTCGCGGAGTCGGTCATCCTCATTTCAGGAGGCTTCGGAGAGACCGAGGAGGGCCGGGAAAAGGAAGTGCGGCTCCGCAAGATTCTCGAAGCCTCGCACCAGACCAAAGACGGCGGCATGGTGGTGAACGGCGGAAACTGCCTCGGCATCTACTCCCGGCTCGGCGGGTACAATACGTTCTTCCTGCCCCCCTACAAGGTCGACTTCAAGGAGGCGCGGGGCGAGAACGTCGCGCTGATCAGCCAGTCCGGCGCGTACCTGGTGAGCCAGGCGAGCAACTTCGAGCGGACCATCCGCCCACGCTACGCCATCTCCTTCGGGAACCAGATCGACCTCACCGTCACGGACTACCTCGAGTACCTGCGGGACGACCCGGAGGTGGACGTCTACGCGGTCTACCTGGAGGGGTTCCGTCCGTACCGTGGTCGCCGTTTCCTGGAGGTGGCCGAGGAGATCGTCCAGAGCGGACGCGCGGTAATCATGTTCAAGGCGGGGCGGACCGCGGAGGGCAGTGCCGCGGCTTCCTCTCACACCGCGGCCATGGCCGGCGACTACGGCGTGGCCACGGAGGTGCTGCGCCAGGTCGGCGTCGTCCACTGCGAGACCCTGAACCAGTTCGAGGACTATCTGAAAACGTTCTCGTTCCTCCAGGCCAGGCCGCCGGTGGGCAACCGGGTGAGCATCGTTTCGAATGCCGGCTTCGAATGCACCGTGGCCTCGGACAGGCTCTGCGACCTCAAACTCGCGGACTACTCGGACACGACGAGGGAGCGGCTGAAGGAGATCATGCCGGCCGCGATCGTCTCCGTGCGAAATCCCCTCGACTGTACCCCGGGCACGCCGACGGAGAAGTTCCTCCAGATGGTCGAGGCCGTGGCGGATGACGAGAACACCGACTGCGTGATCGCCTCACCGCTCCCCCTCTCTCCCTTCCTGAACACTCTCCCCGCGGGCGAGGGCCACCAGGAGGACATCACGAGGGAGGACTCGATTCCGAATGGTCTGATCAGGATTGCTGCGGAGACGAAGAAGCCCCTGATCGTCTGCGTGGACTCGGGCCGCCTGTACGATCCGATGGTTCGCCAGATGGAAAGGTCCGGCCTCCCGGTGTTCCGCCGGATCGACCGGGCGACGAGGGCGTTGTCGGTGTACGTGAACTATCGCAAGCCGACGAGGTAGGCGGCCGTCCGAACCAGCCGCACAAGGGGTATCACCGCCACTCAGGTTGAGTGCCGAATCCCCCTCAGGTGATTCGGGGCGGAGCGAAGCGCCTTCGCGATGCCGGCAGCCAACCGCCACGCCCCATCGCAGACCTCCGCCTCCGGCGTCAGCGTGTAGGGGAGGGACGCGCCAGCGTCCCGCCAACCCGAAGGTCGCAAAGCGACCGAAGGGTGGTGCCCGTGGTGACTAGCCGAACTTCGGGATTCCCGTCTTGAACTCCGGGATGCCGGACAGGTAGCGCTCCGCGCAATCCTGCTCACCCTCTCTGGCGCAGATCATGCCGAGGTGGTACTTGGCCGGGGCATCCCAGGGGTGGTTGTCGAGGTATTGCTCGAGGTACTGGCGGCCTTCCTTGTAGCGGCCCAGACGGCAGAGCACAACGCCCATGTGGTAGTTGGCCATCGCGAATTCAGGGGTCAGGAGCAGGCACTCCTTGAACTCCTTCAGCGCCTCTTCGAGATTACCCATGTGGTAGAGCGTGATGCCGAGGCGGTAGTGGGCGGCGTGGTACTCGGGGTCCAGTCTCAGGGTCTTCTCGTAGGACTCCCGGGCCTCGAGCATGTGGCCGGCGTGGTACTGGGCAATGCCGAGGTCGTACCAGACGTCGGTGAACTGGCTGTTGCCTTCACCGGCCTTGCGGTAGCACTCGGCGGACTTTTCGACCTGGCCCTCGTGGTACAGGAGATCGCCGAGCAGGCGCAGGGCGGTGAAGTACCAGGGGTCTTCCTTGTCGATACGCCGGAGCAGAACCCGGGCGGCCTCGAGATCGCCTTTTTCCTGGTGCTCGAGGGCTTTAAGGATCCGCTCGTCCGGGACGCGCTCCCGGAGGGGGAAACCGCACTCGCCACAGAACTTGTTGTCTTCGGGGTTGCTCTGCTGACAACGATCACAACGCATCGGAACGTCCTCCTCGTGGGCCAGTGACATTCTCTACGGATTGCCCTCCGGAGGGTCGTTTTTACCCAGTCGCACGGGGAATTTCCCGCGAAATGAGGAGGGTGGCCATCGCCGCAGCAAGCCTGATTCGCGAAGATACCGTCCCGGTGGGGCTGGCCCCGCGTTTGCACACCGGACACCCACTCCCGTCTGCACGTCAGGTGAAACCATGATCAAAAAGCCAGAGACCGCCGCGGAGATGCTCCTCGGTGACGAGGCGATCGCCCTCGGGGCTATTCACGCCGGCATTTCCGGGGCATTCGCCTACCCCGGGACGCCCTCCACCGAGATCTTCGAGTTCGTCGAGCGGCAGAAGCACCCGGATATCGCCGCCCGCTGGTCCACGAACGAGAAGGTGGCCTTCGAGGAGGCCCTCGGCATGTCTTACGCGGGAAAGCGGGCCCTGGTCTCGATGAAGCACGTCGGCCTGAACGTCGCCGCGGACGCCTTCGTGAACTCCGGCATCACCGGCGTTACCGGCGGCCTGGTCCTGGCGGTGGCCGACGACCCCGGCATGCACTCCTCCCAGAACGAACAGGACAGCCGGTACTACGCCCACTTCGCGATGATCCCCTGCATCGAGCCGTCCGACCAGCAGCAGGCCTACGACCTGGTGCGGCAGGCCTTCGACATCTCGGAGCGGCTCGCCCTGCCGGTGATGATCCGCATCGTGACCCGCCTGGCCCACAGCCGGGCCGTGGTGCGCACCAGCGCGCCTCGCCCCCAGAACCCGCTGAAGCCGTCCGAGTCCCGCTCCTGGATCCTCCTCCCGTCGATCGCCCGGGACGGATACCGGCGCCTGGTCGAGAAGCAGAAGGAAGTGAAGGCGGCGCTCGCCGAGGTTCAGTGCTGCCGACGTCATGGCGTGGAGAAGGGTCCTCTCGGAATCATCTGCACCGGCATTGCCTGGAACTACCTGAAGGAGTGCTTTGGAGAGGGCGAGGAGATGCCTCCCACGCTGCACGTCTTCGGCTATCCGGTCTGCGAGAACGAGCTGGAGGAACTGCTCGCTTCGGTCGACGAGGTGCTGCTCCTCGAAGACGGCTATCCGTTCCTCGAGGACAAGCTTCGCGGCTACCCCACACGCGGTCGGATGAAGGTCCATGGCCGTTTCGACGGCACCGTCCCGCGCACCGGTGAGCTGACCCCCGACATCGTCCTGGGCGCCTTGAACCGCACCGGTCACGAGACCCCGCCCCCGTCCGGTCCCCTGGCGCCGCGTCCACCGGCACTCTGCTCCGGCTGCCCGCACGCCGACGCCTTCGAGGCGATGAAGGTCGCGCTGAAGCCCTTCGGCGGCGGTCGCGTCTTCGCCGACATCGGCTGCTACACTCTGGGCGCCCTCCCTCCCTACGAGGCCATCCACAGTTGTGTGGACATGGGCGCATCGATCAGCATGGCCATCGGCGCAGCGAGGGCGGGGCTCTCTCCGGCGGTCGCGGTCATCGGGGACTCCACCTTCGTGCACTCCGGCATGACCGGCCTTATGGACGCGATTCTCGAAGACACGCCGGTCACCCTCGTCATCCTCGACAACTCCACGGTAGGCATGACCGGCGGCCAGAAGACCGCCGCCAGCGGGCCCAACCTCGAGAAGCTGGTGAAGGGCCTTGGCGTTCCGGAGGAGCACGTCCGGATCGTCAACCCCATCTCCCGCGAACGCGATACCATCACCCGGGTGCTGAACGAGGAGTTCGAGCACCAGGGTGTCTCCGTGGTCATCGCCGCGCGGATCTGCATCCAGGAGATCAAGCGCGTCAACAAGGCGAAGAAGGCGAAGAAGGCGGAGGAGGAGGCGAAATGAAGTGCGACATCATCCTTTGCGGAGTCGGTGGCCAGGGCATCCTCTCCATCGCCGCGCTGCTCGACATGGTCGCCTTGAAGGAAGGTCTTCACATCAAGCAGGCCGAGGTCCACGGCATGGCCCAGCGCGGCGGCGCCGTCCAGAGCCACTTGCGCCTGGCGGATGAGCCGATCCACAGCGACCTGATCCCGAGAGGCAAGGCCGACCTGATCCTCTCCGTCGAACCGATGGAAGCGCTCCGTTACCTCGGCCACATGAAGGCAGACGGCGCGCTGGTCTCTTCGGCCTCCCCCTTCGTGAACATCCCCGACTACCCGAAGATCGAGAAGGTGCTCCAGAGCCTGCGCCGGGTCGGAAACCACGTCCTGGTGGACACCCGCGCCCTCGCCAGGGAAGCCGGCCACCCCCGCACCGAGAACACGGTCATGCTGGGCGCCGCCACCCCGTTCCTCCCGCTCCCCCCGGAGCGTCTGAAGGAAGAGTTGGCCCGGGCCTTCGAGAGCAAGGGCCAGCGGGTCATCGACGCCAACGAGAAGGCGTTCGACCTCGGCCGGGAGGCATCGCTCAGCCGGGTGGGGTGAGCGGACCGGCCGGGGTCGAATGCCCGCTCAGGAAGCTCCGCTCTCGAGTTCGGCTTGCTCCCCGCCCACTTCAAGCAGGATTCGCAGACGACCACCGACCGCATCGGCCAGCTCGCGCAGCGTCGAAACCCGTACGTCCCGGCGACGCTCGAGCTTCGACAGATCGGATTGGGACATGCCGATGCGCCCGCTGAGCTCGGCCGACGCGGAAAACGGGCCAGGGAGCGCAAACACAGCTGTGACATAAGGATCACTCACCCCAAACACCCCATTCCCGGCAAAGGAGTATCCTTGGCGGCTCTCGAATCCATAATTCTCGGGACACTTGCCCAGGGAGACGCACATGACCATCCCCGCACTCCGCATCGGCCACCTCCGCGCCGACGTTCCGATCATCCAGGGCGGCATGGGAGTCGGCGTTTCTCTCTCGGGGCTCTCCTAGGCGGTAGCCAACTGTGGCGGCATCGGCGTCATCTCCACCGCCTGCATCGGAATGAGCGAACCCGATTTCAAGAAGAAGCCCAAGGTGGCCAATCGTCGCGCTCTGGTCTCGGAGATCCGGAAGGCTCGGGCACTGACGGACGGGATCATCGGCCTGAACATCATGGTCGCCCTGACGGACTACAACGAGCACGTCGATACCGCCCTCGACGAGGGGGTGGATGTCATCTTCCTCGGCGCCGGGCTGCCGCTGCGCTTCTCCGAGGCGGTTCCCCCCGAGCGGCTCCGGGAGACCAAGACGCAGATCGTACCCATCGTCTCCTCGGGACGGGCGGTCAAGCTCGTGTTCAGCCACTGGGCGAAGAAGTTCGGGAGGATCCCGGACGGCGTGGTGGTCGAGGGCCCGAGAGCCGGCGGACACCTGGGGTTCAAGAGGGAGCAGATCGAAGATCCCGCGTTCGCGCTGGAGGAGATCTTCCCTTCGGTGCTCGACGCTCTCAAGCCCTTCGAAGAGCGGTTCGAACGGCATCTGCCGGCGGTGGCGGCGGGCGGCGTCTACACCGGGCGCGACATCGCGAAGTTCCTGGAGATGGGGGCCTCGGGAGTGCAACTCGGGACCCGTTTCGTGGCCACCGATGAGTGCGATGCGGACATCCGCTTCAAGGAAGCCTACCTGAAGGCTCGCCCAAGCGACCTGATGATCATCAACAGCCCGGTGGGCCTCCCCGGCCGCGCCATCCGGAACGCCTTCCTCGACGACGTGGCGGCGGGCAACAAGAAGCCCTACCGCTGCTCCTGCAGGTGCCTGAGCAGCTGCCCCTTCAAGAAAGCCCCCTACTGCATCGGCGACGCCCTGATGCAGGCCAAGACCGGGAACCTGGAAAACGGATTCCCCTTCGCCGGCGCGAATGCGTGGCGGGTGAACGAAATCGTCCCGGTCCGCACCCTGATGAACACGCTGGTCGGCGAGTACGAGGCCGCCGCCCGGGAGCAGGTCCAGGTCGCCGGCTGCGTCTGATCCGGCGCAATTCGCCCGGACCCCGGTCTGCCTGCGGCTGCCGGATCCCCATTTCCTGAAGAGAATTACGTAGGACGGCCATGGGTCTGCCGGTACCCTCTCCGCTTCTGCGTCGAAATGGCGCGTGGAATCCACCCCTCCCCGGATTGACCGGTCGGTGTTCTCCACACCACCGGAGTGCCCCCCTTTGCGGCGGATCACCTCGGACCAACCCTTGCCGCATTCTTGGAGTCTCATGCAGTTCACAGATTTTGATCTCGACCCCCGCGTTCAGCAGAACCTCCGGGTCATGAAGTTCACGAAGCCCACTCCCATCCAGGAGCAGACCATTCCCGCCGGCCTCGAGGGCCGTGACATCCTCGGCTCCGCCGAGACCGGGACCGGCAAGACCGCCGCGTTCATGCTTCCGCTCATCGAGGGGCTGCTTGCGGGCCGGCGCTCGCGCACTCCCCGCGCTCTCGTCCTGGTCCCGACCCGCGAGCTGGCGTTGCAGGTCGCGGACCACGGAGCGCAGTTCGCGAGGGGCCTCCCCCTCCGCTTCGTCACCGTCTACGGCGGCGCGGCGATCGGCCCCCAGATCCAGGCGTTCAAGCGGGGCGTCGATGTCGTCGTCGCCACGCCAGGCCGCCTGATCGATGTCATGAACCGCGGTCACGTCCGGTTCAACCAGCTTGAGACCCTGGTCCTCGACGAGGCCGACCGGATGCTCGACATCGGCTTTTTGCCAGACATCCGGCGCATCGTCGACGCGCTTCCGACGGATCGCCAGACGCTCCTGTTCTCCGCCACGATCGCCGCGATCTACAAGCTCGCCCGCGAGGTGACCGTGAAGCCGATCCGCGTGGAAGTGGAGAAGGCCGCCACCCCGGACGCGATCGAGCAGACCTTCTACCCGGTCGAGGAGGCCCGGAAGATGGACGTGCTCCAGCACCTCCTCACCGGCGAGAACCTCGAGAGCGTGCTCGTCTTCGCCCGGACCAAGCGCCGGGTCGATCGCGTCGCCAGGAAACTCCGGCGCTTTGGAGTCAACGCCGGTGTGATCCACGGCGACCGGAGCCAGTCGCAGCGGGTGAAGGCCCTCGAATCCTTCCGCCACAGAAAGACCCGCGTCCTCGTCGCGACCGATGTCGCCGCGCGCGGCATCGACGTCACCGGCATCAGCCACGTCGTGAACTACGACCTCCCCATGAAGGCGGAGGACTACGTGCACCGTATCGGCCGCACCGGCCGGGCCGACGCGACGGGAGCCGCCTGGTCGCTCATCGCCCCCCAGGACGAGTCGATGGCGCTCCGCATCCAGCGCACGGTCGACAAGCGGATCGAGCGCAAGTCCGTGGCGGGGGTGGATACCGGCCGGAGTGCCAAGCTCGTGCCGATGCCGAAGGAGAAGCCGAAGAGCCGCTCCTACCGGGGCAGCTTGAAGAAGCCCGCACGCCGCCGCCGCAGGGCGTAGAGCTCATCGTTCCATTCCCGGAAGAACACCTCGCTCTCGACGACCTCCCCGCGATCGAGGTGTTCGCCGGAGTTCCGGGGACGATGCGGCGTTGGGTGTGATCGGGACAGCGCCCGACACTCCGAGGGGGATTTCAAGGCGCACCCGCCCCGGTCAGTCATCCATCGGCGTGGCGAGGTACAGGTCCTCGACCTTCTTCCGGGCCCACGGGGTCTTCCGCAGGAACTTCAGACTGGACCTGGTGGACGGGTTGCTCTGAAAACAGCGGATTCGAATGAGGATGCCCAACTCGTCGAAGCCGTAGTGCGCGACCAGACTGGTCAGGATCTTCTCGAGGGTGATACCGTGCAGTGGGTTGTTGGGCTGTTGCTCACTCATCTGGACCAAGGTATCTTCTGCGCCCGATGCCGCTCCTGCAAATCAATCAGGTCACCGTTGCGTTCGGCGGACCGCCCATCCTCGACCAGGTGGGGCTCGTCGTCGAACCCGGGGAGCGCCTCTGCCTCCTCGGCCGCAACGGCGCCGGCAAGTCCACTTTGCTCAAAGTGATCCTCGGGGAGCATGAACCGGACGCCGGCGAGATCCTCCGTCCCTCGGGGCTGCGCATGGCCTACCTCGGGCAACAGGTCCCCACCGGGCTCTCCGGGTCGGTCCTCGACATCGCCACCTCCGGAATGGGCTGCAGGCCTTTCGCGCAGGTGACGGCGCACGCCGCCCGGGCCGCGATCTCCCGCGTGGGGCTCTCCGCCGACGCCGCGGTGGCGGATCTCTCCGCCGGACTCAAGCGGCGCGCCCTGCTGGCCTGCGCGCTGGCAAACGACCCGGAACTGCTCCTGCTCGACGAGCCGACGAACCACCTGGACATCGAGGCCATCGCCTGGCTGGAGGGGTTCCTTGGCCGTCGGAAGAAGGGGCTCTTGTTCGTCACCCACGACCGCGCCTTTCTGCGCAGCGTCGCCACCGGCATCCTGGACCTCGACCGCGGCCGCCTGAGCCGTCATCCCGCCGACTACGACCGCTACATCGAACGAAAGCAGGCCGGACTCTCCGCAGAAGCGCACGGCGACAGCGAATTCGACCGGAAGCTCGCCGAAGAGGAGACCTGGATCCGCCAGGGCGTCCGCGAGCGCCGCAAGCGGAACATGGGCCGGGTGCGGCGCCTCTACGAATTGCGGGAACAGCGCAGTGCCCGGCGCAACGCGGTCGGTGAGGTGAGGATCAAGGCCCAGTCCTCCGCACCCTCGGGCCGTCTCGTCATGCAAGCGAAAGAGATCTCCTTCGACTGGGAAGGGGCACCGGCCGTGCGCGATTTCAGCACCACCATCCTGCGCGGAGACCGGGTGGGGATCATCGGAGCCAACGGAACCGGGAAGACGACCCTGTTGCGCCTCCTCCTCGGCGAACTCGAACCAGAAAGAGGCAGCATCCGCCACGGGGTCAACCTCGAGATCGCCTACTTCGATCAACTCCACGCGCACCTCGACCCCGACGCGACCGCCATCGAGAACGTCAGCGACGGCAACCCGACCGTCATGGTGAACGGCAAGCCGCGCCAGGTCATCAGCTACCTGCGGGACTTCCTCTTCACCGCGGAGCAGGCCCGGAACCCGATCCGGGAGTTTTCCGGAGGCGAGCGCAATCGTCTCCTCCTCGCGCGGTTGTTCGTCAGACCCTCGAACCTGCTGGTGCTCGACGAGCCGACGAACGACCTCGATGTGGAGACGCTTTCGGTGCTCGAGGAGCTGCTGGCGGAATACGAGGGCACGATTCTCATGGTGAGCCACGACCGGGAACTGCTCGACCACGTTGTCACGAGCACTCTCGTTCTCGGAGGGAAAGGCCGCGTCGGCGAGTTCGTCGGCGGATACTCAGACTGGTATCGCCGGCATCGGATCGAGCGGGACTCCGCCGCGAAATCGGCGAAGGGCGAGAAGCGCCGTGGCCGGCCGAGGAAGGCGCGCCCGCGCTCCCCCCTCTCCGGGGACGAGCGACGCGAGCTGAAAGATCTGCCCTCCCGCATCGACGCCCTTGAAGTGAAGCTCGCCGGGATGCACGATGAGATGGCCAACCCCGCGTTCTTCCGCCAGGAGGGCGAGGTGATCGCCGCGGCACAGGCGGCCTTGAGGGCGCTCGAGGCCGAGATCGCGACGGCCTATGCGCGCTGGGAAGCCCTGGAGGAGAAGGCGGCGCCTCCCGTGAGCGGGTGAAACAAGGTGAGGGCGAGATGACTGGTTCCCTGCGCAGAAAGTGGATCGCCGTCACGGTCGGTGCGGCACTGATCGGCGTCATCGCCGCGACACTCGAGCTGATGGGCAACCTCCCGAACCCGGCGCTGGCGGCGATCCCGGACCAGGGCGGCGTGATCGGCGGTCCCGGCCCCTTCGGGCAGGGCGCCGTCATCGTGGGTATCCTGTTCTGCTCCGCGGTCGGCCTGCTCATGCGCAGCCGGACCGCCTGACCGGAGGAACTGTGGCAACCCTGACCAGACGATCCAGGCGAGACGGCGTGGCGATCCTCGAGCTCGCCAACGGGATCACCAACCCCCTGAGCCCCGCTCTCGTCGCCGAACTCTCTTCGGCCCTCGACGAGATCGCCGCGGATCCAGCCATCCGGGGTCTGGTGCTGGCCTCGACGAGCCCGAAGTTCTTCTCCCTCGGCCTCGCCCTGCCGGAGTTGCTCGGACTGCCCGATGCTGAGCTCATGCGGTTCTTCCGGGCCTTCAACGATCTCTCCATCGAACTCCTCACGATCCCGATCCCCACGGTTGCCGCGATCACCGGGCACGCAGTCGCTGGCGGCTGCGTGCTGGCCCTTTGCTGCGATTACCGGTTCGTCGCCGAGGGGCGGAGGCTGATGGGGCTGAACGAGATCCGGATCGGTGTTCCCGTGCCCCTCCCCGGCGAGTGTGCTCTGCATGCCGCGGTCGGTGAGCGGTTCACGCGAGAGGTCATCGACTCGGGGGAGTTCTACGAACCGGCGGACTCACTCCGGATGGGGCTTTGCGACCGCGTCCTCCCCGAGGCCGGGGTCATGGCCGCGGCGGTGGAGCACGCCGCGATGCTCGGGTCGCGTCCGCGGCAGGTGATCCGGCTGGTCAAGGAGGGGCGTCTGGCGCCGATGCTGGCGAGGTTGCGCGCGGAGTCCACCGCCCGGGAGCGGAGTTTCGTGAGGTGCTGGCAGTCGGAGGAAACGCAGGCGCTCCTGCGCGAAGCCGCCACGAAGTTCTGATACGAGCGCACCACCGACGGTGCGGCGCCCTCCGGGGGGCCGCACCCGGGCGGATCAGAGCTGATCTTCGATCGGCAGCAGGCCGAGGAGCGCCAGGCCGAAGCGCTTCAGGAAGCTCGAGTGGGGATCCGCATAGAACGTACGTGGCTTGCCCTCCGAGATGCCGCGCCACTCGATGTACTTCGAGCCGTAGTAGTTCGTCTTCAGCGTCAGGCGATAGGCGAGCTGTTCCATGTTGCCATCGAACCAGTCCGCGAAGCCTTCGCCGAGCTTCTCGGACTCGATCACGACCCCCACCTCCGCATTCTGGATGACGGCACGAGGGTCGAGGTTCAGGGAGCCGATGAACACCTTCTTCCGGTCAAAGCAGAATGCCTTGGCATGGAGACTCGAGTGCGAGGAGCCAAACGCGCCTCCGGAGGCCTTGCGCTCCGTCTTGCTGAGCACTTTTCGCATCTCGTAGAGCTCGACGCCACCGCGGAGCAGCCCCTCCCGGTACTTCGCGTAGCCGGCATGAACGATGCCGACGTCGTTCCCTTCGAGCGAGTTGGTCAGCACCGCCACGCGAACCCCACGCGAAACGAGACCGGTCAGGAACTCCACTCCCCCGTCGCCGGGAATGAAGTACGGGGAGATGATGAGGAGTTCCCGCTCCACCTCTTCGAAGTACGGCGCGATCTTCTTCGAGAGGTGGTGCTCCTCGTCATCGGCATCGTCCTTCAACTTCTCCGGGCGGTCGTAGACGAGGTCGGCGGCCCCGAAGTCGAACTCCAGCGATCCAGCGCGAAGGGCGTTGGCGAGATGTGACTCCGAAAGCGCCTTCAGGTAGGACGAGCCCTCCTGGGCCCGGACGAATTCCAGGTGTTCGCGCCGGGCCGCGGCGGCCTCCTTCGGCACGATCGGAGCGCCTCGGATGGCCTCTGCCGGATAGGCGAAGTCGCTGTTCCAGTAGAGGTCGTAGAAGCCGGAGACCTTCGGCACCACCGATCCGATGACCATGACGTCGAGGTCGGTGAACGCCAGGTTGTCGCCGGCCTCGAAGTACTCGTCCCCGATATTGCGCCCCCCGAGGATGGCCGCCTGGCTGTCCACGATGAAGGACTTGCAGTGCATGCGCCGGGTCACCGAGCCGAAGCGGGTGATGAACTGCAAGAGCTTGCTGCCGTCCCGTGCGAACGGGTTGAACAGCCGGACTTCGATGTTCGGGTGGCTGGCGAGAATGGCCGCGCCGAGATCCCGATCCCCGACGGACATATCGTCCACGAGCAGTCGCACGCGAACACCCCGATCCGCGGCCCGGACCAGCTCCGCGGTGAACAGGTTGCCGACCAGGTCGTCGTGATAGAGGTAGTACTGCGCGTCGATGCTCCGCTCCGCGAGTCGCGCCAGCACTGCCCGGGCCACGAAGGCATCGAGCCCCCGCACCAGGGGGTAGACCCCGGTTTCACCGGGATGCGCACGGACCTCCTCCGCAAATCCGCGTCCGAGAACGGTGTCCGCCGTGTCGAGGAACGCATACGACACCGTCCGGTCGGAGATGTCCGGCAACGAGGAACAGCCGAGACAGATCGTGAGCACGACGAATGGCAGTACGGTCTTCATGACGCGACGATTGTACCGCAGTGGCCCCCGCGCGCTCCGGACCGGTCAGAGCGCGTCGATGATCTCGTTGAACGTGGCACTCGGACGCATCGCCGCAGTCGTCTTCTTTGCGTCCGGCAGGTAGTAGCCGCCGATGTCCATGGGCTCGCCCTGCGCGGCCAGGAGCTCGGCGACGATCTTCTCTTCCCGCTCACCGAGCGCCTCGGCAACCGGAGCGAAGCGCGTGGCGAGCTCGGCATCCGCGGTCTGCGCGGCCAGGGCCCGGGCCCAGTACAGGGTCAGGTAGAATGTGCTGCCCCGGTTGTCGATCTCGTTCACCTTGCGGGACGGAGTTCGCGCGCCCTCGAGGTAGTCACCGATCGCCACGTCGAGGGCTTCGGCCAGCACCGTCGCCTTCGGGTTGCCGGTGGCCGCGGCGATCTGCTCGAGCGACGGGACGAGGGCACAGTACTCACCGAGCGAGTCCCAGCGCAGGTGGCCTTCCTTCACGAACTGCTGGACGTGCTTCGGGGCCGAGCCGCCGGCGCCGGTCTCGAACAGGCCGCCGCCGTTCAGCAGCGGGACGATCGAGAGCATCCGGGCGCTGGTGCCGAGTTCGAGGATCGGGAACAAGTCGGTCAGGTAGTCACGAAGCACGTTGCCGGTGGCGGCGATGGTGTCTTCGCCCTTGCGGACGCGCGCCACGGCGAACTTCATGGCGTCGACCGGGGCCAGGGTCAGGATCTCGAGTCCCGTGGTGTCATGCTCCGGGAGGTACTCGTTCACCTTCCTGATGATCTCTGCGTCGTGGCCGCGGTTCTCATCCAGCCAGAACACGGCGGGGTCCCCGGTGGCCCTGGCGCGGGTGACCGCCAGCTTCACCCAGTCGCGGATGGCGATGTCCTTGGCCTGACACATCCGGAAGATGTCGCCGGTCTGAACCGGCTGGGAGAGAAGAGTGTCGCCGGTGGAGTCGACGACGCGGATGGCGCCGGCCGCCTCGGCGATAAACGTCTTGTCATGGGAGCCGTATTCCTCGGCCTTCTTCGCCATCAGTCCGACGTTGCTGACCGTACCCATCGTCGAGGGGTCGAACTGGCCGTGCGCCTGGCAGTCTTCGATGACCGCCTGGTAGATGCCGGCGTAGCAGCGATCCGGGATCATGGCGATCGTGTCCTGGAGCGCGTCGTCCCAGTTCCACATCCGTCCACCGTCGCGGACGACGTTCGGCATCGAGGCGTCGATGATGATGTTGTTCGGGACGTGCAGGTTGGTGATGCCCTTGCGGGAGTCCACCATCGCCAGCGCCGGCTGCTTTTCGTAGACCGCAAGAATGTCGGCCTCGATCTCGGCCTTCTTCTCCGCCGGGAGCCGGTCCAGCCGCTCGAGAACGTCGGCGAGCCCGTTGTTCACGTTCGCGCCGATCTCCTCGAGCACGTCGGCGTGCTTCTCCAGGGCCTCCCGGTAGAAGACCGTGACGCAGTGACCGAACATGACCGGGTCGGAGACCTTCATCATGGTGGCCTTCAGGTGCAGAGAGAGGAGAACGCCCTCCGCTCGGGCGGTGTCGATCTGCCGCGCATAGAATTCCCGCAACGCCGCGACGTTCATCACCGAGGTGTCGATGACTTCGCCCTCGAGCAGCGCCAGGCCTTCCTTCAGGACCGTGACGCCACCATCCGCGGCGGCGAACTCGATCCGGACCGTGTCGGCCGCGGCCATGGTGTGGGAGGTTTCACTCCCGTAGAAGTCCTTGTCCTCCATGTGCGCAACACGGGACTTCGACCCAGACTCCGGCCACGGCTTCATCATCTTGTGGGGGTTCTTCTGCGCGAACTTCTTCACCGATGCGGCGGCGCGGCGGTCGGAGTTGCCCTCGCGGAGCACCGGGTTGACCGCGGAGCCGAGCACCACCGAGAACCGGGCCTGCAGCGCGCGCTCCCCGTCGTCTTGCGGCTCCTCCGGGTATTCGGGAATGTCGTAGTCCTTCTCACGGAGCTCCTTGATCGCCGCCTGGAGCTGGGGGATCGAGGCGCTGATGTTCGGGAGTTTGATGATATTCGCTTCGGGGGTCTGCGCAAGCTCGCCGAGCAGGGCCAGGTGGTCGGGAATCCTCTGCTCGTCGGTGAGGTTCTCCGGGAAGTTGGCGATGATCCGCCCCGCGAGGGAGATGTCGCGCACCTCGACCTCGACGCCGGTGCCCCTGGTGAACGCCTTGACCACGGGAAGCAGGGTGCAGGTCGCCAGCGCCGGCGCCTCGTCCACCTTCGTCCAGGAGATCTTCGACTGAGCCATTTCATGTCCTCGCAGAGTACGAACCCGTCTGATGCGACGCGGATGATCGGATGAGGCTCCAATCGTATGTTCGAGGCGAGGCCAGTTCAGAGCAAATCCGCACCGCATCGGGCGCCTGGCCGGCGAACCGGGGAGCAACCCAGGAGGCATGATGGGAACCGCCCCGGGGGCACCATCCGAGCCTGCTGTCCCGCCACCGGGAGGGTCGAACGGGAGACCGGGGTGCCAGGCACCCGGCGGTCGCACCCGAAGGACTCGACCGCGAACGATCCGTTACGGGAGGCCCCGGAAGAAGTGAAGCGGGCGAATGCCGGGAAACATCGCCGCAACTCCTGTTACCTGGCCTTGATCGTGACGACCTTCACGCCGTTGAGCAGGACATCCACCCGCCTTCGTTCGGCCTTGTCGGAATTATTCGCATCCCCCTTGTTCTTCGCTTCCTTTTCTCCGAGCGCACTCACTTCCACCGCCTTCTTGTTCAGTTTCTTCCCGATGATATCCTCAATGGCCTGAACGACATTCTCCGCCCGGAACTTCGACAACTCGTCATTTCTCTGCTCACAATCGACACGATCGGTGTGCGCCTTGATGCTGAGTTTCGAGGAGTACCGCCCCCCCCCACGAGTCAGATCCTTCACAAACAGAAGCTCCTTCGCACACAGCACCCTCAGGGACTCTCTCGCCTCCTCCTTCAAGATCGCACACCCTGTATTGAACTCACACTCCCTCCCAGTTCGCATCTTCAGTTGCTTGGACCACGGAGAACCTTCATGGGTGCGGTCCGTGGTCGTCCTGCTCAATTCCATGATCTTTCCAATATAGAACGTCAGTCCCGCCTGCGCCCCCACGCCGAATGAATCGCATTGATCCAACTTGACCGTGATCGGCGGCATGTTCTCACTCCCCTTGACGGTCATCCAGGGGTCGGAGATGCTGGGGCTGGACGTAGGCGTGGAAATCGCGGCCCCGGCCTCCAGGATGGTGCATGTCCCCAGAAAGTCGTTCTTCTGCCATTCGAAGCCCACTTCCTTCACCGCGCTCCTGGCCTTGACGCGCGAAGTGTAGGCAACACCGGCACCGGCACCGAAACAGGCGACGGTCATCTTGTGGGTGACTTTCCAGATCGTTGTCTTCTTGTCGCTCTGGAGCTTGAATATGTCGACCAGGCCGGTAAACGCTCCAATACCGATAAACACATCCGCCGACAAGCCTGAAACATCGAACTCGAACCGGTAATAGTGCTTTTGCGCGGGATCCGAGGTCATCTTGGCGTGCTTCTTGTCCACCAGCCAAAGGCCATCTTCAAGCAGTGCGCTATATCCGGACACATCTCCCGTGTAGGCCATCAGTTGGAACCACTCGAAGAAGGTCCTGGTGACCGAGTCGTGCGTGTAGGTCAATCCCTGTAGAATCAACTGTGCGGTCAGGTGAACGCCCGGCATCATGGCTTCATGCCAACCAGTCGGCTTCTTGTCGACGAATACTTTCTCTTCAAGGTACTTGTTCAATCGGTAGAGCCACTTGCTGGCGCGGTACTCCCTGCTCGTTTGCAGGGCCTTCTTCAGGAAGTCGGCCATCGGCATACTGGTGCCGAACACGGAACAACCGGTAAAATTCAGCATGTGGTTCTGCAGCCAGAGGAATGACCCCCAGGGGATCGGCGCCGTTTCGAGCGACCTGATGATCTTGTTTTCAAAGTCATCTTTCAGATACAGGAGACCAAACTCCGACAGCCTGGGTTTCGCTGACCGCCAACGCAAATCCGCGCTCTTGTATTTTGTCGAGCCTTGCACGTTCATGGTGATGTGAAGATTATGCCCGGTTCCGCCGGAGATGCGCTTGATCTCGCCGGTGCCCTTGCTTTTTTCGTCAGCATCAAAGAACGTCACCTTCAACACTTTGCCCTCAAGGCTACCTCTGAACGTCATTTCATTGCGGGAGCCCCTCCCTCCCCAGATGATCTCCTGTGCCCATCCTTCGACATGATTGCCTGCCTGGTTGATCTGCAATGTATAGCTGGACCACTTTGTAAATTCATCGTAGAACCCGGTGAAATCGTAGCCCGGGCTGTCAGGCGCCGCCTTCGCCTTTCTTCGGCAGGAATTCCGCAGCGGAACACGCTTCTTGAGTCGCTCCTTGACCTTGGCCTTGTCTTCACACCCACTCTCATACTTGCAGTCGGTGCATTTGTATACCGGCTTCCCTCGTACCCACTTGCACCTATGCACGGTCATGATGCCCGCCTCTACCAATCATGCTCGGACTCGACCAATTCATCATAGGATACATCCTCGAGTATCTTGTAGAGTTCATCCTCATCGCCCGGATTGACCTCGAATGTATACTTCAAACCCGGAATCAGCGCTTCGTAGCACAGCTCCAGGTATCGATTGTCCTTGTTCACATCGTCTTTCACCGTCTGGCTCTTGTCATAGGATCCATCGGCACTGCGCAGTGTAAAGACGTAGTCCTTCACCGTCTCATCGCCGGGATCGGTGTCGAGCAACTCTATGATTACATAGTTAGAGACCCCGACACTTTTCACTTTGATCACATGAAGCTTCTCTGTCGCCAGCCCCGCCTTTTCCCATTTCCGCGGAACATGGATGATCCCCGGGTCGTCCTGGTCGTCGAACCGGTAGTTCTTCCCGTCAGCAGTCAGGTTCGTGCAGCCGACATCGTCCCGAAGATGCTCGTTGATCTCTTTTGGCGCCGAGGTGTCCCAGTTGAAGGCTGCCAGGTCCTGCCAGGTCATCCCGGCTCCCTGAGCAAGCGAATCAAGGGTCTCGCCCTTCGCTACCTTGTGCTCTTCGAGTCGGGCAATCCGGATCGTCCCCTTCGCCTTTTCCGAACCAGCCTGGTCGGCATCCTGCACCGCCACATCGCCCATTCCGACGAAGCTCCGGGTGTCATCGATCCGGGCTCCGGTGAGATCGCTGGTGAGCGAGCAGTAGCCCTCCGGGATCCCGCGAATGTCGATGATCCCCTTCGCGTCCGTTTTTTTGACTTGCTCGTTTCCGCTGGGGAGCATGACCTGGAATTGCACATTCTCGATAGGTTGCCCGGTCTGGTGGTCCACGACCTTGAATTTCACCCAGGTGCGGGTCGGGTCGGATGGTGGCGCGGCGCCGGGTTCGGACGCGGCCGGATCCTCACGCGTTTTCGGCATGGCCGAGCCGTACATGCGGGCGAATCGGTCCATCCCGCTCGAGATCTCGAATACCTGTGATCCTCTGTGAAAGGTGCACTTCATCTTGATCCCTCCCCGATCGTCGGTACATCGTTTCCAACTCTCCTGTCAAGCGAAATGAGTCTCCTGTCCTGCGAAGTGAGTGGTTCCGGGGCGGGCCGGAGGCCGGACGGTGCACCCGTGGACTCGGCGCTGGCTCCCGCCGCAAGGGCCCGTCCGGGCATCCCCGCTCTCTCGAGCATCCGCCGCTTTCCTTCGACCCGATCTCCTGTGGTACTGACGTTCAGAAACTTCGCGGCGCACGCAAATTCCGCGTGACGCTCCCGGACCGCCGGCACGGTCGGCCGGAGGTCGACTCTTCATTGGGGCCGGGCCGCGGTGCGGGATGCGGCAGCGATGGCGGGACTGTTGCTGATCCGTCGATGACCGGGCTGGTATCCTGTAATGCTGACATTCGAAACCTTCGCGGCACTCGGCGAAACTGCGTGACGTTCCCGGACTGCCGGCACGGTCCATTCCGGGATCGATCCTCCATTGCGGCAGGGCTGCGCGGTGCTGGTGCCGAACTGCGAACTGGAGGATGCGATATGGCTGACTTCGTACTCGAAATCCGTGGAATGACCTGCGGCCACTGCGTGCAGGCCGCTACCGATGCCCTTCAGGCTGTGGCCGGTGTCGATTCCGCCGAGGTCACCCTCGACCCGCCGCGCGCCCTGGTCAACGGCTCCGGTGCGCAGCTCACCGACCTTCTGCAGGCCGTCGCCGGGGCGGGGTTCACGCCGGTCGTCTCTTCCTGATCCGCGTATCGGAAGGCGCCTGGAGCGAGCGCCCGGGGACTTCCGTGGCGCCCCGCAAGTCGAATCAGGTTCGCCTCGGCTTCGCCGCAGCGATGACCTCCGACCAGATGGCGGTGATCCGCTCCACCTCGGTCGAGTCGAAGAGGTCTCGCTCATCGAGCCACTCCTTCAGCTCATCGGGGACCACGCGTTCCTTCAGAATGAAAGCGTCCTCGCTGCTGCCGAGGACGCCGCGGAAGGTCTTGCGAAAACCGAAGCGCATACGGTGGCCGGCGGCGGCCAGGCGGGTCCAGACCGGTTCTCCCTTTGCGGCGCGGACCTTCCAGGCACGGTGGCGATCCGGGAAGGTATCGCTCGTCGGGATCTCCGGGCGCTCGAGCTCGGGATCGGCGAGTCTGGAGAGGATCTCGGCGACGCCGGCGATGGGGTCGCCGCTCGGGAGCAGCGTCGCCCTCGCCCAATGCTCCAGGCGGTCGGTGATACCGGCGGACTGCGGGTCCATCGCCGCAGCGAGAAACTCCTCCTCGGTGGTGACCATCTCCACGTGCTCGTACCAGTCCGCGGAAAGCTCCTCCACCAGCGGGATCGGAGCGATCATGAACGGTCGCTTGCCGGCCACCGCCGCCTCGATCAGGGTCGTGCTGTAGGAGGAGAAGACGGTGTCGCCGGCGAGGATCCACTCCCGGACCGAGCCCTCCTTCAGGAGATGCAGGCCCGGGGGCGGCTCGCCGATCGTGTCGGCCATCACCTTCTGGAAGTCGGTGAGCAGCGTCGCCGGGCGCGGCCGGACGATGACTTCCACGTCGTTCTCGCGAGCCAGCTTCGCGCACCACGAAAGGGCGATCCGCACCGATTCCCGGCAGAAGTGCACCAGGTTGTCGATCGTCTGCTTCGGCATCCCGCTCTCGAGCAGGGTGTCGATGCGAAGCCGCGGATAGAACCCCCAGCCGTAGTTCTCGGGAAAGAGCACCCAGCGCTTGTCGGGATCGAGTCCGTGCTCCCGGGCGAGGTCCGCGCGGGAGGGGAAGCGGTTGCGGTACGGCGGCAGGTAAAGGCCGTAAGCGGGCTGGCCATTGACGAAGATGCGCTCCGGATCGACGCCGTAGTTCGTGAGCCGCTCCTTGTGGAATTCCCCCCAGGCGTGGTGGAAGACGTACCGCTTCGCGAAGACATCCGAGGGCATCTTCTCTTCGACGAACGCGTCGTAGAGCAGCTGCTCCCAGGCCAGGTTGAACACCACGACACCGGGCCAGCGACGGAGGAAGCTGCGGTTGTAGTACTCGTCCACCCGGTAGGAGTAGGGCACCGCGACGATCTTCGGCCAGAGGTTCTTCGTCGCCCACTCGCCGGCGGTCTGGATCGGGAGCACCTCGACGGAGAGGCCGTGCTTCTCCGCGAGCAGGTGTTTCACCGCGCACGCCACATCCAGCTCGCGGGCGATGTGCTCGCACAGGTAGACGACGTCCACGTCTCTCACTGGCCCTTCCTGTCCTCGAGCACGCGGGCCGCGAGCGAAGCGCCATCCAGGCGGTGGGCCCGCAGCGCCTCGACCGGTGTTCCGCAGGCCGGGTAGCCCTCGACGCCGAGCACGTGGATCTTGCGGCCCTCGAGAAGTCCGGCGGGATGCATCTTCGCGAAGAGACGGTCGGCCAGCCCACCCACCGGAGCGTGGTCTTCGAGTACGTAGACGGTCTCGTGGGGCGTGACGCACTCGGCCAGCCATCCCAGGTCGAAGCGGTTCAACCACGGCAGGTCGACAATCTTCAGCCCAATGCCCTGTTCCACCAGAATCTCCGCCGCGACCAGCGCCTCGTGCAGCATCACCGGGCCATAGGTGATCAGCAGAGCGTCCGCGCCGGTGGTCAGCGCCGTCCCCTGGCCGAACGTGAGCCGGTAACCCGCGGGCGGTTTGATCATGCGCGGCGAGGGGCCGATGATCAGGCGAATGCCCACACTATCGGTGGCGTCATCCACCGCGTAACGCAGCACGGCCTTCGTCTCCTCCGCGAACCCGGGCTCGACGATCACCATGTTCGGCAACGCCCCGAGCAGCGAGATGTCCCGGATGCTCTGGTGGCTCTTGCCGGGCCCGGCCGGGATCATCCCCGCATAATGCGAAACGTAGATGATCTTCGTGCCCTCGCTGGCGTTGTTGTAGATCTGCTCGTTCGCCCGGGAGCAGAGGAAGCTCGCGAAGGAGTTGACCACCGGGAGCAGGCCGGAGAGCGCCGCGCCGCCGGCCATTGAGACCATGTCCTGCTCGGCAATGCCGTTCTCGACGAAACGATCCGGGTAGGTGTTCTCGAAGTTCCGGGTCCGGCAGTCCGCGGCGAGGTCGGCGTCGAACACGACCACGTCGTCGCGGCGCGCCCCGATGGCGAGCAGTTCCTCCCCGTACGCATCGGCGACGTACTCGGTGGTGACGCTCTGCTCGTGTTTGTCGCGTGCGGCCAGACTCACCGGCTCACCCAGTTCGTTCATGACCGAAAGCGGCGGCGGCGCGGTCTCCTTCTTCGCGGGAACGACCACCTTCGTCCCGACCTCGCCGAGGCCGTGTTTCGCGAAGCCGGCCTCGACCCGCCCCATCACCTCCGCGCACGCCTTCGCAAACGATTCGTCGTCGGGAGCGCCGGCATGCCAGCCGTAGAGCCCGCCACCTTCCTTCAGCGAGATCGGGTGCTCCATGAAGGAGACGCCCTTGCCCTTGATCGTGTCGGCGATCAGGATTTGCGGGCGCCTGGTCTCGGCGGCGAACTCGGTGAGGATCCGATCCACCGCGACCATGTCGTGGCCGTCGCACCGCGCCACGCGCCAACCGAACGTCGCGAACTTCTCGTCGAGGTTACCGAGAGAGAGGATCTCGTCGACGGTCTTGTCGGACTGCACCTTGTTGTGGTCGACGATCACGGTGAGATTGCTCTGCTTGTGGTGCGCCGCGCCCTGGAGCGCCTCGTAGTTCTGTCCCTCCTGCAACTCCCCGTCGCCGGTCATGACGAGGACGCGTCCGCCCCGACCCATCTTCCGCTTGGCGTAGGCGAAGCCCCGTCCTTTGGAGATGCCCATGCCGAGGGAGCCGGAGTTCACCTCCACGCCGCGGATGCCGGCGTCGGGATGTCCGTCGAGACCGCCCATGCGCCGGAGCATCAGCAGCTTGTCCTCGGGGACGATGCCGTGGGAGTGCAGCACCGCGTAGAACCCGGGCACGTCGTGGCCCTTGCTCGAGAAGAAGATGTCGCGGTCGGGACTCTCCGGGCCGACCGCGGCCACGTTCAGGACCTCATCGTAGAGCCACACCACGAGATCGAGCGCGGAGAGCGAGGAGCCGAGATGCCCCGACCCGGCGCGCTTCACGGCGGCGAGCACGTTCAGCCGCGACATCTCACAGAGCACCGCGTGCCGGGCGAAACGGTCGGTGACCGCACCGCGAACGCGCACGAATTCAGATTCCGGGATCATCCTGATCTCGACCACGATCTCACTCCTCGGCTGTATAGGGGGGCACGCTGACCAGGGGCAGCACGGCCGCGCCGCTCGCCGCCAGTTCCTCCGCCAGGGCCCAGTCGCGGGGGTGGTTCACATCAAAGCCCTCGTGCCCGCTCGTCAGAAACGGCGCCAGCACCTGCCCGGCGATGGTCCCATCCTCCGTTACCACGCGCGTCCAGGCAACTTCCAGACTCGCGTTCTGGACGTGGACCTCGGGCAGCGCCGCGTACTGGCTGCTGTGCCACGGCGGTCGCCTCGGGCCGTCCGGCAGCAGCGGCTGCATCCGCTCGCCATCGAGCACCCACATCTTGCCGGGGTGCTGGGAGCAGAGTTCCACGGCGCGGAGGGAGTCGATGCCTGCGGTGGCCTTGAACTGCGCCACGGCCCGGCGGATGGTCGAAGGAAGGCGGAACGGGCTCGTGGGGCGGAGGATGCTGAAGGCGTCGTACTCCCGCCCGCCGGCGGCGAGCATGGTGAGGGTGTGATGGACCCACTCGAAGTCCGGTGACTTGTCGCCCGCCAGTTCCTCCGGACGAAGAAACGGCGCCTCGGCCCCGTAGTGCCGGGCGATGGCCGCGTATTCCCCGGAGTCCGTGGAGACGAGCACATCGGTGAAAACGCCGCTCTCCATGGCCGCGGTGATGGCATAGGCGATCAGCGGATGGCCGGCGAGCCGGCGGACGTTCTTCCCGGGAACGCGCTTGCTCCCGGCCCTCGCCGGAATCAGAGCGACCATCCTCACGACAGCATCTCCGGGTCGATGTTCACGTAGATGTCCTTCAGCTCGGAGTAGACGTCGAGCGCCTCCGTGCCGGGCTCGCGCGATCCGTTGCCGGAGAGTCCTCGACCGCCGAACGGCATGTGCGGCTCGCTGCCGTAGGTGCCGGCGTTCACCACCACGACGCCGGTGTTCGCGTGTCGGGCGAAGTGAATCGCGCGGTGCAGACTCTTCGTGTGGATGCAGGCGGTCAGGCCGTAGGGGGAGCGGTTGGTGAGCGCCAGCGCCTCGTTGTAGTTCTCTGCCCGGTAGAGAATGGCGATCGGGCCGAAGAGCTCCTCGCGGGAGATCGGCGCGTCGGGCTCCACCCCGGCGATCAGCGTCGGGGCCATGTAGAA
The DNA here is from genome assembly GCA_024274785.1 of Planctomycetota bacterium. GTDB lineage: Bacteria > Planctomycetota > JAJSAM01 > JAJSAM01 > JAJSAM01 > JAJSAM01. The sequence goes on along the minus strand of JAJSAM010000035.1, from coordinate 42,574 downwards.
GCCGTTGGCGTGCCCGGGATCGGTCAGGCGATGCCCGCCGGCCAGGATCTCCGCGCCGTCCTTCCGGGCGTTCTCGACCGCGGAGAGCATGTTGGTGAGCTGGCGCTCGTTGATGACCGCGCCGAGGTAGTCGTCGTTGGTCGGGCCGACACGCAGCTCTTTCGTTCGAGCCAGGAGCGCCGCCTTGAATTCGGGGTAGATCGACTCGAAAACGATCAGTCGCGAACCCGATGCGCAGCGCTGTCCGGCGTTGGTGAAGGCCGAAGCCATCGACCATGTGACCGCCTTGTCGAGGTCCGCGTCGTCGCAGACCACGAGAGCGTTCTTGCCGCCGAGTTCGAGGGAGATGCGCACCATGCGCTCGGCGGCGGCGCGCTGGATGTAACGCCCCACCGCGGAAGAGCCGGTGAAGCTGATGACGTCGATGTCCTCGTGCGCCACGAGCGGCGCGCCGGCCTCGTCGCCGAGCCCCTGCACGACGTTCAGCACGCCGGCGGGAAGCCCCACCGACTGCGCGACCTCGGCGAAGATCCATGCCGTGGCCGGGGTGTCCTCCGCCGCCTTCAGCACCGCGGTGTTCCCGCAGACCAGCGCCGGGAAGACCTTCCAGGCCACGTTGGCGATCGGGGTGTTGGCGGCGATGATCAGGGCGGCGACGCCACGGGGTTCGCGGATGGTGCTGGCGTACTTGTTCGGGGTGCCGCTGGTGGTCGTCCGGCCATAGAGGCGCTGCCCCTCACTCGCGAAGAAGAGCCCGCACTGCATGGCGCCACCGGTCTCGCCGGCGCCTTCCGCGGGAGACTTGCCCGTCTCCGCCGCCACGATGTCGCCGATCTCCTGCTGCCGCCGCCCCATCTCGTTGACGATGGCATTGAGGATCAGGCCGCGCTGCACGGGAGGGGTGTCCGCCCAGCCCTGCTGCGCCGCCCGCGCCGCGGCGACCGCCTCGGCCACGTCCGGACCCCGCGAGCGCGCCACGCGGCAGAGGACCGCGCCATGGTGCGGCGAGAGATTGTCGAACCACTCCCCCGCCTGCGCGGGGACCCACTCGCCGCCGATCAGGTTCGGGAGTTCCGGAGGGATACCGTTGCCCATGTTCAGCTCCTTCTCACCAGGCGGTGAAGCCTCCATCGACGACCAGGTTCGACCCGGTCATGTAGGACGAGGCGTCGGACAGGAGGAAGACGATCGCGCCGTTGTACTCGGATTCCTTCGCCATCCGGCCGAGCGGAACTTTCGCCTCGTAGCCTTCGAGGAAGCGATCGTCCTGGTGGTTGAAGACGCCGGCGAAGGAGAGGGTATTCACCCGGACGCCCTTTCCCGCCCAGTAGGTCGAGAGATAGCGGGTCAGGTTCAGGAGGCTCGACTTGCTGGCGGCGTAGGCCACCGGCTTGAAGAACGCCGGGCCGGATTCCTGCCGGTACTCGTAGATCCGCTGGTCCGGGGAGACCAGGCCGTAGGTGCTGGCGATGTTGATGATGGAGCCGCTCCCGGCCACCGCCATGGCGCCGCCGAAGACCTGGCAGCAGAGGAAGACCCCCTTGGCATTCACCTCCATCACCGTATCCCAGGATTCCTCCGGGTAGGTCTCGAAGGGGCCGGTCTCTTCCGCCGGAGCGTTGGGGGGTGAATCGAGGGCGGCGTTGTTGATCAGGCCGTCCGGCACGTCCCACTGCTTCTTGACGGCGAAAAGGGCGGCCTCGAGGGATTCCCGGTTCGTGACGTCGGCCTTCAAGTGCAGTGAGCCGTCCTCGGCCAGCCCTTCCTCGGTCACGGTGCAGTCGAGGCGGGCGACACTCGCGCCGCGGGTGAGGAGGGTGTCGCAGAACTGGCTTCCGAGTTGACCGAGCCCGCCGGTGACCACGATGATGCGACCCTCGAGATCGAAGAGCGGGTCGCTCATTTTCCGGCCTCCAGGTCCTCGAAGCGGAAGTTGCCGTCTTCGGCCAGCGCGACCTTGAGCTTTTGACCGATGATCTTTTCCAGTTCATACGGGGGCATGCCGTCGCGGGGAGATTTGAGCGCGATGTCGTCGCGGGTCAGGACGGTGCCGGCCGGCAGTTCCCTGGCGGCCACGAGCTTCTTCCCCATCTTGCGAAGGGGAGCGTCCTCGCAGTCGAGCACACGCTTCACCCCGTCGCCGATCGCCAGGCGTGTGCGCTTGAGGTAGCGAACCAGCTTGCGCAGGCCGCCCGGCTCGAGCGAGAACGCATGGTCGGTGCCGCGCATGGCCCGGTTCATGGTGAAGTGTTTCTCAAAGATCCGCGCCCCGAGGACGAAGGCCACCGGCGCCATGGCGATACCGTTCTGGTGGTCGGAGAGACCAACGACCAGGTCGGGATACGCGTTCCGATACGTCTCGATGACCTTGAGCGCCATGTTCTCCGGCTCCGCCGGGTAGCTGGCCGTGCACTGGAGGATGCTGATGTTCGGGTTGTGCGGGAGCATCGCTTCCATGGCGCGATCCACATCCTCCATGGTGGCCCCGCCCGTGCTGACCAGGACGGGCTTGCCCACGCGGGCGATGGCCGTGAGCAGCGGCGTGCTCTTCAGGTCACCGGAGGCGGTCTTGAAGCAGGGCACGTCGAGTTCCGCGAGGAAGTCCACGCTGCCGAAGTCGAAGGGGGTGGCGAAGAAGAGGACGCCGAGTTCCTCGCAGTACGCCTTGAGCTCCACGAATTCGTCCCAGCCGAACTCCAGCGCATCCCGGTGGGCCCCGTAGGTCGGCCCGTAACTGTTCCGGTTGTCGTAGACGGATTCATACATTTCGCGCGTGTAGAGGGCCTTGTTGTCCCGCTTCTGGAACTTCACGGCGTTGGCGCCGGCCTCGTGCGCGCTCTTGATGAACTCCTTCGCGGTCTCGACACAGCCCTGGTGGTTGTGCCCGATTTCGGCGATGACGAAGGCGTCGGTGTCGTCCGCGATGCGGATCGAATCGATCAGCAGTTCTCTCATGTCGGCTGCTTCCTCCCGTCCGGGATCCGTAGGTGGCGACAGTCTACCCCGTATCAATCTGGAACCCGGTGAGTTTGTCCGCTCCGTTCAGTGGATCCCGGCGCCGCAGGCACGGCGTCATCCGAGGGTGATGTTCACCGGCCGAAACCATTTGACTATAGTCATTGACCATAGTTAACTAAGCACATGACAACCGTGAAGATCTCAGAGTTCAAGGCGAAGTGCCTCGAGATCCTCGACCGCGTGTCGAAGACCGGCGAGACCCTGGTGATCACCCGCCGGGGCAAGCCGCTGGCGCGGGTGCTGCCGATCTCCTCCGCGTCGGCAGACGACTGGCTCGGCTCTCTCAAGGGCTAGGCGAGGGCGACGGATGACCTGATCCTCCCCGCGGTCGATGCGGAGGAATGGGAGGCCTGCCGGGAATGAACCTCCTGCTCGATACGCATGTCTGGATCTGGAGCCTCCTCTCACCTGAGAAGATCGCCGCTCGCACCAGGAAACGGCTCGTCGCGGAGGACACGCAACTCTGGCTCTCCCCGATCTCGGCGTGGGAAGCGCTGATGCTGGTCGAGCGCGGGAGGATCGAGGTGGAAGGTGACGGTCCCGAGTGGGTCGACGCCGCGTGGAAGGCCGGCCCCTACCGCGAGGCGGGCCTGACTTACGAGGTGGCCACAGCAAGCCGGCGCATCGCGGTTCCGGTGAGAGACCCGGCGGATCGCTTCCTCGTGGCGACGGCGTCCGTCTACGGGTGTACCTTCGCCACGGCGGACAGCCGCCTTCAGAACATTCCCGGTGTCTCTGTTCTGAAGGCCTGATTCTATTGGGGAACGGGACGCTATGGGCTCGCGCAAGAATAAGTTCGCAGGACCGAGAGCGCTGATGCGCCCGCCCGGCAAGGCGCAAGGAGCGCGCAACCTTACTGGTTTCAACCGACGAGCAACGCAGCTCAAGGGGATGCAGCAGCCCTCGAATCCCGAAGTTATTCTTGCGCGGGCCCTATGATCCAGACATGTCCATCGACCTGACCATCGTCCTGTGTTCCCGCAACCGGCGGGATGACATCGAAATCACCCTCGACGCCCTGGCCGCGCAGGTGTGGGACGGATCGTGGGACGTGCTGGTGGTCGATAACGGGAGCGAAGACGGGACCGGAGAATTGGTCGGGAGTCTGGTCGCCGAATTCCCGGTCCCCCTTCGCCTCGTGGTGGAGGAAACGCCCGGACTCGCCCATGCCCGCAACCGCGCCATTCGGGAAGTGCGGGGTCGGGCGACAGTGTTTCTCGATGACGACGCCACGGCACTTCCGGGTTTGGTGCGGGCGCACGGCGATGCCTTCCGGGAAGAGGGAGTGATCGGCACGGCCGGGCGGATCCTCCCGGTCCTGCCGGAGGGCACATCGGATTGGCTCATCCAGGCACTCCCCGATGAGATCGGCGGCCCCACCTCCCGCTTCGAGTTCGGCCCGGACCCCGCCGAGATCATCGTTCCGGGACCGATCCCCTACCCGTTCGGCGCGAACATGGGAGTCCTGACCGAGGCCGCCCGAAGTCTCCACGGCTTCCGCACCGAGCTCGGCTGGGGCAAACGCCTGGTCCCGGACGAGGAAGTGGAGTTCTATGGCCGCCTGGCCGAACTGCCGGGGAAGATCCGCTACGTCCCCGACGCCGCCGTGGAGCACCGCATCGCCGCCAACCGCACCTCCCGCGAATACTACGAGCGGTGGCACCAGGGCCTGGGCCGCGCCGGGGTGCTCCGCCAGATGCCGATCTCCCTGCCGGCGAGGGCCGCCAGGCTCGTTTCGAACACCGTGAAGCTGCTGAAGTGGTCGATCCGGGCGCACCGCCGCAAGGGCGATCTCGTTGCCGAACTCAAGGCGGTCCGCACCAGGGAGATCACCCGAGGTCGGTGCCTGGAACTTCTGGGCCGCTGACACGGAGTCGGCATCGCCGCTTCACTCCTGCGATACGGCCGCATCCCCGAGCCACCTGAGAAAACGCCCCCGGTCCTGATGGCGCAGGTTCGACCAGCAGGAGTCCCCGGAGAGGGCGATCCTCTCACAGCTGATCGCGTTCGGAAGCTGGCTTCCAGGCCCGATCCACCTCCAGCCCCATGGGTGCAGCGGCGGGACAGCACGATGCACATTCCCCGCGGGCCTGCCAGCGTGGAGCACTCCTCGTGATGGTGAGCGAGGGACGAACGGGCGTTGGCTTCATGGGAGGAAGGTGCCTCGATGATGATGCGATCCGGGCAGACGGTCTTGCTGGTTCTCTTGTCTGTGGCTCTGGGGGCGGCGGTGTGCTCGAAGTTCGGCCTCACGCCGGCGCAGGCCGAGGGGAAGCTGTTCGAGTTCATCAAGTCCGACCCGATGCGCAACGCGCGAACCGTGGCGGTGAATGACAACGGCACCCGATTCGTCTATGTCACCAGCCTGACCGGAATCAAGGCCGACCTGAGCATGTCAGAGGACATCGGCGAGCAGGCCGAGACCGCCTTCGCCAACCTCGAGCGTGAACTCACCGCGGCGGGCCTGAAGCGCGCCGATGTCATCAAACTGACCATCTACGTCAAGAACCTCGACCTGGTCGAAGGCGGCTACATCCTGAGAGCCACGCAGATCTACTTCGATGGCCAGGTCTCCCCGTTGATCACCTGGGTGGGTGTGACATCGCTGGCCCTGCCCGAGGCGCTCGTCGAAATCGAGGCGCTGGCGGTGGCCCGAGACTGAATGCGCCGCCCCCTCCGGAGAGAGTTGACCGGCGAGAATCCAATCGGCGCATCGCCGGTCGGGCGACAGTGGCACTGGACGACCCCCCCCTGGTGAGAGGGCAGAGCACCGGCCTTCGCATCTACCATGATGGTGGGCGCACCTGGGGACTTTCTCTGAAGATGAAGATACCAGGCCGGATCTCCGTCGACGCTACCTCGGCTTCTCCGCCTTCATCTTCCTGATGCACTCGTCGGCTTTCAGGACCGCGCTTCGATCTTCAGGATGACGTGCAGGAGCACCACCCGTGCATCCTGGACTTCGGGCGGAGGAAGCGACGGACGGGACCGGTGAGCTGGTCGAGAGCATGGTGGGTGACTTGCCGTGCTCCTCCGGCTGGTCGTGGAGGAGACCGCCGGCCTGGCCCGCACCCGCAAGAGCAACCAGAGGATCAGTCGAACAGAAAGAACGTCCGTGGGGAGTTCGAGGAGACCGCCGACGCACCGAGGTCGAGCACGGCCCGCTCCGCCGCGATCTGGAGGGAGAGGAGCGCGTCGCGCAGGCTTCTGATCTCCCCCCCTGCCACGGCTGACGATGCAACGCCGCGGCCGAGCCCTGCCTCGAACGCGCGCACCACCTTCGGCTCCGCGGCAGCGAGCACGCGCCGGTAGCTCCGGACCCAACGCTCGACAACGGAGGGTAGCGCGGAAACCTGGCGATCCGGGATCTCGAACGCCCTCGACCAACCCTCGACCACCTGTGCGGCGACCCTCTCCGGAGTGCCCCGATAGATCCGATCGGCCACGGGGGTGATCCCGGCGGAGCGGAGGACGGTGTTTGTGGTTGCCGTCGCGCGGATGGTCTGGTCGTCGACATCCGAGGGCTGGACCGCATCACTCTCTTCCGGGCGGGCTTCAGGTTCGTCGGCAGATCCGCTCTTTGAGCCGACGGGGGGCGCGACGATCGGCGAGCCGTGCCGTTCGGACAGCTTCGTGACTTCGGCATTCAGTGCATCCACAAGAACGGTCTCCGCAGCCGCCCGCTCAGCGGGGGTCGCGGCGCCCGCCACGGCGTCTCCATACTCATCCATGGCGGCCCGCGCCACTTCCGTCGCCGTCTCGATGTCCTGCTCCGGCGCGTCGGGCCAGCTCTGGCGCAGCGCCGCGGCAAACAGGAACGGACCGGTCCGCGGATCCCGGGCGACCTCCCTGACGGTCGCCGGGGTTCCGACCTCCCGCGCCAGGTCACGGAGCGCCAGGAGGGCCTCGAGATAGGCTCGGAGGAGGTCCGGATCGCTCGGCATCTCTCCCCTGGCAATATCCGGCGCCACGCCCTCCAGCGCTCTGGCGAGACCCGCCCAATCGTGTTTCTCGATCGCCGGCTCCATCTCCTTTGCCGGGGGAACGAGCACCTAGGACTGCCCCGCCACGGAGAGCCGGCGAACCTCCTCCTCGAGTGCGGCGATCCTCCGCAACAGCTCGGTTTTCTCGAGCTCCGTGGTGCGCACCATCCGGTCCGGCGGATCCATCATGCCCGGCCCCACCGCCACCGGGGTCTCCGGCCGGGCGGGACCGGGGACCGCGTCTCTCCCCGGGAAGACCGAGTGCAGCACGGCGATGACCAGCAACATCGCGGCGACCGCCGCCGCGACAGCCAGGATCCGGCCGGGATCGCGACGGCGATCCGACGGCGTGGCCGTGGCCTCTCCCGGCTCGAGGCTCAGCTCGAACGCAACGAGGATGCTCTCGTCCCGCAAGTCGGCGAGCGCCTCCCGGCACTCCGCGCAGGATTGGAGATGCGATTCGATCACCGCGGTCTCCGCGGGCTCGAGGAACCCGTAGGCGTACAGGCTCAGGTCTTGATGGCGGCAGGCGAAACTCATGACCCCACCTCCTTCGACGCGGCTTCCACCGCGGTGCGGAGCCTGGCGAGTGCGCGGCTGGCCCGGGTGCGCAGCGCCCCCCGCCGGATACCCAGGCGGGCCGCGAGCTCCCGGTTGTCGAGCCCCTCCACGAGCTTCAGCCGGAGGAGCTCACGGTCGTCCCCGGGAAGGCCTCGGAGGGCGGCGCGGATTCTCGCCAGCTCCTCCCGGCGGGCGACGATGATCTCCGGGGGCGGCGCGGGAGAGGTCTGCTCCGGGGGCTCGGTCGGACTTCGGCGGCGGCTCTCCCGGTCGAGGTGGTGCAGACAGGCGTTCTTCGCGATCCGGTAGATCCACGGAGCGAAGGGTCGATCGGGATCGAAGGAGGCGATACTCCGGGCCACGCGCATGACGGCGTCCTGGGCGAGATCGCGGGCGTCCTCGTCGTGGTGGGTCAGGCGGCGGCAGAACCGCTCGAGGGGAGCGCTCCAGCGGGAGAGGAGACGGGAGAGCGCGGCGGCATCGCCCCGCCCCGCTCTCCCCGCGAGCACCTCGTCGGACACGACGCACCCGTTCCCGGGCACGGCCATGGCCAGTCGCTGCGATGCATCGCTGTCGTTTCGATCGAGTTTCAAGTTACCTGCCGGTGCGCTTCTCCGTGGTGGTGGTCGAAGCGGCGCCGGCGGCCTCGATGACCGTGGCGTTGCCGAGATCGAGGGCGCGGTCGATGGTCAGGACTCCGGTGCGCACCGCGTCACTCCGCACCAGCACGTCACGCCGGACGAACCGCACCGGTCCGCGGAACCTCGGCAGCGCGACGAGGTGGTAGGGCTGCCCGAAGGTCACCGGGATCAGATTCCCCGGCCCGGGGTTGACCACGGTGTAGTGGACGACCATGGTGCCGTTTTCGATGAGCGTGCGGCCGACCCGGATCCGGGTGAGCGAGGTCCCGCGCGTCGTGACCACCGCGACCATCTCCTTCCGGAAATCGGGGCGGGCGCCGACAATCTGCGCGTTCAGCTTGCCGACGACCCGGTTGAACCGCCGCACGTTCCGGACGATCTCCTCATCCGGTCCCGGATAGGGCGTGCGATTCGATCCCCTGGCGAGATGACGCCAGCGTACGCCGATGGCCGAGCCGGGATCGGCGTCGAAACGGAACAGGTCGACGCGGAGTTCCACGCCGAAGCAGCCGATCGTGTTCGGCAGGATGCCGCCGAGCACGGTCACGCCGTCGGGCCTGGGATAGATCGTGTCGAGCAGCGCGAACATCCGGTTCGCCCGGAGCCCCTTCGGCTCGTAGATGTGCCCGTCGTCCGTGACCAGGAGCCGGCAGTCGCCGAGTTCGTAGAGCCGGCCGTGAACGAGGACTCCACCGTCGGCGGGCGGGGCGGTGATCTTCACGACGATCGTCGATCGGGACTCCGCGGCGCCCCGCGCGGTGCGGGCCGTGCCGACCACGTCGAAGTTCCCGTGCATGCGCGGATGCACATCGAGCGCCAGCACCGCCCTGCGGGTTTCTCCGGCGGGAACGTAGAGGACCTCCGTGTCGCCGGTGAGTTCGCCAAGAAGCTCCCAGACGAATACCTCCCATCTCGTGATGGGGGGAATGGGGATCGGCTGAGCGATCGGGGCGAGGGCCCCCTTGACGATCACGAAACGCCCGGTGTCGGTCGTGTTCCTGATGATCGCCGCGGCTCGCAGGGTATCGCCCGCGGTCACCTCGTCGAACTCGGGGATCACCTTGATCGTAACTCCCGGGGATCCGGCGACCGCGGCCGGCGCGAGCAATGCCAGTACGGAGAGAACGCTGATGTTGAACAGGATCCGGTTCATGGCAAACCTCCTTCCATCTCGGTTGACGGCGGGCCCGATTGGCCGCACCGCCCTCTCCTACCGCCGAACGTGGAAGGTGTTACCGAGGGGGAGTGCAAGGCCCGTGCCCCGAATCGGTCGATAATCGCAACATCTTTCCATCAAGTGCGTTACCGAGGGCTGTCTCTCCGACTGGATGCATCGGCCGGCTACCTGGTTACCGGTTGCGGTGAGCGAACAACCGGACCGGGCGGTCCCGATTTCGCTCATGCAGTCTGCCGGCGATCGCGATCAGAGGATGGGGCGAGCGTTGGCGGTGTTCTCCGTGATGCTGGTTCTGACCATCGAAATGGTTTGCCTCGAACGCATTCGGGGCGGCGACGGTGGACGCGATTTCTGAGCGGCGGAAACCGGAGGCGCCCCGGTAGGAAACGAACCTCCTCGTTCGATCTGTGGTACGGATTCGCGCCGAATTGTGCCAGCGGGCGACCCGGGCCGTGTCTGCGGGTCGCCACCTGACCCCGAGGAGCCTTGCGATGCACGCCTACCCCGCCGGAATCGACCCACGGCTGCCGCTTGTCCAGGACGCCGACCTGAAAGACAAGGTGGTCCTGGTCCGCGTGGACCACAACGTCGTGAAGAACGGCGTGGTCCGGGACCCCTACCGGATCGACTCGACGATCGGCACGCTCTACAGCATCGTCGAGCGCGGCGGAAAGCTGATTCTGATGTCGCACGTGGGCCGGCCGCGCGACAAGTCGACGGGACACATCGATACCGGCCACGCCACGTCGGTGCGCCCGGTGGTCGAGTACCTCGAGCGAAAGCTCCACACGCGGTTCGTCGTACCGGACCTGCCCGCCGACCCCGAGCGGGGCATCCGCGAGATCGACACCTCCGTCAACTGGCACATCCGGGATCTCAAGCGGGGGCGCATCGGCGGGATCTACCTGCCGAACACCCGCTGGTTCGAGGGTGAGGAGGCCACCGGGGAGAAGCGCCATCGCCTGGCGGTGCAACTCGCCGGTCTGGCCGACGTCTTCGTCAACGACGCATTCGGCTCCTGGCAGCCGCACGCCTCGACGTTCGACATCACGAAGCATCTGCCGAGCTACGCCGGCTACCTGATGCAGCGGGAACTGTCGAACCTGACGAGAGTGCTCGAGCCCACCCGCCCGTTCGTCGCGGTCGTGGCCGGGGCGAAGTACGACACGAAGATCGGCCCTCTGTCGGAGATCTACAAGAAAGTCGACCACCTCGTGCTCGGCGGCGTCATCTACAACACCTTTCTCTGCGCCAGGTATGGCGTCCGCATCAAGGGCGTCAGCGACTCGGACATCGAGGCGGCCGGGGCCCTCGTCGAGCAGGATCGGACCGCGAAGAAGATCGTCGAGTTGCCGCTGATCGTTGAGTCGGACACGCTGGAGGGCCGGATCGAAGGGCAGTATCGTGTTCGCGACATCCGGGAGTTCGAGGAGGGCGATGAGCTGGGCTACGTCCTCGACGTCGATCCGGGCTCCTTCGAGTTGCCGAACGTCGCCGAAATCATGTCGTCGGCCAGCACCATTTTCGTCAACGCGGTGATGGGTCTCACCCCCCACTTCTACGAGGGCTCGGCGACCCTCGACCACACCATCGACCAGAATCCCGACGCCCAGAAGTTCTATGGCGGCGGTGACACCCTCCAGGAGTTCAAGAACCTGAGCCCGGGCCTCTACCTCGCGGCGATGGACGACGCCAAGTACTACTTCTTCACCGGCGGCGGCACGGTCCTGAAAGCGATCGAGGAGGGTACGCCTTACGGCCTGGGCCCGGTGGACGCCCTGATCGCCCACAGCGGGGCATCGCGGGTGGTGTAACGACTCCGGGGTTGTATCTCCGACGGTCGCCCGCCGTATCGACCACACCCACCCGTTCCCCGCCCCCCAACGCGGGAAAGGAAACCCGCGAGACGTGGCGCAGATCGACGACCTCGTCATCGAGGTTGGCAGCGGCGAAGGCCAGGGCCTGATCGATGTCCTCATTCTCGAGTTCGGGATACTCCTCCCGGAGTTCCGCACGGTCACGGCAGACGGCGAGCGCCTGTAGGACACGGCGAACCGTGAGCCGCATACCCCGGATGCAGGGCCGCCCGTTCAGGATTTCGGGGTTCGATGTGATCCGGTCGAACTTGCTCATGGCGACCTCCAGTGCCCTGCAGTGTAGCACCCTCGAAGAGCGACCGGGGCAGCGCCCGAGCAAGGAGGCAGGCTGTGAACCTGTCGCCTTGCTTCAGCCACGAAGAGATCGATCGGAGAGAACCGGATCCGGTCTTCGCCGGCCGGTTGACCGCAAATCAACCGGGCGAAGAACCCCTCGGGCCCGGAATCCCCGGGATTATTCCACGCGCTTCCCATCCGGTGCGCGACTCGCCACGGAAGAGAGGCTACCTTGACGGGACTGGATTGACTGTCCCCGGGAGACGAAACCGACATGCGCATTACGGTGACTGCCCTTGGCCTGTTGCTCATCCTGACCACTTCCTCCCCGGCACGGGAGGGCCCACGCTCCATCCTCGAAAACGGATCCTTCGAACTGGTCGTGCCCGCGGGCGCCATAAAGGACGGAGGGCAGGGGGCGTGGAAAGCCGGGGCGAATGGAAAGGTTCCCGCCGGATGGACCCTGAACACCGGATATCCGGGCACGATGACCGTCGTCGAGGGCGAGGCCGGGAACGGTGAGCGCTGCGTTCGAGTCACGTCCGGTACGAAGCGCAACGCCCAGTTCTACCGGCCGGTGAGCGCCATTCGGCCCGGCAGGTGGTACCGGATTTCCGCCCTCGTCAGGGGCGGCGCCGCCAGCATCCTGGTGTACGAGTACCGAACCGGCGGCAAGGTCAAGCCTCACACCGTAGCCAGCGGCAGAGGACCGCGAAACGAATGGAAGCGGATCACCGGGTTCTTCGCGCCGGTCGCGGCTGACTTCGCGAGCGCGTCGGTGGCCCTGCTCGTTCCCAGGGGAACCTCGGCCCTGCTCGACGACGTCAAGGTGGAGGCGATGGAGAGCGGTCCGACCCGTCGCAGCGCGCGCCCGGTCACCATCGGGAACAAGGAGGTCGAGCTCACCATCTCCGCGATGGGCCGCCTCTCGTCCCTCGTTCTCAAGTCCTCCGGGAAGAACTACGCCGACCCGGAAGCTCCCACCCCGGTGCTCAGTGCCTGGCGCGGCGGCGTGCGGATCCCGGTGGGCAGCCTGACCATGAAGAGCAAGACGCTGACGGCGCGATTCGCCGACGGCGTGACCGTGGTCAGGTTCAAGGTGACCACAAAGGACCGGTACGTCCTCTTCGAGATCACGGACGCGCGGCCGGACGACCTCGAGAGCGTGGAACTCCGCTTCCCGGTCAAGTCCCTTCGAATCCGCGACACCTGGATGCCCGGGACCTACGATGACGAATTCGGCATCTGCCACATGGGCGTCACTCCGAACACCGAAACCCGCCTGGCGCGAGTCGGCGCCGCGGTGGCCCCGGAAGCGCGCTGGGTTCGCCGCCACGGAATCGAGGGCGGCCGGAGTGCCCTGGTCGCAACGCGGGCCGGACGGTTCCTCTCCTCCATCCGGAAGATGGAGCGAACCACCGGACTCCCATCCCCCATGCTGACCTCCGGGGCGCCGGGCGAAACCTCGTCGAAGGACTGGGCGAGGATCTCCCCCATCGTCAAGCAGAGCTACCTCTTCGTCACGTACCTCGGCCCGAAGGACCTGGACGTGATGATCGAGTACGCGAAGCTCGGCGGCTTCGGCCTGATCATGCTCCATCGTGCCACCTGGCGCGCTTCCGCCGGGCACGAGACCATCGCCCGCAAGGCCTTTCCCGAAGGGCTGCCCGATCTCGTCGCAGCCTGCGAGAAGATCCACGCCGCCGGATTGCGGGTGGGCCTCCATCTCTACGGCCCGGCGATCTCCCTGAACGATGCGTATGTGACCCCGAAGCCCGATCCGCGCCTGTTCACCATCGAGGTCGCACCGCTTGCGGCCACGATCGACCAGAACGCCACCGGGATCCCGCTCACCCGAACGCCCGACTTGCCACCCCTCTCTTCGGCCGGCGTCTATCCCGGGAACCTGCTGCGAATCGGCGACGAGATCGTGCGCTGGCGGGAGCTGGTCCCCGGATCGCCCGCAAGGCTGGTCGGCTGCGAACGTGGCGCCCTCGGTACAAAGGCCGCATCCCACCGCAAGGGAGTGGAAGTCCGGAGCCTGGTGCTCTCCTCCGGCCTCGCCCTGGTGGATCCCGACAGCACGCTTCCGGAGGAGATGGGGAAGAACCTCGGCCGGGTGGTAAACGCGACCGGGGCCGACCTGGTCTACTTCGACGGCTGCGGCATCGCACCCCCCGGCAAGCAGCCCGACCGCTGGTACTACGTGAACCGGGTCCTCCTCGCGAGCTGCGCAGAGTTCGATCATGGAGTGCTCGTCCAGACGAGCCTGGGACCCGGACGGCAACTCCCCTGGCACCTCGTCCCCCGCAGCGCCAGCGCGGACGGACATGGAGATCTGAAGGGCTACCTCGACCAGCGCCTGGCCGGAATCCTCCAGATGCGGAAGGCGCACACCGCGGCGGACATCGGCTGGTACTCCCTCGACCTTCACGGGCGACCGGACGAACTGGAGTACGTCTGCGCGAAGGCGCTCGGGGCGGACGCCTCCGTCTCGGTGCAGGCCTTCAAGCCACTGCTGGAGAAGCATCCCCGGGCCCGGGAGGTCTTCGAGATGATCGCGCGCTGGGAGCGACGCCGGCTCTCCGAGGATGTGCCGCAGGAGTTGCGGAACCGGCTGATGGCGAAAGGGAAGGACTTCAAGCTCATGACCGAGGGGGAAGAGTGGTCCCTTCTCCAGGCGGAGTACGAGCCGGACCGGCCCATCGCCGCCTTCGACGGGAGGGCCAACCGCATCGAGATCGAGAACCGGCGGAAGGAGCCGGCGCGGCTCGCCCTCGAGATCCATCGCGAGAAAATGGCGACCACCCCGGAGGCTCACGCCGGGCCCGGCTCGATCCCGATCATCGATCTCACCGACCTCGCCGGTTTCGGCGATCCGGGCGACCCCCGCATGATCAAGCATGCCCAATACGGCGGGCGAAGCATCAATGCGGACGGACTGTCCCTGCGTGCGGTGAAGACGTCGCTCGAGTCTTCATCGGAGCGGCCTGGCGCCGCGGTCTATGCGATCGACAACGCCACGAACGGCGCGGGCTGGGGTTTGACCGGGCGGAAGCTCGGGACACCGCTCGACCTCCGGAACGCCAGGGCCCTCGGCCTGTGGGTCAAGGGTGACGGCCACGGGGAGACGCTGGGAATCCTGCTCTGTGATCGAGAGGACAAGCGGGCCCGTTTCAACGTCGCACTGGACTACGAAGGCTGGCGCTTCAAAAGCTTCCCGCTCAAGGGCAGCATCGACTGGTCGGCGATCGAGTACGTGCTCTTCGAACTCAATCACATCCCCCCGAACACGAAGGTCACGGTCAGCGTGGCGGAGGTCCGCGCCGTCCCGAACCGGTACGAGCCCGTTCCCCTGCGCGGGCTATCGATCACCCTCGGAAAGAGGACCATCACCCTGCCGGTCGACCTCGCGCCCGGCAAGTACCTGACGATCGATGCGCTCGGACGAGGCACGCACTGGCCCGGTGGAATGCGAGAGGGAGAGAGCTTCGAACTGAAAGGAGGCGCCCTGATCCTGCCTCCCGGTTCGCACCGCCTGGAGATCTCGGCGGAATCGACGGCCGGCTACGCGGGAGATCTCTTCCTGCGCATCTGTCGAACGTGGCCCCTTCGCAGGTAGGGGTCGAACCTGCACCACCACCGGCGGGCGCCTGACCGAAGGTTGTTGGTGAGCATCGGGTGTCAATGCGACCATCGGGCGCATGCGCATCTGCCTGCTCACCACCCAGGATCTCGACGCGGTTCCGTTCCCGGCGGACGACTGGCCCTGTGACCCGCGGCCGTTTCTGCCGGAAGCATCCTGGCACCTGCAGGTACTCGAGAAAGCCACCTCGGCCGAAACCGTGACGGCGCTCGTCGAGGAAGGCTTCGATCTCTTCTTCAATCTCTGCGACGGGGCGGCGGACGAGGAAACGCCGGGGATCGAGGTCGTAGAAACACTGGAGCGGATGCGCGTGCCGTTCACCGGGGCGACCTCGGCGTACTACGAGCCCTCGCGCGTGAGGATGAAGGAGGCCTGCGCCGCCCAGGGGATTCCGACGCCGGCCTTTGTGCTTGCGAGCGACGCGAAGGACGTGGAACGCGCCGCGGCAACGCTTCGGTTTCCCCTTTTCGTCAAGCATCACAGCAGCTACGCGAGCGTGTCGCTCAGCCGGGCCTCGCGCGTGGTCACCCCGGCCGGACTAAGGCGGCAGGCGCGGAAGATCATCACCCGGCACGGGAAGGCGCTGATCGAGGAGTTCATCGACGGGTCGGAAACCACCGTGCTCGTGGTCGAGAACCCGGACGACCCGATGCGTCCGACCACCTACACGCCCCTGCAATACCGCTTCCCCGAGGGAGAGAGCTTCAAGCATGCAAAGCTCAAGTGGGTGGACTACGACGCGCTCTCATCATTTCCCGTCGAGGACCCGGTGCTCGAGGCGCGGCTGCGGGACGTTTCGGCGCGGTTCTTCGTCGAGTTGAACGGCGCGAGCTTCGGCCGCTGCGACCTGCGTGTCGATGCCGACGGCACGCCGTACATGCTGGAGATCAACCCGAACTGCGGTGTGTACTACCCGGAAACCGATCCCGGCAGCGCCGATCTGATCCTGGCCCGCGACCCCGCCGGCCACGCTGGTTTCACGCGCCGGATCGTGGCGGCGGCGTTCAAGCGGCACGGCGCCTGATTCGCCATAGCGGCGCGGACCAGCACACCCCTTGGGAAGGACGAGCGCCGTCTCGTCCGCGCAGCACCAGGGGCGGCTCCCTTCCGGATCAGGCCTCGCCGGACAGGAGCGAGCGGGTGTAATCCCGGCCACTCCGTGCCCCCGGATCGTCGGGATCGAGCTTGACGGCGATCTCGAAACTCGCCAGCGCCGCCCTCTTCTCTCCCAGGTGCACGAGGGTCGCCGCCCTGTTCTTGTAGGCCGTGGACCACTGCGGAGAGCGCAGGATCGCCTCGTCGTAGCACAGCAGCGCGTCCTCGAGGTGCCCCTGGTCGGAGAGGTGCTTGCCCGCGTTGAACCAGAGCTCGGCCCGATCGTCGAGCTGAAGCGCCGCGGCCAGAAGCGTCATCGCCCGGGTCATGCGGCCCTCGCTCGACTCCTCGTTGGCCTGGCGCATCAGCTCCAGCGCGGTGGCGCCGGACGCAACAACCTCTTCGACCTCCCGGTCATCCAGTTGCACCGCGTCGAGTTCGTCGAGTCTCATGCCATCAAACCTTCCTGCCGTTGAGAATGGTCCAGTTCCGCCCCAGGGGTGGAGCCGGACAACCGGTTCACCGCATCAACATCCCGGGCGGGGCAGCCGGCAGAGGTTTCGAGCGTACATTCCGGTCTTCCCACAGGTACATGCGGTGCAGATTCGCGGAATCCGGCTCGGCCTTCAGGTACCAGTCCTGCTTGCCTTCCCTCGTGGCGCGATCCTGGAGCAGCAGGGCGAAGTGGTAGATGTGGGGGTTTCTCAGGGGGCGGCCGGCGCCGGTCTTCTTGCGGAAGCGGTGGTGAATCGGCCACTCCTTTTCGTGGTAGCGGAACTCCGGGAGATTCCGGAAGAGCCGGAGCTGGCGGTCGCGGTAATACGGACGCTCCGACAGGTAGTGCAGCTCGCCGTCCTTCTCCACCAGCCAATACCGCGGAATCGAGTACCAGCTCATCCCGGGGATCCGGGTCAGGCCGCGCAGCCAGCCGACGCGCCTGCCACCGAGGAGCTCATCGGTATCGATCATCAGGATCCAGTCACCCCGGCACTGATCGAAGGCGAAGTTCTTCTGGACGGAGAGGTTCCCCTCGAACTCGTTGCGGATCACCCGGACCTTCGGCCTCGCGGCGGCGATTTCGGGCGTCCGATCGGTGCTGCCGCCGTCGATGACCAGCACCTCGTAGCAGTGCGGCGACAGGCTGTCGAGGACGGGACCGATGGTCGTCTCGTTGTTCTGGGCCACCACGGCCCCGCTCAAGTGAACCTTGCTCATGGTCCTGCATTATCCCACGCCGGTCCGAATTGCGAACTTCGCCATCCGGAAGGGAATCCGATGAATCCCTTGCGTCGGCGCAAGTCCCGTTCAAAATGGCGGTTCTGGGCGAGTGTGTCGCTTCTGACTCATAGGAGATCAAAGATGAGAATCACGTCGGTCATTACCCTGGCTCTCGCTGTCCTAGTACTGACGCCCGCATCCTTCGCCTCGGATGAGATTATCCTCAAGGGCGGCGACGCCGGCCTGGCGGAGGTGGTGTCGACGACCGAGGACTCGGTCCAGATCAGGTACATCCTGCCGGACGGCCCCACCGCGACCATCGGCCTGAAGGCGAGCCAGCTCGATCCGAATAACTTCTACACCGTGCGCAACAACCACATGGAGAAGACCCTCGAGAACCACCTCAAGCTCGCGAAATTCTGCATCGAGAACGAGCTCTTCTCCCGCGCCAGGCTCCAGATCAACATGGCCCGCGAGATCGATGAGGCCAAGGTCGAAATGGTCATCAACGACTCCGAGGTGAAGGAAGAGATCGCGGAGCGGCTGCTCCGCTACGTCGCCCGGGAACTCAAGACCGGCAATATGGCCGAGGCCGAGAAGTGGCTGAACGTCCTCCTGACCCGTGCACCCGAGACGAAGGCCGCGGAGATCGCCCGCGAGAATCTGAGCAAGGTCGAGGAGGCCCGCGAAGCGAGGCAGGCGAAGGAAGCCGAGGACCGCGCCGCAGCCATCGAGGCGGAGCAGGACGCCGAGGCGAAGGACAAGGCAGAGAAGCGCGAGCAAGCCCTCGCCCCGATCTACAAGCACCTCGACGCCGGCGAGAAGATGACCGGCCAGGCCCTGCGCGAGAAAAACAGCTCAAAGCAGAAGAAGGCCCTCGAGGCGGCCGGCATGCACTTCGAGGCGGCCGTCAAGCAGGTCGTCGCCCTCCGGAAGAAGATCGGCGACCACCCCGAGCTCGATCAGCTCGAGCAGGAGTGCAAGGACAACGCGGTGAAGTGCTACATCAACGCCGGGAACATCGACCTCAGCAAGAGCTCTTTCAACAACGCCAACAAGTGGGCTCAGCGGGCGCAGCGGGTCGACCCGAACAACCCCGCGGTCGCCGACTTCCGGAACCGGGTGGCCATGGCGGCCGCCAGCTCGAATCGCTGGGGACGCCGGTAGGCGGAAACCCGGTGGTGTGACTCTGCGGAATCGAAAGAGCCGCGGGAGGCCAGTGGCTTTCCGCGGCTCTTTCATCGGTTTGCGAAGAAGGGATCCGGCCCCCTTCTCTAAAACAGCGTGTAGACGAACGGCGCTACGCCCGTCCCTCCGAGGATCACCAGGACGCCGAAGAGCAACAGCACGAGCACGATCGGCGTGATCCACCAGAGCTTGTTGTCCTTGATGAAGCACCAGAACTCGGTGAAGAAGCCCATCTGCTTCTCCTCCGCGGCGCGTTCGAAGTCCGATCCCCGGTCATCCTGATCGTTTTGGTCGTTCATGATCAAAGGTCCACGTAGCGGGGGCCGCCTCCACCTTCCGGCGTCACCCAGTTGATGATCTGGTACGGGTCCATGATGTCACACGTCTTGCAATGGACACAATTACTGGCGTTGATTTTCAGTTGCTTCCCGGCACCCTCTTCCGGTTCCTCCATCTCGTAGACTTCGGCCGGGCAGAACCGGGTGCACGGGTTTCCATACTCTTCGGCACATTTCGTCCTGCAGACGTCGATATTCTCGACCTTCAGGTGAACGGGTTGGTCCTCTTCGTGCATGGTTCCGGACTCGTAGACGCCCGAGAGCCGGTCGAAGGTCAGCTCCCCATCGAACCTGATCCGCTCGTAGGGTTTCGCCGAAGGGCCGTGGAAAGCCGCGACCTTCTCGATCCGTTCGTGCCCCGGCTCCATCTTCATGCGGTCCTTCACGCCGAAGCCCCTGCCGCCGGTGAGCAGCCCGAGCCAGGCATTCAGCAGTCCGCGGTAGAGCCCCCCGTGGAACCCCTGGTGGACGTTCCGGCTCCGGCGCATCTCCTTTGCAATCCAGGACTCCTCGACCAACGTCTCGAACTGAGAGAGCACGCCCGCACTGAAGTCGTTCCGCTGAAGGGCGTCGTAGATCGTCTCCGCGGCGAGCATCCCGGACTTCATGGCGAGATGGAGGCCTTTCAGCCGCATCGGGTCGAGGAAACCGCCGGAGTCGCCGATGACCAGGCAGCCATCGACAAAGGGCCGCGGACGGGAGAACCAGCCGCCTTCCGGAATGGCCTTTGCGCCATACTGGATCATCTTGCCGCCGGTCAGCAACGCCTTGATCGCGGGGTGGGTCTTCCACCGCTGGAAGAGGGCGTGCGGATCGGTGTAGGGGTCGCGGTAGTCGAGGCCCACCACCAGGCCGAGGTCCCAGATGTCGTCCTTCATGCCGTAGACAAAGCCCCCGCCGAAGATCTTCCGGCCGAGGGGCCAGCCGAGCGTGTGATAGACCCGCCCCGCCGGGACCGTCCCCTCCGGCATCTTCCAGAGTTCCTTGATGCCAAGTGCGTAGACCTGCGGATTCTGGTCCTGCTCGAGGTCGTGGGTGGCGTAGAGGGTCTTCGTCAGCGAGCCGCGGGCGCCCTCGCCGAGCACCGTGACCTTCGCGCGGATGTCGATGCCCGGCTCGAAGTTGGGCTTCGGATTGCCTTCCTTGTCCACCCCCTTGTCGCCGGTGCGGACACCGACCACCTTGCCGTCCTCGACGAGCAACTCCGCGCCGGGGAACTCCGGAAAGACCTCGACCCGGCCGGTCTCCTCGACGATACCGCCGAGCCAGCGCACCACCTTCCCGAGGGAGCAGACATGCAGGCCACGGTTCTCGAGGGGGGCTGGGGTGTAGAGCGCCTTGATCTTCTTCTTCCCGGTGAGGAACCAGAGCTCATCCTCGTCGACGTCGGCTTCGATGGGGCAGCCCAACTCCTGGTAGTCGGGGATCAGCTCGGCAATGCCCCGCGGATCCATCACCGCACCGGAGATGGAATGGAACCCGATCTCCTTCGCCTTCTCGATGAGCACGAGGAAGGTCTCGTCGAGCCCGGGTTCGCCGCCGTCCGCCCGGTGCCGGTCGAGCAGCCCGGCGAGGTGAGTGGCACAGGCCAGGTTGGCGGGGCCGCCGCCCACGAACAGGACATCGACCTCGAGGACTTCTCTTCCTTCGCTCATCAGCATCTCCGGGAGCACCAGTGCGCGGGGACATTATGCGCGAAGGAGGTGCGGGGTTCAAACGAGGCCGAAGAGACCGGGCACATGTCCCTCTCGTTCCAGCAGAAGATCCTGCGGGTGGTGGAGTACGGGACCTTCACGCGGGTCGGGGGGACGAAGGAGGTCGAGACGGACGCGCGAATCATCGCCGCGCCGAACGCCGATCTCGCAAAACTGATCGAGGAGGGGCGGTTCCTGCCGGACCTCTGCGACCGCATCTCCCTCGAGGTCATCCGGGTGGCGCCGCTGCGGGAGCGGCCGGATGACATCGACACGCTGGCCCGTCACTTCCCGGACCGGTTCGCCGCCGAGATTCCCGCCTTTCGGGGGAAGCGCCTTTCCCCGCACCCCCTCGCCGCGCTCCGTGCCTGTGCGTTCCCCGGGAACGTCCGCGAGTTGAAGAACCTGATCGAGCGGACGGCCTATCGGGATACGACCAACGAGATCACCCCGGAGGACATCGGGCTTCTGCATCGACCGCAGAGGCAAGCCGGGCGCGGGAAAGTTCGAAAAATTGGCCCGGCACGGGATGGATGCCGGTAGGGTTCGGGTCGTGCACTTCAGTGAGGGCAGGCAAATGTCGAAGTCGCAGGTCGTTCGATTCCTGGCGTTGACCGTGGTCGTCCTGGCGATGACCTCCTGCAAGGTGGGGCCCGACTACGTCCCGCCCGAAACGGACATGCCGGAACTCTGGTATCAGGATATCGCCACCGGACTGGTGAGTGGAGAATCGGCACATCAGACCTGGTGGGTGGCCTTCGGGGACCCGCTGCTGGACGGGCTCATCATGCGGGCCGGCAACGGCAACCTCTCCCTGAAGAGCGCCATGTCCCGAATCAGCCAGGCCCGATCGCAGCGCGGGGTCGCGGCGAGCGGCTGGTATCCGCAGGTCGATGCGCTCGGCGATATCACGCGGACCAGAACCAGCGAGGGAATCCTCCCCACCGATACCCCCATACCCGGGCTGGGCGGAACCAACACCATCTACCGCGCCGGCTTCGACGCGACCTGGGAAATCGACGTCTGGGGCCGGATCAGCCGGGGAGTCGAGGCCACCGATGCGGCGATCGAAGCGTCGGTCGAGGATTACCGCGACATCATGGTGGTGCTCTTCGCCGAGGTGGCGATCAACTATTTCGAGGTCCGGGCCCTCCAGGAGCGGATCAAGTATGCGAACGCCAATGTCCGGTCGCAGCGGGGCATGGTCACTCTCACCCAGGACCGCCTGGACGCCGAGATCGCGCCGGAACTCGACGTGCGCCAGGCGGAGCTCAACCTCTACAGCACCGAATCACTGATCCCGACTCTACGAACCGCCCTCTTGCAGACGATCAACCGAATCGGCGTTCTGCTCGGCGAGGAGCCCGGGAAGCTCCGGGACGAGTTGATAGCCCCTCGGGAGGTGCCGGACCCGCCGGATGCGGTCATGGTCGGCCTGCCCGCCAACCTCCTTCGGCAGCGTCCCGACATTCGCCGGGCAGAGCGCCAACTTGCGGCTCAGACCGCTCTGATCGGCGTCTCCACCGCCGACCTCTACCCGCGGTTTACGCTCTTCGGTTCGCTGACCAGGGAATCGCTCGGCAGTTCGCAGTTCTTCGACTCCGGCAGCACCGCGTGGAGCATTCTGCCCGGTGTCCGGTGGAACATCTTCACCGCCGGACGCATCCGCAGCGAGATCGAGATCGCCAAGGCCCAGACCGAGCAGGCCCTGATCGCCTACGAAGCCACCGTCCTGCTCGCTCTCGAAGAGGTGGAAAACGCATTGATCGGATACCAGCAGGAGCGGATCCGCCGCAACTTGCTCCGGAAGTCGGTGAAGGCCGGCGAGAAGTCGGTGGAGCTCGCCGAGATCCTCTACCGCACCGGCGTCACGAACTTCCAGAACGTCCTCGACATGCAGCGTTCGCTGGCCGAACAGCAGGACCGTCTGGCCGCGAGCGAGGGCCTGGTGGTGCAGTACCTGGTGAGCCTCTACAAGGCGCTCGGCGGTGGCTGGCAGCCGGACAATCCGGTGGACGGCTCGGTGTCGAGCACCGGCACCGCGGCGAACTGACATGCGCAGCGAGTTTCTGCCGTTCTGCAAGCCGTCCATCTCGGATCGCGAGATCGAGGCCGTGACCGCCGTGCTTCGTTCCGGGTGGATCACCACCGGGGCGGAAAATGCGGGCTTCGAGCAGGACTTCTCGGTGCGGACCGGGGCTCCGCACGCGGTGGCGCTCGCCTCCGCCACCGCGGGGATGCACCTCGCCCTCGCCGCACTCGGAATCGGGCCCGGGGACGAGGTCATTACGCCGTCGCTGACCTGGGTCTCCACGGCGAACCTGATCGTCCTCGCCGGGGCGAAGCCGGTCTTCGTGGACGTGGACCGGGAGACGCTGCTGGTCCGGCCCGAGGCGGTCGCGGCGGCCATCACCGGGCAGACGGCGGCCATCGTTCCGGTGCACTACGCCGGGGCGCCGGTGGATCTCGACGCGCTCCGAAACATCGCGAGGCAGGCCGGTGTCCCCCTGATCGAGGACGCCGCCCACGCGCTCGGCACGTCCTGCCGGGGCCGGCGGATCGGCGAGACCGGGACCACCATCTTCAGCTTCCACCCCATCAAGAACATCACCACCGGCGAGGGCGGAATGTTCTGCTCCGACGACGAGGAGCTGGCCTTGAAGATCCGGCGCCTGCGCTTCCACGGCCTCGGCGTCGACGCTTTCGACCGCCAAACCCAGGGCCGTGCCCCGCAGGCGGAAGTACTCGAGCCGGGATTCAAGTACAACCTGACCGACCTCGCGGCCGCTCTCGGCAGAGTCCAGCTCTCGCGCTTCGATGAGTTCCAGCAGCGTCGCGAGGAGATCTACTGGGACTACCGGGAGAAGCTCGCCGGGATCGAGGAGCTCCTCCCGCTTCGCGATCCGGAGTACGACCACGAGAACGCCCGCCACCTGATGATCGTGCGGCTCGACATCGACCGGGCCGGCCTGACGCGGGACGACTTCATGGCCAGGCTGAAGGAGCGAAACATCGGCACGGGCCTCCACTTCCGCGCCACCCACCTGCAGAAGTACTACCGGGAGCGGCCGGGCGCGGGACACGACGGACGGAACGGCCTGCCGGACACCGAGTGGAACTCCGACCGCATCCTCTCGCTCCCGCTCTTCCCGGACATGCGCGACGAGGACGTGGACGACGTCATCGAGGCGGCGAAAGAGGTGCTCTCCTCCTGAAGGCGCCCGGCCCTCCCGGCGAACGTTCTTCCATCAGGGGATCGGGCGGGCTGATTGGTGGATTCTATCTCATGAGTTCCGGGCCGGATCACCGTATTCTCTCTGCATGAGAACCATCATCGCGGCGTTGCTGACCCTGATCCTCGCGGCCGTCGCGGGGGCCTTTGCAACAGCGATGGGGGCCACCCCGAATGCGCGGACGGCAAAAGACCGCGCCGCGCTCCTGGCCGGCATCGAGGTGCTGGTCCGGGCGGGAGTGCCCGGGGACCTCGTTGTGTTCGGAGACGATGCGTTCGCGGTCGTCACCGGCGGAAAGCGGCCGGTGCCGGTGGTCGCCGCGGCGCGGATCGGGCGCGGTCGCGTCGTGGCGATGGCCCACTCCGGCTATCTCGATGCGGCGGCGCTCTCGAAAGACGGCGATTCCCGCGGCCGGCTGCTGCGAAACGCCATCGCGTGGGCGTCGGGAGGCGGAAACGCACCTTCGATCGGAATCCTGGGGAAGAATCCCGCGCTCGTGAAGGCCCTCGCTTCGGCCGGGTACCAGGCCTGGGACCAGGCGGATCCCGGCGACGGGAGATCCGCGACGATCCTGATCTGGAAGAACGGTCACGACCGCGATGGCCTGGCGAGGGCAATGGTCGGTTTCGTCAGACAGGGCGGCGGGCTGATCTCGGCGGCGTGTCCGTGGGGCTGGGCCCAGGTCCGTTCGCGAACGAACCCCGGGACGACCATCCGCGACGACCTCCCCGAGAACGCCGCACTCCGGCGCTTCGGAATGGCCTACGCGGACGGCACCGTGGACGCCACCGCGCCCGGCGGCTATTCGATCGAACTCTCCCGGCCGAACATCGCGCACGCGGGACGGGCGTTCAAGGCAGTGCTCGCCGGGGAGAAGGGTGCCACCAGGCAGGCCTACCTCGTCGAACGGGCGCTGCGAGCCCTCCCCGCTTCGGACGGGGGCTTCCGGTCGATGATCCGGGCGTCCCTCGACCGGGTGCCGCCAGGGCTCCTCATACCCCGGGAGAAAGCCCCGCTCACCAGAAAGCAGGCCCTCGCCCGGCTGGCCGTGACCGAACGCTCCCTGCGATGGCGCGACCTTCCACCGAAAGAGGTCGAGGCGGCCCCCGGCGCCGACCTGTTCCCGGGCGCCGTCCCGAAGCGGGCGCGCCGGGTCACGAGGATCGTCGAGGGCAATCCGGCGGTTTCGGGCTGGCAGGGCACCGGGCTCTATCTCGCACCGGGCGAGGTGCTGACGGTGCGTGCGACCGGGAGGGCAGACCCTCGCGGCTGGCGCCTGCGCATCGGCTGCCACCGGGACAAACTCTGGCACAAAGACGAGTGGAAGCGCTGGCCGGAGATCACCCACACCATCGACCTCCGCTCGGAGACGACCGCGGTGGCGACACCGTTTGGCGGCCCGATCTATCTCGAGGCGGTGAAGAATCCCCGCGCCGTGACGTTCAAGTTCTCCGGTGCGGTCGAAGCGCCCCGGTACGTGCTCGGAGACAAGGCCAGCGCCAGAGCCTGGAAGAAGCGGCGCACCGCGCCCGGTCCCTTTGCGGAACTGGAGGGGCGAAACCTCGTGCTCACCGTACCAAGCGCGGTGATCCGCGAGCTCGACGATCCGGCCCCCATCCTGGAGTTCTGGGACGCGGTGCTGAAGAGCCACTGCGACCTCGCGCAGACCCCGCTGCCGGCGCGCCGCGAACGCTTCGTCCCCGATGTCCAGATCAGCGCCGGCTACATGCACGCGGGCTATCCGATCATGACCTGGATGGACGTGGTCACGCCGAAGCGAGGTCGTCCGCTCCCCCCCATCCTCGACATCGAGGACCGGAAGAAGAACGGCGCCTGGGGTTACTTCCACGAACTGGGTCACAACCGGCAACGGAGCTGGTGGACGTTCAGAGGTACCGTGGAAGTCACCTGCAACCTGTTCAGCCTCTTCACCCACGAAACGCTCTGTGGGATCACACCCTGGGAGCATCCCTGGCTCGTAAAGCAGAAGAAGAGCGCGAAGCCGTACCTGGCGAAGGGCGCGCCTTTTGCCGAGTGGCGACGCAAGCCGGGCCTGGCGCTGATCACCTATGCGCAGATTCAGCACGAGTTCGGTTGGAAGCCCTTCCAGCAGGTCTTCAAGGACATGGAGGCGCTGTCGGCGGCAAGACGACCGACCAGGGACCAGGACAAGATCGACGAGTTCATCCGGCGGATGTCACGAGCCACCGGCCACGACCTGAGACCCTTCTGGCGAATGTGGGGCGCCCCGCTCGGCCCGGCACTCATGAAGGACGCCGGCCTCGACGCCCTGCCGAAGTGGATGCCCGATGGGGACGAGCTTCCGTGACCGGGGACGACGACGGGACGCCGGCGCGGCACCGAAGATGCCCGGACGACAATCGGAGGGACGAACCCCGTCTCGTCCGCGCATCACCAAGGGAAGACCGCCGCCCGAGAGAGGTGCCCGAGAGACCGGGCGGTGAACATGTGGTGTCCGTGATACCCTGCTGCGTTGCTGGATCCTGGACATCCGGGCGTATTCTGTGAGGGCGTAAGAGTGAGCGATCCGGAAACCCTGAGCATCGTCATTCCGGTCTTCAACGAGCAGGACGTGCTCGAAGAGATGCTGAGGCGCACACTGGCGGTCGCCAACGCCCTGCCGGAGGAGACCGAGATCATCCTGGTGGACGACGGGAGCGTCGACCGCTCCATGGGGATCATCGGCGATGCCGCCGAGAAGCGCCCCGGGGAAGTGGTCGGCGTCATCCTGAACCGCAACTACGGGCAGCACGCCGCGGTCATGGCCGGGTTCGCCCGGGCGAGGGGCGAGTGGGTGGTCACTCTCGACGCGGATCTCCAGAACCCGCCGGAGGAGATCCCGAAGATCGTCGAGCAGCTCCGGGAGGGCTACGACGTGGTCGGGTCGATCCGGGTGCCGCGGGAGGATTCATTTTTCCGCCGCATGGCCTCTCGGATCGTGAATCGCACCGTGCGCAAGACCACCGGCATCGGCATGCGGGACTACGGCTGCATGCTGCGCGGCTACCGTCGGCGAATCATCACCGCCATGCTCGCCTGCCAGGAGCGGAGCACGTTCATCCCGGTGCTCGCAAACAGCTTCGCCCGGAGAGTCACCGAGGTGGAGGTGCGGCACGAAGCCCGTCCGACGGGAAAGTCGCGTTACGGCTTCCTGAAGCTGGTCAACCTGCAGTTCGACCTCCTGACGAGCATCACCAACGCGCCGCTCCGGCTGCTGATGATCTTCGGCACGGTGATCTGTGGCCTGGGCGGCGGACTCGGCGTGCTCCTGTTCGTCCTGCGTCTCATCAAGGGCGCGGAGTGGTCGGCCGGGGGAGTCTTCACGCTCTTCGCGGCGCTCTTCATGCTCGTCGGTCTGCAATTCATCGGCATGGGGCTGCTCGGAGAGTACATCGGGCGCATCTACACGGACGTCCGGGGCCGTCCCCGCTACTACGTGGAGGAGACGGTCGGTCACGGGATCGAGGGAGAAGACTGATGAAGGCAGTGGTGCTCGCCTATCACAACGTCGGCTGCGAGGGACTTTCGGCCCTCCTCCGGCATGGGTTCGAGATCGCGGCGGTCTTCACCCACAAGGACGACCCGAACGAGAACATCTGGTTTGATTCCGTAGCGGAGCTGGCGGCGAGGCACAACATCCCGGTCTACGCCCCCGAGGACATCAATCACCCGCTCTGGATCGAACGCATCCGCAAGATGGCGCCGGACGTCCTCTTCTCCTTCTACTACCGTCACCTGGTCTGCAACGAGATCCTCGACATCGCCACCGCCGGCAGCATGAACCTCCATGGTTCGCTCCTGCCGCGGTATCGCGGCCGGGCGCCGGTGAACTGGGTCCTCGTAAACGGCGAGACCAGAACCGGCGTCACCCTGCACCACATGGTCGCGAAGGCCGACGCCGGCGACATCGTGGCGCAGCGGGCCGTTCTGATCGACGACGACGACACCGCGCCGACGCTGTTTGCGAAGTTGATCGCCGCCTCGGGCGAACTGCTCGACGAAGCACTCCCGGCGATCCGCGACGGCCGGGCCACCCGCACCCCACAGGACCACGCCGCCGCGACGACCTTCGGCGGCCGCCGGCCGGAAGACGGGGCGATCGACTGGAAGAAGAGCGCCAGCGAAATCCGCAACCTCGTCCGCGCCGTCACCATCCCCTACCCGGGCGCTTTCACGTATGCCGGCAACCGCAAGTGCACGATCTGGGGCGCCGCGGTGGCCGCCGCCGACGGGGAGATCATTCCCGGACGGGTCCGCTCCATCGAGCCGCTCGTCGTCGAGTGCGGTGAAGGTGCACTCGAAGTCACATCCGGCGAGGTGGAGGACGGTCTCTGCATCAGCGGTCCGCAGCTCGCCCGGGAACTCGGGGTCGCTCCCCTCTCCCGACTGGGCCCCGCCGGGGGCGGCCGGGCCGGTGCGCGTCGCAAGGAGTCCGTGCTGATCCTCGGCATCAACGGCTTCATCGGCAGCGCGCTCTCCGAGCGGATCCTCGAGAACGGCCGCTACGACGTCCACGGCATGGATCTGCACAGCAACTACATTTCGCACCTCCAGGGCCGCGAGGGGTTCACCTTCGCCGAGGGGGACATCTCCATCCACCGGGAGTGGATCGAGTACCACGTGCGCAAGTGCGACATCGTCCTGCCGCTCGTGGCGATCGCCACCCCCATCGAGTACACCCGCAACCCGCTCCGCGTCTTCGAACTCGACTTCGAGGAGAACCTGCGGGTCATCCGCTACTGCGTGCAGTACGGCAAGCGCCTGATCTTCCCGTCCACCTCCGAAGTCTACGGCATGTGCCAGGACGAGGAGTTCGACGAGGACAAGTCGGTGCTGATCCAGGGCCCGATCCGCAAGCAGCGCTGGATCTACTCCTGCAGCAAGCAACTCCTCGACCGGGTGATCTGGGCCTACGGCGTGAAGGAAGGGCTGAGATTTACCCTCTTCCGCCCCTTCAACTGGATGGGGCCGCGCCTCGACACGCTCGACTCCGCCCGGATCGGCAGCTCCCGGGTGATCACCCAGTTCATCCTGAACCTCGTCGAAGGCACGCCGATCCTGCTGGTGGATGGCGGTGAGCAACGCCGCTGCTTCACCGATGTGACCGATGGAGTGGAATGCCTCTACCGCATCATCGAGAACGAGCGAGGCAACTGCAACGGACAGATCGTGAACATCGGCAACCCCGAGAACGAGGCCAGCATCAGGGAACTCGCCGAGATGCTGGTCGAGCTCTTCGAGGCGCACCCGCTTCGTGACCACTTTCCACCGTTCGTCGGGATGCGCCAGGTGGAGAGCCGCGCCTATTACGGCAAGGGCTACCAGGACGTCCGGCACCGCCGCCCGAGCATCAGAAACGCGAAGAAGCTGGTGGGATGGGAGCCGACGGTCGCCCACGAGGAGTCGGTCCGGAAGACACTCGACTATTTCCTCCACCAGGCCGTCGAGGAAGGGAACCTCTGAATCGGCATGCGGGTGGGCCTGCGCATCGATGTGGATACCTATCGGGGCACCAGGCGGGGAGTCCCCCGGCTCCTGGCGATCCTCGAGCAGCACGGGATCCACGGTTCCTTCTTCTTCACCGTGGGCCCGGACAACATGGGACGACACCTCTCGAGGCTCCTGCGCCCGGCGTTCCTGGTCAAGATGCTGCGGTCGAAGGCGGCGAGCCTCTACGGGTGGGACATCCTGCTGCGCGGAACCATCTGGCCGGGGCCGGTGATCGGCGAGAAGCTCGGCGACGTGATCCGGGAGGCGGAGCGGGCCGGCCACGAGATCGGCTACCACGCCTTCGACCACCACGCCTGGCAGACGAAGATCGAGAAGATGGATGCCGCCGCGGTCCGGAGATCGCTGGCGCGGGGCATCGGTGCGCTCACGAAAATCATCGGCCGCGCGCCGGATTGCAGCGCCACGGCCGGCTGGAAGACCACCGACGACGTGCTCCGGGAGAAGGACCGCTTCCCGTTCCGCTATCACAGCGACTGCCGGGGTGACCGGATCTTCAGACCCCTGCTCGGCTATCGGGAACTTTCGGTCGTTCAGGTTCCTGTCACGTTGCCCACCTATGATGAGGCCGTGAATACCGATCAATGCACCGCGGAGACGTTCTTTTCGGACATCCTCTCGCTCCTCGACCCGGACGGCCTGAACGTGTTCACCATCCACGCCGAGGCGGAGGGCATCGTGCTCGCCGACGCCTTCGACGAGTTCCTGACGAGCGCCGCGACGAGGGGCATCGACTTCGGGCCGCTCTCCGCGTTGATTCCCGACGCCGAGGAGTTGCCCGGACTCCCGATCGTCCGGAAGGAGATCCCGGGGCGCGAGGGCTGGGTCGCCTGCCAGGAGGAGACGGTGAGCCGGTGACTCCCGCTCGCACCTTCCGGCTGGTGCTGGCCGTGGCGATCGTTACCAGCGCGCTCGGCCTGTTCGCCGGACCGCTCCGGGCGCCGGACGAGATCCGCACCGCCGAGATCGCCCGGGAGATGGCGGTCACCGGAGACTACCTCGTGCCTCGTCTCTGCGGCGATCTCTTCGTCGAACATCCTCCGCTGCAGTATGCGCTGATGGGGGCATCCTTTGATCTCTTCGGCGTTACCGACGTTGCCGCGCGGGTGCCGAGCGCCATTTTCGGGTTTCTCCTGATCCTGGTGATCTACGCCCTCGGGCGCAAGGCCGGCGGGGAGAGAGCCGGGCTTTTCGGCGTTCTGGCCTGGCTCTCGCTTCACGGATTCTACCAGTACGGCACGCGAGGCATGGTGGACGTGCCGCTGACGCTGTTCACCGCCCTCGCCTGGCTCGGTTTCGTGCTGGCCCTCACCCGGGTCCGGGAGGCCCCCGCGGGAGAGGGCCGCAAGGGCATCTTCGCCGCGGTACTCCTGATCTACGCGGCGGCGGCGATGGCCCAGTTGTCGAAGGGGCCGGTGGGTCTGGTCTTCATCGCCGGACCGGTGCTGGCCGGAGTGCTGCTGACCCGCTCCTTCTTCCTGTGGCGAACCACCGCGCACCTCTTCGGCCTCCTGCTGCTCTTCGCGCCGCTCGCGATCTGGGTGGGGCTCCTGAGAAGTCGCGGCGGCCAGGATGCCTTTGAGATGTTCGTCTACCAGAGCTTCCTTTACCGCATCATACCGGTGAAGGGTTACCTGGGAGGTCACCAGCACGGCCCGCTCTACTACTTCTCACACCTGCCGGGAATGGCGTTGCCGTGGCTCATCGCCCTCCCGGCGGTCCTCACCGGCCTCCTCACTGGCCTCCTGGCACGGCGCCGCCCCGCGGACGCAAAGCAGAGTGTGGCCTGCTTCCTCGCCGCGGTGTTTCCGGTGGGGCTCCTCCTGCTCTCCATTCCCGGCACGAAGCGCCCGCTCTACCTGCTGCCGCTGCTGCCCGCCCTGGCCGCGGCCACCGGGGTCTGGATCGCCCTCCGCGCAAAGGCGCCGGCCACCTCCCGGCTCGACCAGGTGACCTTCGTGATCCTCGGGCTCCCCATCGCCGCCGCTCTCGGAATCCTGACCGGGATCGCCGCGGCCCTTGTGGCGCCGATCCATCTCCTTTCACCCCGTACCGCAAGCACCCGGATCCGGGCGGGCGGGCTCCTCAGGCGCGGTTTTTCCACTGCGCGCGAACTGATCGGCACCCGCGCCGCCAGCCGCAGCCCGGTAACCGTCTGGACCATGGCGATCGCAACGGTGCTCGGACTGGTGGTAGTACCGCACATCGGCAGCCACGCCTCGGACCTCACCCCTCTGGCCCGCGAGGTCGAGACGGCGGGGGTCCTCGGACCGGATCTGGTGAGCTACGACTTTCGCGAACGCGACCGCGCGGTGATCTCCTTCCGCACCGGCGTGATCGTCCCGAACTTCGATTTTCCGGGAGACCTCGCCAGATTCCTCGACTCCCGCGAATCCGGCCACCTGGTGGCGCGCCGGGGCAAGGGAGACCTCAAGCTGGGCGCGCACGAGCGCCGGTTCACCCGGCTGAAGACGTGGTCCATCGGCCGCCGCACCTACGACCTCTACCGGTTCACGAAATAGACGGCGGGCCGGGCGGATGGGACCGAGCTGATCTTGCTTTACTCTTCGGAGGGCGGCGCTCCTTCACCGCCGCGATGCGCCCGGCGCACTCGCCCGTGGTCATGCACGGACGAGACGGCGCCCGTCCCTCCGACACTCGACCGGAGTTGCATCGATCTCCCTCCTGCGGGCTAGATTAGGGACCATGCCAAACCCCGATCTCCAATCCATCTGCGATGCGTTCGACTTCGCCGGCCGCTGTCGCAGCGCGAAGCGATGGGGCAGCGGGCACATCAACGATACCTGGGCGGTCGAAACGACGGACCGCCGATACCTGCTCCAGCGCCTGAATCCCGAGGTATTCCCGGACCCGGTGGCGGTGATGGAGAACATCCGGCGGGTGACGGACCACCTTGCCGCGAAGCCGACTCCGGGAACGCCGCTCTCGCTGGTGCCGAGCCGCGCCGGGGAGATCTTTCACCGGGACGCGGCCGGCAACACCTGGCGGGCGTATCCGTTCATCGAACGCGCCCGGAGCTACGACGTCGTTCCGGATGCCGCGATCGCGCGGGAAGGCGCCCGGACCTTCGGGCAGTTCCTGAAGGATCTCGACGACCTGCCGGAGCCTCCCCTGATCGAGGCGATCCCCGGGTTCCACCACACGCCCGGCCGCTACGCGGAGTTCAGCCGGGCCTGCGACGAAGATCCGCTCGGACGGGCGCGCGAGGTCCGGGTAGAGGCCGCTTTCGCTCGCGATCGCGAGGAGATCACCGGCGTCCTCGAGGCCGCGCGCGAAGCGGGAGAGATGCCGGTCCGCGTCACCCACAACGACACCAAGATCAACAACGTCCTCTTCGACGAGGCAACGGGAGAAGGCGTCACCGTCGTCGATCTCGACACGGTCATGCCGGGTGTCGCGCTCTACGATTTCGGCGACCTGGTCCGCACCTGCGTGTGCCCCGCCGCCGGCGACGAACGGGATCTAACGAAGGTCACCGTCCGCCCGGAAATCTACGACGCCCTGGTCGAAGGCTACACCCTGGCCATGGGCGACCTGCTGACCGACACGGAACGCCGGCTCATGTTCTTCTCCGCGACACTGATCACCTTCGAAACCGGACTGCGGTTCCTCACCGACTATCTCCGCGGCGACCGCTACTTCCGCACCTCCCGCGCCCGCCAGAACCTCGACCGCGCCCGGATGAAGTTCGAGCTGGTCCGTCGGCTGGAACAGGTCGATCCGTCCTGACCTCCCACCTGCCGGGCCTGGACGCTAGGGAAACCTCCTCATCCGACGAACGGCCGTTCGTGAACCACCACCCGGCCGGTTCCCGCCCGCCCACCCGATCGGCAGAGGTCGAAGCTCGTCCCCGGGGCGCCTCCATGCACGAAGAGGTGTTCCGGATTGCCCATCGCGAAAACCTCTTCGGCCTGATTCCCGCGCTCGACAAGCGAATCGCGATGAAGCCATGGTTGACCGGACGCTTCTCCGCCGATGATCCCCGGCAGCACCTGGCGAAGCTCAAGATCGCGCAGACGCGAGCTTCGAACACCGGAGGCGGACAGCCCACGGGACTTTCGCTGGATCGTCTCCTGACCATGGTCCGGTCGAAAGAGGCGAAGGCCCGAATCGCGGGACTCCGGGAACTGGTCGTGTTGTCGGACCGGATCACCGCGCTCAAGGACCGCGGAAGAGTTGCAGGCACACTGGTCCCGGCAGCTCGAGATCTCATCTGGACGAATGCCGGGACGGCGGCCATGCAGTCAGCTCTCACGAAGTTCCACGATGCGATCTCCTTGTCGGAAGTGCTCGCTCTCTCCCGCGTGGATCGACTGGGCTACGACCAGAAGGCCGTCGCCAGGGCTCTGTCCGCGAGCCTGTTGAAATGGTACGCGGACCAGCGATCCAGCGATTGTCTGGTGCAACTGCTGGCCGACGACTGCAGACTGGTGCGGGCCCGCGCCGCCAGCGCGCTGGGCCATGACCGCGCAAACGCACAGGCGGGGCTGCGGCGACTTCTCGTGGCCGGAGCCACCTCCGATGTGCGCCTCAGAGCCGTGACGGCGATGACCACGCCGAGGGAAGTTCGAGGCGCACAGGAGCGGGCTCTCCTCCAGGCGCTGAAGGACGAGAGCGAAGCAGTCCGTCGGGTGGCCGTCGAGAAGATCACCCCCGTGGCGGGCGAACACCTCGTGAAGCCACTTGTGAACCTTGCTCTTACCGAGAAGAAGCCCGACTTCCGTGTTCAGAAGGCGATTCAGGTGGCGCTCATCGCCATCGGCCCGGCCGCCCTCCCTGAAATCGAACGAGCACTGGCCATCCGGAACATCTGCTCCCTGCGGAAGGCCCGCGACGACATCAAGCGTCGCCGGAACTGATCCGCCGACCTTCCGTTCAGCGACTCGGCGTCAGCAGGTACATCACCGCCATCTGCGTCCAGAGCCGGTTCTCGGCCTCGTCGAAGATGACCGAGGTGGGAGCGTCGGCCACTTCGTCGGTGACCTCGTCGCCGCGATGCGCCGGGAGGCAGTGCAGGAAGAGAGCGCCTTCCTTCGCGCGGGCCATCAGGGCGCCGTTGACCTGGTACTGGCGGAAGAGCCTGTCGCGCTCGGCGGCCTCTTCCTCCTGGCCCATGGAAGCCCAGACGTCGGTGTAGACCGCATCGGCGCCATCGACCGCGTCGAGGGTGGTCGCGGCGTCGATCTTCGCGCCGGTCTCCTCCCCGATCTTCGCCGCCTGGTCGAGGTACTGCGCCATCGGCTCGTAGCCTTCGGGGTGGAGGATGGTGACGCTCATCCCGACCTGCGCTCCGCCGAGCATCAGTGAGTGGGCGACGTTGTTGCCGTCGCCGACGTAGCAGAGCCTCTTGCCGGAGAGGTCGCCGAGGTGCTCGCGCAGCGTCAGGTAGTCCGCCAGCGCCTGGCAGGGGTGCAGAAGATCGGTCAGGGCGTTGATGACCGGCACGTTCGCGTATTCCGCCAGGTCGAGAACGGTCTGGTGGGCGAAGGTCCGGGCGGTGATGACGTCGACCCAGCGCTCGAGGTTTCTCGCGATGTCGGCGGTGGACTCGCGTTTGCCCAACCCCACGTCGGCGGGGGCGAGGTAGAGCGAGTGGCCGGACATCTTGTTCATGGCCACCTCGAAGGTGCTCCGGGTCCGCAGCGACGGCTTCTCGAACAGGAGCGCCAGGGTCTTGCCCTCCATGTGGCCGCGGAAACGGATGGGGTCGGCCTTCATCTCGGCCGCGAGCGCAAGGACGTCGTCCACCTCGGAGGCGGTGAGGTCGCCGATGGAGATGTAGTCGCCGTGGTTCTTCATGATGACTCCTCGTCGGGGACGATCAGCGTCCCGGCATTGCCCTGAAGCGCCTCGGCCAGGGCCTCGACCGAGGTGATCAGTACGGTTCCGCCCTTTTCGCGACAGAACGCGATCGAGGCATCGATCTTCGGGCCCATGGAACCGGGCGGAAACTGTCCATCTCTCAAATGCCGCTCGGCCTCGCTGACGGTGATCTTCTCAAGGCGCCGCTCGGTCTCCATGCCGAAGTCCACTGACACGTGGTCCACCGCGGTCAGATTGATGAAGAGCTCGGCATCCACGACTTCCGACATCAACGCCGCGGTGTAGTCCTTGTCGATGACCGCTTCCAGTCCCCGCCAGCCCTGGCCGTCGCGAGTGACCGGAATCCCGCCGCCGCCACCGGCGATGACGACCGCGGCGTGCTCGAGCAAGACGCGCACGAGGCCCTCATTCACGATCCGAATGGGTTTCGGCGAGGCGACCACGCGACGGTAGCCGCGCCCCGCGTCCTCCACGAGATCCCAGTCGAACATGCGGACGAGGTAGTCGGCGCGGTAGCCGCTGTAGAACGGCCCGATGGGCTTGCTCGGGTTCTTGATGCGAGGGTCTTCGGCGGAGACCTCGACCGGGGTGAGCACGGTCACCACGTCCCGTCCATCCCCGATCCCGGCGAGGGCGTTCCGGAAGGAGAGCTCGAGGAAGAAACCGATCGATCCCTCGGTCATCGCCACGCACGCATCGAGGGAGAGCGCCGGAACCTTGGTCACCGACTCCTCCATCCGGATCAGGGAGTTCCCGACCTGGGGGCCGTTGCCGTGAACCAGGAGCAGCCGATAGCCCTTCTCGATGAACCGCAGCAGCACCGCCGCGAGCTTATCGGCGTGCGCCATCTGGGCCTCCTGCAGGCCCGGCTCGTCCTTCATGATCAGTGCGTTGCCGCCGAAAGCG
This sequence comes from Planctomycetota bacterium, assembly GCA_024274785.1. Lineage (GTDB taxonomy): Bacteria > Planctomycetota > JAJSAM01 > JAJSAM01 > JAJSAM01 > JAJSAM01. The sequence goes on along the minus strand of JAJSAM010000035.1, from coordinate 6,350 downwards.
ACCACCGCGGTCTTCGTCTCCACCATCACCGCACCTCAGGCCGTCTGAACAGGCCGAACCCGGATTCTAGCCGAGTGCTCCCGGGCGACCACTTCTGCGTGCGGGTGGGGGGTGCGAGATCAAACGCTTCGGGAACCCGCCCATCGACACGATGCGGCCGCTCCCGACCCGGTGATTTCCGGAAGTTTGCCGTGCCCCGGCCGGTTTGCACGCGTCTATACTGATATGGTGACGGTGCTGACGGTCAAGTTCACGCGCGCAGACTACGAGCAGCTCCCCGAGGGTTACCCCGTCGAGCTCATCCACGGGCAACTCGTCAAGGAGCCTTCGCCCACCTACGGCCACCAGTGGATTGCGGGGAAGCTCCTCGTCGATCTGCACGGCCTCGTGGGTCCCAGTCGGGTCGTTTCATCTCCCATCGACGTGTTCGTGGACGAACACAATGTCCTGCAACCCGACATCCTCGTGCTCGATGAGCCCCTTGGCCCGCAGGTGAAACACGTCGGCCTCCCCGCTCTGGTCGTCGAGATTCTCTCACCCTCGACGGTTCTCCGGGATCGGGTGGTGAAGCGCGAAATCTATCTCGATGCGGGGGTGAGAGAGGTCTGGATCGTCGATCCGGAGGCCGAGAACGTCGAGATCTACACGAAGCGGGAACTGCGGACCTACACCCTGGACGAGCCGGTGCAGTCCACGGTGATTCCGGAGTTCAACCTCACCCCACGCGTGTTCCTCCGTGAGTAGTGGAGAGGGGATGGTAATCTCTCCCCCATGGTCAAGGCGAAGGTAGCGGTTGTCCGGACGAGCCCGGAGCGGGTGCTCGACGACCACGAGCGGCTGTTCGATCTGGCGGAGGTGGACTCGTGCCTCTTGACGGGCGCGACCACGATCCTCAAGGACAACATCTCGTGGCACCTGATGTTCCCGGGAGCCAACACCACCCCGTGGCAGATGGAGGGGTGCATCCGCGGACTTCGCAACCGGGGGTACGAGGATCTCGTCTGCGTACAGAACGAGACGGTGGTGACCCGGGCGGAGAAGGGCGAGCGCCTGAACAAGCTGCGCCCGGTGCTCGACGCCTATGACGTCCCGACTCTCTACAACTTCCGTGACGAGGACATGCAGTGGATCCACTTCACACCGAAGCGGAAGCTGCTCGTGCTGGACTCCATCTACGAGGACGGCTTCCGGATCCCGGACTACTTCGTCGGCAAGAACATCGTCCACCAGCCGACGGTGAAGTGTCACATCTACACGAACACCACCGGCGCGATGAAGAACGCGTTCGGCGGGTTGCTGACGCGCCGCCGCCACTGGACGCACGACGTCATCCACAAGACGCTGGTGGACCTCCTGATCATCCAGCAGGAGATCCACGCCGGGCTCTTCTGCGTGAAGGACGGCACCACCGCCGGCAACGGTCCTGGTCCGCGGACGATGTTCCCGGTGCGAAAAGACCTCATCCTGGCGAGCGGAGACCAGGTGGCCATCGACGCGGTGGCGGCGAAGCTGATGGGCTTCGACCCGATGAAGATCGAGTACATCCGTACCGCCCACGAGATGGGGCTCGGCGTCGGCGACCCGGCGAATATCGAATTGGCCGGCGAAGACGTCAGTGGCGAGTCCTGGGACTTCTCGGTCGGCGCCAACATGGTCGCCCGGTTCGGCAAGACCGTCTGGTTCGGCCCGCTGCACTTCCTCCAGCACTTCTTCTTCCGCACCCCGCTGGTGTGGTTCTTCATCCAGGGTTCGGCCTTCTACCACGACCGGCTGTGGTTCCCGACGGTGGGGCGCAGCCGGGTCCGCAAGTGGGAAAAGACACCCTGGGGGCAGCATTTCCTCCACTACGAGGAAGGGCTGGAAGAGCGCGCCGCGCACCTTTGAGAAGCACCCTCGAAGCTCCCGGCATCCTCCTGGCCACCGCGCACGTGCCCGACAGGCCGGGCCGAAAGGTCAACCCACCGCTTCCTGCATCCGGCGCACACAGGCGCGGACGAACTGCCTCTGAAAGAACCGGGCCACGGGGAATCCGACCCAGAACAGCCAGTGCGCCGGGCGCGAGAAGCTGAAGACCTCGAACCGCACCACGTCGTTGGCATCGCGCGTCACCATGAACCGTTCTTCCCCCCGCGCGAGATGTCTGGTCAGCGTTCCCACGGCGAAGCCGAAGCGATCCGGCTCGTCGACCAGGTAGACGATCCGGGATAGATTCACAGCCCAGAACCCGAGCTGACTGCTCACCACGCAGACGCGAGCCCCCACCCGAAGGCCTCTCTCCGGGATGAACTCCACCCACTTCAGGCGGAATGGTTCGAGGGCGCGGAGGGCCGTCCGGGCGCGCTCGAAGGTCTCCTGGCCTCGACCCACTTCCCCTTTGCACGAGGTCTTGAAGTAACCAGGAGGGACCTCGCCTTCCGTCCCACCGACCGCGTCGTAGGTGAAGGCGGTTCCGATCGTCTCCCTCAGGCGCTCGTAGATGACGTGGTCCGGCGGACGCTTGAAGTAGATCAGGTGGTCGGATTGACGCTTGGACGGGGTCACGACCCGAATGCGCTCCTCTCATCGACGTGCCTATCATCGCTTTTTCAAGCTCGAACGCACCTCCCGTTTCCGCCCGCGCCCCGGATTCTTCCTCAAGGCCTGCTCCGGTGGTGCCCGGACGGCGACCGCCTTCGGCATGAGCGCTGACGAAACGGCGCTCGTCCCTCCGGAAAAGCGCCTCGACCCGCCTCGGAGGGCGGCGCTCCGTGGCCGCCGCGATGCAATGGCCACCCCCGCGTTCAGTGATCAGCCCCTGACCGCCGATATTGTGGGTGAGGTCACCCATGGAACGCAGGCACGCTCTACTCCAGCCGGCTCCACTGTTGCTGCTGCTCTTCGGAGTGGTCGCCGTGTCCCTCTACGGGCCGAGCATGACCGGCGAATTCCTGAACTGGGATGATCCCGAGTACATCCTTGAGAACCCGGAACTCGAGGGCCCGATCCTGCCGGCGGTGGGCCGGATCTTCGCCACCACCCGCCACTCGAACTACAACCCGATGCAGCGCCTGTGCTACCTGGTGCTCTGGCGGGCCTTCGATCAGGATCCGATGTTCTTCCGGGGGGTGAGCCTGCTCCTCCACGTGATCGCGGCCTTTCTCCTGTACCAGATCGGGCGGCGCTGGACCGGACGGGACGGGCCGGCGCTGCTGGCCGCGGCGCTTTTCCTGGTCCACCCCGCGAATGTCGAGAACGTCGCCTGGATCTCGGAGTTGAAGACTCTGCTCGCCGCGGTCTTCGGCTTCGGGGCCGTCTGCGTCTGGATCTCCGGTGAGGGCAGCAGGCGTGCCTGGGCCGGCGCTTTCGGCCTCTTCACTCTCGCGCTCCTGTCCAAGACGAGCCTGGTCGGATTGCCGCTGCTCCTGCCGATCCTCGACCGGGCGGCCGGCCGGCGCCGGCCGATGGCGACCTACGTCCCCTTCCTGGCGCTCTCCCTCGTGGCCGGCGTGGTCCAGATCTTCGCGGCCGCGGGAGATGGAGCGGTGGCCCCCCTGCACGGGGGATCCATCCCGACGCACGTGGCGACCGTCCTGGCGGTGCTTCCCCGGTTCGTGCTCGGGATGATCCTGCCGTTCGGCAACGCCCCGATCCACGTCTTCGAGCCGGTGCGGGAGCTGTCGGATCTCCGGTGGCTGATCGGAGTGGCGATGCTCATCGCCGGAGCCGGCGCCGCCTGGGCAACGCGGGGGAGGAAGTTCCGCCTGCTGGTGGGCATGCTGTGGTTCTTCATCGTCATCGGACCGACGATCATCTTCCCGATCCCGATCCTCTATGCGGACCGCTACCTCTACCTGGCCATGCCCTTCCTCCTGCTGGCCGTCGCCGACCTGGCGCTGCCGGCCACCGGCCGGGTGAGGAAACCCGCGATCGCGGCCGCGCTCATCGTGATCGCCTTGTTCGGGCAGGCGACGTTCCGGTACCAGTCGGCCTGGCGAACCGGCCTCACCCTGTGGGAGCGGGGTGTCGCGGTGGTACCAGAGAGCAAGATGGCCTGGTTCTACCTGGCGAACGAGCGGGCGCAGATCTTCGATCAGGCGGGCTCGCTTCGGGCCTGGCGAAGGATTACCGAGATCGACCCGGAGGACGAGACCGCGTGGCACTACTATGCCCTCGGAGAGGCGTCCCTCGGGCAGACCGGGAAGGCGGAGAAGATCATGCGGCAGTCGGTGCAGCGGCACCCGGAATCACCGATCGGGTGGGCCAACCTCGCGGTGGTCCTCACCAGGGCGGGACAGCCGGAAGCGGCCCGCGAGGCCCTCGAGGAGGGGCTCATCCACTGCCCCGGCGACCCGCTCCTCATCGAGCGGCTCGAGCAGCAGCGGATTCCGGGTCCATCGCGGCGCTGAGCCGGATCGGAGCGAACGGCCCCACCGATCGAATCCCGGCTGCCGCACCGGGGTGAGCATTGATGCGGGTCTTGGCGAAATCCACGGCGTCCCTACAATCAGGAAATGCCCGATACGCCGAGCTTCGAGGATGTGCCGCTCACCCGATCCGAGTACATCACCGCGATGGCGCACCTCTATCGCGGGGAGATGCAGCGCGCGAATTCCTGGCGATTCCGCCTCGATGCAACGACCAACTGGGCGATCCTCACCGCGGCGGGCATGATTTCGTTCGTCTTCACGAACCCCCTGAACTCCCACCTGGTGATCCTCGTCAGCAATCTCGCCGTCCTGGCCTACCTGGTGATCGAGGCTCGCCGCTACCGCTACTTCGAGGTCTACCGCGCCCGGGTCCGGATGCTGGAAGAGAACTTCTACATCCCCATCGTCACGAGGTCTCTCAAGTCACCGATGCCGGGTTGGCAGGCGGCCATCGCCGGCGACCTCGATCGGCCCAAGTTCAAGACCTCCGTCATCGACGCGATGGGATTCCGCCTGCTCAGGAACTACTGGATCATCTTCTCCTTCGTGCTCGGCGGCTGGATCATGAAGCTCGTCCTGCAGCCGGATGTCCCCGAGAGCATGGAGGAACTCTGTGAACGCGTGGCGGTGGGACCGGTTCCCTGCTGGATGGTCATCACGGCCGGCGGCCTCTTTTACGGGATGTTGGTTCTCCTCGCCTTGAAGGGTCGCCACATCCACGGCAAGGATCCGGACGACGAGGTCGTCGGCGTGGAGCACGAACTGGGCCAGTGGAAGATGTGAACCGTTCGATTCGCGGGGATTGATCGGGCCGGCCTGCATCGGACCGCCCTTTTCCGGAATTCCGTGCCCGCGGGCCGGTTGGTGCGGCCCCTATCTTGAATGCACCGGCCACCTTCAAACGCCCGGGATGCCTGTTGTGATGATCCCATGTCGTCTGCCCGCGCCGTCACCGCCACCGAACTGCTCCGCATGGGCGAAGGAAAGCGTGAGCTCATCCTCGGCGAGGTGGTGGAGTTGATGTCGCCGGGCTTGAGACACGGATTGATCCAGGCCCGCATCACCCACCTGCTGATGAGCTTCCTCGAGGACGCGGAACCCGCCTGGTGTGGGTCGTGGAACCGGATTCACGCCGCGTCCTGATCTACGAAACCGGCCGGGACCGACGGGAGCTCTGCGAGGACGAGCTCCTCGATGGCGGAGAGGTTCTCCCCGGTTTCAACACCCCCGTGGCCAGACTGTTCACGAACTGACGGTTTGCGGCAGCGCGGCAGCCATGCCCCCTCCGCTCTCCTTCGATCCCGGCCCGGCACCCGCCGTCCCCCAGGGAGGAGCACGGCACTGAAAATGCCGGGGTCGGCCGGAGCGATCCGGGGGAGGGCCGAGTCCCGGGGCAGGGCTACGGCGGCGCCCGGTAGAGCAGAGGTGTCCGTCGCCTCGCGAGCGGGATCCCCTGTTCCGGACCAGGTCGAGGATGACGATCAGGCGCTCGGGGGACGGCGGAAGCGCCCCGGGTGGGCCTCGATTCAGACACTCTTCCAGCCCCATCACCTTGTCCCACGTGGGGAAAGCCGGTGTTCGGTTCGGGTGCTGCAACCGGCATCGGGTCGAAGCCCCAACCGAGGAACGAGCCGTCCTTCAAGTAGTACTCCTCACCCTTCTGCAGCGCCCCTGGATCTGTCTTGTTGGCGGCGGACTTAAAAGGGACCCCGCGGCGGGCTGAAAAGGGACCCCCTCCTTTCCTGAGACGCAAGAGGCCCCCCGACTGTGGAATAGCGACGTACAGACAAGCGCGTCACGTTCTCCAGCAGAAGGAGGGCCAGGAGGTGCTGAGAGTGTCCCAATGGGCAGAGATTCGCTACATGCATTTGACCGACGGCGTCCCCAAGAAGGAGATCGCCCGACGCCTGGGCGTGGACGTCAAGACCGTGAGGCGAGCCGTGG
>JAJSAM010000034.1 GCA_024274785.1 Planctomycetota bacterium | reverse complement strand
TCTGAACGCTCAGACGGTACCAAGAGAGGAAATGCCAAAGACTTGAGGCGACCTCCCGGGACTCCCCGGAGAGGGGTGCGACGCCCCGGAAGAGGCTACGCCCTACGGGCTCCGCCTCTTCCGGGGCGCTCCCCAGGGGGGTCACGTTTCTTGATCAGTAACAAGAGGGCGCATCCCTCAAGCGGTGGGCGAAACTCCTGGCCGGCCGGGATCTGGTCATCATCTACGATCAGGACGACGCCGGTAAGAAGGGGACCGCGGCCAGGGTCCGGGAACTCGCCCCGACCGCGAGGAGCCTCCGGGTTGTCACCCTCCCGGTATCTGGATCAAAGGACGACAACGATCTATCCGATTGGCTCCGCAGCCTTCCGGAAGGGGCCTGGTCGGACGAGTTGCAGAAGCTGGTCGACGAGACGCCGATGTACGACGTCCCTGTTGCGCCCGTCCCCGCATCGGACCACTCGCAAGACTCTCTCGCCATTGACATGACTCGGAGTTGGGGAGAGGCTCGCTACGTGGCTCCGTGGGGCCGCTGGTACTTCTGGGATGGTATCAGGTGGAGGCCCGACGAGAAGCTCGAGCACATGACCCGGGTCCGGAAGTACCTTCGGTCCAAGGCGGAGGCACTCCTGCTCCATAATCGCGAAGACAAGGACGCGGAGAGGGAGGCGAAGGAGCTCAGAATGGCCAGATGCGTCTCCGCCGTCGTCGGACTCGCCCGCAGCAACCCCGACTGCATCGCGGGAACGGAACAGTGGGATAGAGACCCATGGCTTCTGGGCACACCGTCAGGAACCGTGAACCTGCGCACCGGCGCCACAACCAAGGCGCGCCCCGAGGACTACATCACCAAGCTGACCGCCTGCAATCCCGCTCCGGTTGGCACGCGGTCCGACATGTGGGAGTTGTTTCTCAGCCGAATCACTGCCGACCAGGTCGAACTCGGCGACTACCTGCAGCGCTTCGCGGGCTATTCCCTTACCGGTCTGGTCCGGGAGCACGCCTTCGCCTTCGGGTACGGCACTGGTCAGAATGGCAAAGGCGTCTTCCTCGAAACCATCGCCGGCACCATGGGTGAATACGCCATCACCATCCCCACTGAGATCCTCATGGTCTCCGCGGGAGAACGACACCCCACCGAGATAGCCCGGCTTCGCGGCGCACGTCTGGCGATCGGCTCGGAGACCGAAGACGGGAAGCGATGGGCGGAAGCCCGCATCAAGAGCCTGACCGGCGGTGACCGCATCGCGGCCCGCTTCATGAGGCAGGATTTTTTCGAGTTCTCCCCACAGTTCAAGCTGTTCGTGACCGGCAATCACATGCCGTCGCTCCGAGGGGTCGACAAGGCAATCCGCCGGCGCCTGCATTTCGTCCCCTTCACCGTCACGATCCCGGACAGCGAGATCAACAAGGAGCTCGGCAAGGAGCTCGAGGCCGAGTGGCCTGCCATCCTCCGCTGGATGATTGACGGCTGTCTTGCCTGGCAACGCGACGGCCTGAACCCGCCCGCCATCATCCGAGACGCAACCGACCAGTACCTCGACCACGAGGACCCTGTCCTCCAATTCTTCGAGGACTGCGGCCACCGTGACCCGAATGCCTGGGAGTCCTCCGCAGACATCTGGAACCGCTGGAAGAGCTGGGCAGAGAGCACCGGAGAGTACGTCGGAACAAGGAACCGATTCACCACGAAGCTGAAGGAGAAGGGGCTCATCCCCGCCAAGTCAGGAGACGGCAACACCCGCGGCTACAACGGCCTGTTCCTGAACTACATCGAGAAGGAGGACAACCGCTATGGCCAGTAACCGCGGAAATCCCCTCGCTCAGGCTCAATCGGACGCGTCGGACACATCGCCGTATATAGACCGTATCCCGTATGTGTGTGTGTGCGAGCGCGCGGCAAAATGGATAAAAGTAAGGGCTGCATACGGTCTACATGTAGGGACCTGTCCGACGCGTCCGACGGTGCTTTCCGAGGGCGAATCAGGCTCGACGAAAACGCCAGGATCTCGCCAGCCATCGGCGATTTCCTCCGCTCCAAGAAAGGCGATCCAAGGCAACAGAAGCAACGGCGGTTCACCCGCAAGAGCAAGGATCCCAATTCGGGCACCGATGTCCGTAATTCAAGATATGTGGACGGGTTAGGGGCTGATGGGGCGATCGGGGTGGGTATGGAGGTGGTATGGGGGGTGTCTGCGTCACGCTGCAATGAAAAGTGTTCAGATATTGTACACGGCGAAACGGTGACATCATGAAGCGGGTGGTGGCGCGGGTGACGGCCCTTCTGGTCCCCGATGAGGAGGCCATCATCGCCGATGTTCTGGAGGGGTTGCCGGGGCTGGTGCCGCTCTCTCGCGCTGCCAAGGCGCTGGGGGTGTCGACTTGCACTCTTCGACGCTGGGCGGCAGACGGGAAGCTGAAGGTTGCGAAGACGAAGCGCGTGAAAGGTGGGCTGACCCTCGTTCCCCGGCTCGAGCTTCAGCGCCTCATGCGGTGGATGCTGTCTTAGCGCCGACGCTTGCCAGCAGGTCGGTGATGCCCATGGCGTCTTCGATGCTCTTCGCCTCCGGGTCAATGGTGGTCAGCGCGCCGACGTACCTCGCTTCGGCCACCTGGACGCTATGCCCCAGCCTCTTCGCCGACAGCCACGGTCCAGCACCGGGGTAGATGTTGCTGTTGGTGATGAATGTCCCGCAGCATCGCCGAAGCTGCTGCCAGGTGAAGGCGGGGCCCTTGAACGTCCGGCCCATGAGCCGCTTCCGCGCGGCCTCGGCGCTGTCTCTGGTCAGCGAGCCGAATACCCGGCCCTTCCCTCCGCTCTGGAGCTTGAGCGCGTTGAAGATCCGCAGCACCGCCGGGCTAACGTCCAAGGGGATGCGCCGGCCCATCGCCGTCTTCACGCGCTCCGGGTTCAGGACGATCAAGCCCTCGTCGAGATCCACTTCCTTCCACGTCAGGCCCTCCGCCTCGCCGAAGCGCATTCCGGTCAGCAGGACCGTGGTCAGGAAGGGCGTGATGGCCGGGAATCGCTTCGTCTCCCCCGGGAGGCCCTTGCCCTTGAGTTCCGCGCGAGTGGCGACGTAGGTGGCGGTGTCGTGGCCCTCCGCGGCCTCGAGCAGCTTCCGCAGGTCGGCCGTCTGTAGGAAGGTGGGCATCGGCGTCTGATTCCTGACGGCCCGGAGGGTGTCGGTGATGGCGTCGCTGTCTAGGTGGGGCAGTTCTCCCAGTCGCCGGAGATCGTTCAGCGCGTTCCGGACGCCTTGCAGGTCTCTATTCACGGAGCCGGGCGCGCGCTTGCGGGTGCCTGCCAGCCAAGTCCCGCGCTTCTCGCCCTTCACCGCGTGCTTCTTCGGCTTGGCGATCAGCCAGGCGCGGAAGGCGGCGAGGTGCGGTGGCCGGAGATCGGTGGTCATGCGGACACCGTTGTCAGCGCACCATTCGGTGAAGTGGCTCAGGGCGTACTTGTTCCGCTTCACCGTGCTATCGCGGCTCTCGACTTCCTTGCGCTTGAAGTAGTCCTTGATGGCCTTGGAAAGGTCACCGGGCTCGACGACGGGGGCGCCAGCGAGCAGTTCAGCCTTACGGTCGGCGAGTGTGTCGCTGAGGTCTTCCGCCCACTCCTTGCGCTTCTTCGCGCTGGTGATCTTCAGCTTCTCGAAGCTCACGGTGTGCGTCTTCTGGGTGTCCGGGTCCTCCCACCGCGCCTTCCACCCGACGTTCCCGCTGCGGTAGACGCGCTTGCTGATAATCACGCCAGGGTGGTCCGACTGCCCTCTGCGCTTGATCTTCTTCGGCCTGCCCATGCTCAACGCTCCCATCCTGTGCGGTCACCAATACGGTCACCTATTTTTGCCCAATCCTGCATAAACTCGCTGAAGGTTGCTCTCTTGAGCGGCTCGCTGTAACCGAGTGTTTATGCGGGTTTAGCATCGGTCTGTGAGCGTATGTGTTTGTCTGTGTTTCGTCAAGAGGTGCTTTCGTAAAGCAAAGGTTGGCGGTTCGATTCCGCCTCTCGGCTCCAGCTTAACTCTCGACCCCGCCTAGTCTTACGCCGATCGCAGATTCTTCCCAAGATGCGCCGGTAGCACTGGCAGTAGCACCAATTGTCCCGACCCGTGCTCCGGCGGCCCGAAAATGCCCGGTTCCAGGCTCGTGAGACCGCCCTCAGTCACGGGATCCGGTGAGGAAACCGCTTCATGGCTCGGGCGAGCGCCGGCGATGCTCTCGCAGGCCGACCTCTGGTCGCGAAAAGCAATGTTCCGGGGCGCGCCGGGTGGGGAAGAGGTCGCCGTCGAGGCAGGTCACCAATCACCGCCAGATGCGCGCCAATCTCACTGCTTGTCGCAGGGGAGCCGGGGACTATGGGCCCGTCTGGAAACAACTGCTGCATTCGAGGGCCGCCGCACCCCGCAAAGCGGCGTTGCTCGTCGGTTGAAACCAGTCAGGTTGCGCCCTCCCCGCGCCCCGCTGGATCGGGCGCAGCGGCGCTCTCGGTGCAACGGTCGCACCTATTTCCAGACGAGCCCTATCCGATAGAGAGGAGCTTCCCGTCGTCGCGAAGGTGTGCTTGCGTTGAAGACGAGAGGCTACTCCATCGGGGGCCTTGACTGGCCCTTTGCCGCGGCCTGTTTCGCCACGATCCGATCCCGGGCGCGGGCAATCGTCTTGTAGAAGTGCTGCTCGTTGATCGGGAGGGGGATGACGGAGAAGATGTTGCAGGCCGATTTCTCCTTCGTCATCGTCCTCATGGCCTTGCCCTCGGCCAGCACGATGATCTCCACGGTCTGGTTCATATCGCGGATCTGACGGATGATCTTCAGTCCGTCACCCTTCTCCTCGACATCGGCGTTCACGAGGAGCAGGTCGTATCCCCTCTCTGCCACCATCGAGATCGCCGAAGCATCTTTTACCCGGTCCACGTCGAAGGCCTGGAATGTCTCGAGTCCTACCTCGATAATGTCCCGCAGTCGGGGATCGCCCTCAATCACAAGCGCCCTGATCATTTTCACCGTTCCGGTTAGGGCCGCCCATCCCCAACCCTGTCTATCACAGGAATCAGGTTTTGCGCAACTCCCTCACGATCATTGGAGTGGACGAGGCGGGCTACGGACCGCGGCTGGGGCCCCTCGTGGTCGGCGCCTCGGTCTTCAGGGTGCCCCTTGCCGGCCCCGGTCCCGGAGAACTCCTGCGGTCGACGACGGCACGGCGTGGCCCGGTTCCAGTGGACGATTCCAAGGTGATCTACCGGGGAGGGGCCGGCGCCGGAAGACTCGAGCGATCCGTCCTGGCTTTTCGCGGAACGGCTCGAGGCGGCGAGGTGCCGGATCCGCCCCGGTCCGGCCCCCCATGGGCGCCGACTACTCCCTTCGTCCTCCCGGTGTTTACCACTCCGGGCCAGGTGGAGACCGCTCGTGACGCTCTCGAATCCGCACTCGCCGCGGCCGAGGTCGAGGTGCTCGATCTCTCGACCCGCACCATCGACGTCCGGGAATTCAACCAGGGGGTGGAACGAACCGGATCCAAGGCCACCGTGCTCTTCGACGCCGCAATGGACCTGATCGAACCGTGGATTCGGGACGAGGGGGAGATCCTCGTCCACGTGGATCGCCATGGAGGGCGCCGCCACTACTCCGCACTGCTGGCCGAGCGATGGCCCGATCTCTATCACTGGGTCGTTACGGAAGAGAAGGAGCGCTCCGCGTACCGGTTTCCGCGGGAGACCGGAGACATCCTGGTCGACTTCGTCGTCCGGGGGGATGGGAAGCACCTCTCGATCGCGCTCGCGTCCATGGCGGCGAAGTATGTGCGGGAGGTCCACATGGGGGCCTTCAACGCGTGGTTTGCTCGCGAAGCGCCCGGGCTTCGGCCCACGGCCGGGTACGCTGTCGACGCGGCCCGCTGGCTCGAGGAGACGGTAGAGCTGCGGGGCCGCCTCGGCATCCACGACGCAGTGCTGATCCGAGAGCGGTAGTGTCTTCCGGATCGCCTCCGCGCGGCCAACTCGCTCTTCTCACCAGGGCGGGCGCCTCGACCGCCCCTCAGATCGTGTGCACCGGTGAGAAATGCGGGGTAGCATGGACCGGCGTTTGAATCGGGAGGAGTGCACCATGTCCTCATTCGAAGCAGATCGGCGGGAGTTCATCCGGGTCCGGGTTTCGGTCCCGGTTCGCTACAAGTTCCTCTACGACGTCATCGACCACCCGGATCTCGATCGCATCTGGGAAGGTACTACCTCGAACCTCTCCGGCTCGGGGCTGCTGCTCAAGGTCCGGATTCCGGAGATGTCATGGGTGACGTTGCTGCTCACCGGAAAGATGAAGGTGGGGGTCAACCTGATCCTGCCCACCTACGAACTGCCCGTGAAGGCGCTTTGCCGGGTTTCCTGGATGGAGAGCATGGACCCGGCGACGCAGAGAATGCCTGTCGGCCTCTCCTTTCGTGAAATCGGCCGGCAGGCCAAGGACGAGATCGTCCAGTACATCGTCAAGACCCAGATGCCCGGTTAGGAATCCGACGGAGATTGGCCGCCCGGCACGGAATCCGGAAGGGAACGCCGGTTCTTCCCGGAATTCCGTGACTTCCGCGCGGCCGAAGCGTCTTCCTTCCCGAAGGGCAACGGAACGGACGTCAAATGTTGATGAGCGAGGAAGCCAGGCGGGAGATCAGACCGGGGAGTGCGTTCTTCCTGCTCGGGATCCTGTCACTGGTCGCACTGCTGCCCGTACTGATCGAGTACGGGGGAGGGAGGCTCTCCCCGGGGACGCTGCTCCTCGTTCAACTGACCAACTTCGCGTTCGTCATCGTCTTCCTCCTGGAGTACGTGGTCGGGTACTTCAGGGCTCCGGATCGGCGGGCCTACCTCCGAACCGGCGCGGTGGAGTTGCTGCTGTTCTCCGGCCTCGGGCTGGTCTTCTCGCTGATCGCGCTCCACCCGTTCGGATTCTTCGAGGTCCCCGGTCTGCGGGGCTTTCTGATTCCGGCACAGGTCTACCTGTTCGTGAACTTCCTCGTGAAACTGCTCGGACTGTTCAAGGTCGTGGCCCGGCGGCGATTCCAGTACGCGCGGGCCTTCGGGCTGTCCTTCCTCGCGATCATCCTGACCGGCACGCTGATTCTCTTTCTGCTCCCCGGGACCAGGGCGGCGGGGAAGGAACTCTCCTTCATCGACGCCCTGTTCACCTCGACCTCGGCCACGTGCGTCACCGGGCTCATCACCGTCGACACCGGGACCCACTTCTCCAGATTCGGCCAGACGATCATCCTGGTGCTGTTCCAGGTCGGCGGGCTGGGGGTCATGACGTTCGCCGCTTTCTTCGCCATCGCCCTCGGCAAGGGCATGGGGATCCGCGATCGGGATGTGATGCGCGGCGTCCTGAACCTCGACGTGATGGGGCGGATCGTGAAGGTGATCATCGGCATTCTGTTGATCACCGTACTGTTCGAGGCGGTCGGGGCGGCGGTGCTCTACCGGCGCTGGGGAGAGGGACTGACGCCGGCGGACCGCCTCTTCCAATCCGTATTCCATTCCGTCTCGGCCTTCTGCAACGCCGGATTCAGCCTGATGAGCAACTCGCTCGAGGGCTACGTCCAGGATCCGGTGGTCAACGGTGTGATGATGGTGTTGATCGTGGTCGGGGGACTGGGATTCGGCGTCATCCTCGAACTCTGCGGGCTTCCGCTGTTCGGCATTCGCTTTCTGCGCCGGTTCCGTCACTGGGATGACGCCTTTCCGGACATCAGGAGGCCCCGCCTCGGGATCCAGAGCCGGGTGGTGCTGCTCTCGACCCTCCTCCTGCTGACCGGCGGCGCGGTCCTCTACTACGCTCTCGAGAAGGACAACCCCGCGACCTTCGGTAATCTCTCCGGCGGCGAAAAGGCCCAGGCGGCGCTCTTCGCCTCGGTCACGGCGCGCACCGCGGGCTTCAACACGGTACCGGTGGGAGAGATGACCCCGGCGAGCAAGTTCATCACGGTGGCCCTGATGGTGATCGGGGCATCTCCCGGGTCCACCGGCGGGGGAGTGAAGACCGTGACCGTCGTGGTCCTGATCTTCTCGGTGATTTCGGTTCTCCGGGGCCGGAGCCGGGTGGAACTCTTCCGGCGGACCATTCCCCCGGCCACGGTGCAGCGGGCCGGCATCATCGTTGTGACCTCGATCGCCGTCGTGTTCGTGGCTACATTGATCATCACCGCCGCGGAGGCGGAGCGATTTTCGTTTCTCGCGATCTTCTTCGAGGTGGGGTCCGCGTTCGGCACCGTGGGGCTCAGCACCGGAATCACGCCTGAACTCTGCGGCCTCTCGAAGATCACCCTCTGCGTGATCATGCTGGTGGGCCGCATCGGGCCCCTCTCGCTCGTCATCGCGCTGTCGCAGGGTGGAGCTTCCCGGCGCTACGAGTACCCTGAGGAGAACATGATGATCGGCTGAGAAAACGGTCGCATCGCAACAGGTCTCTGTCAGGGCCTCGTGGTATACCCGTCAGGCAACTGGACGGTTGGAGGAATGCAGTGCGGAAGTATGCGGTTATCGGTCTCGGGCGGTTCGGCTCGACCCTCGCCCGCCGACTGGGCGAGTCCGGGGCGGAGGTCATCGCCATCGATCGGGTCGAGGAGCGGGTTGCCCTGGTCCGGGATCACGTCTCCGTTGCTCTCTGCATGGATGGGACCGATGAGCGTCGCCTCCGTGAGCAGGGCGTGCACGAAGTGGATGTCGCCGTGGTGGCCATGGGGGAGAGCTTCGAAGCCACCCAACTCACCACGGTGGTGCTGAAGGGGCTCGGGGTGGAGCGCGTGGTCGTCAAATCGGTCGATCCGCTCCACGAGAAGATCATCCTGCGGCTCGGGGCGGACCAGGTTGTCAGCCCGGAGAAGGACTCCGCGGCGAGGCTGGCCCAGGTGCTCGTGGCACCGCGGATCGTCGACTACATCGAACTCTCGCAGGGGCACTCCCTGGTGCAACTCAATGCGCCCGCGATGTTTCACGGGAAGACGATCGGCGAACTGGACGTACGCAAGGTCTACGGCGTCAATATCGTCGCCATCAAGAAGCGGAAGGAGGTCGGCGGCAAGACTTCGGAGAGTGGGACGGAAGACGGCGAGCCCGGGAGCGCCGGCACGGAACAAGGCTTCACCGCGGGCATTGAGGGTGCAAAGGGGGACCCGGTCTACGAGGAGGAGCTCGTGGACATCCCGCACCCGACCGATGTGATCGAGCCGACCGATGTTCTCCTGGTGATCGGGGCCGACGCGGATATCAGCCGGTTGGCGAAATGAGCCTGTCCGCCACGAACCGGTCGATGGCCACCTCCGCTTCCGGGCTCAGGTCCTGGAAGACGATGGCGGCCTCGAACATGGGACCGTCGGGATGCTCGATCACCTGATTTCGGACGACCACGCCCTGGCAGACGATCTCCGTCGGGCTTCCGTCCCGGGTGGGGGAGGAAATCTCCAGGCGAAGGGCCACGATGGTCATCGGTGGGAGGGGGATCTGCGAAGTGCAGCGCACCCCGGCCCGGGAGATGTCCTGAACGATCGCCGTATTGGGCGGGTTGACGTTTATGGCGAAGTCCGCGGCTACGCGCGGGTGCCGTCTTTTTTCCACGATCTCGGTCACACCGCCAAATCTAGCCGCACGGCCGGTCCGGGTCAATTCCGGTCCGGAAACAGTGGAAGGGAAAAGGAAAGAGGAGACTGAAATGGCGAACTACAACAAGGTCCTGCTGATGGGCAATCTGACCCGCGACCCGGAATTGAGGTACACGCCGAGCGGCGCGGCGGTCTGCGAACTCGGCCTGGCGGTGAACCGGCAATGGCGGAACCAGTCCGGTGAGAACCAGGAGGAGACGACGTTCGTGGACGTGACGATCTGGGGGAAGCAGGGCGAAACCGCGAACCAGTATCTCTCGAAGGGGCGCCCCATCTTCATCGAGGGACGGCTCCAACTCGATACCTGGGAAACGCAGGACGGCCAGAAGCGCAGCAAGATGCGGGTCGTGGCCGAGCGGTTCCAGTTCCTCGGCAGCCGCGGGGACAGTGGCGGCCAGGGCGGTGGTGGCGGCCAGGGCGGCGGATACCGGCAGGACGGCGGTGGTGGTTACCGCCAGGCGTCGCCGCCGGCCCAGCAGCCGCCAGCCCAGCAGCCGCCGCAGCCGCCGCAGCAGCAGCCGCAGCAGCCGCAGCAGCCGCAGCAGCCGCAGCAGCCGCAGCAGCCGGCGGTCCAGGAAGGACCCCGGGACGACGAGTTCAACCTGGACGATGTCCCCTTCTGAAAATGAGGCGGGGCCGTTCCGGGGATTTGCAGGGCAGTGGTCGCAATTCGGGGGCCGGCCTCAAGGGCGGTCCCCGGCCGGCCGATAGAGTCCGACGTCACACCTTTCTCAGGGAGCCGGGCATGGAATCCGATTTCTTCGTCCACGAGTCCGCCTATCTCGACGACGGCGCCGAGGTGGGGAAGGGCACGCGCATCTGGCATTTTTCCCACGTCATGCCGGGGGCGGTGATCGGCAGGGGATGCTCGCTCGGCCAGAACGTCAACGTGGCGCCGCAGGTGATCATCGGCGACAACGTGAAGATCCAGAACAACGTCTCGGTCTACGAAGGAGTCATCCTCGAGGACGATGTCTTCTGCGGACCGTCGATGGTGTTCACGAACGTGGTGAACCCCCGCTCCCACGTCTCCCGCAAACACGAGTACAGGAAGACGCTGGTCCGGCGGGGCGGGACGCTCGGGGCGAACTCCACGATCGTCTGCGGGACCACCCTCGGGGAGTACGCTTTCGTGGCCGCCGGTGCGGTGGTGACGAAGGATGTCCCGGCCTACGCGCTGATGGCCGGCGTTCCGGCGCGGCCGATCGGGTGGATGTGCCACTGCGGAGTCCGGCTTCCGCTGGCCTACGGTGCGGACGGCGAGACGAGTTGTGAAGCCTGCGGGGCGGCCTATCGCGGGGTGGGCGAGATCCTGACGCGGGTGGCGGAGGCCTGATGCCGAACGACGACATGTTCATCCTCATCGTCTCCGGCGTCGTGGGGGCGATGTTCGGGTCCTTCCTGAATGTCGTGATCCACCGCCTGCCGGAGCGGGAGTCTCTCGTCAGTCCGGGCAGCCACTGTCCGCATTGCGGGACCCCGATCTCCTGGTACGACAACCTGCCGGTGCTCTCCTGGCTCATCCTGCGAGGGAAGTGCCGCCACTGCCGGGCGGGGATCTCTCCGCGCTACCTGGGGGTGGAACTGCTGACCGCGGCCCTGACCGTGCTCGTGGCCCGCATCCTCCTGACCACTCCCGCCGAGCCGCACTGGGGGGCCTTCTCCGCCTGTATGTTCCTCACCTATGCCCTCATCCCGGTCACGTTCATCGACCTCAAACTGCGGATCATCCCGGATCGAATCACGAAGCCGGGCATGGTGCTCGCGCCGATCATCTCCCTGATGGTCCCCGAACTGCACGCCCTGTCACCGCTGCAGAGCACCTTCTCCGAACTGGGAGACAAGCCGCGCGTCGTGGCCCTGCTCATCTCACTGGCGGGCATGGCCGCGGGGGCGGGCGCCATCTGGTTCATGGGCGCTCTCGGCCGGCTCATGTTCAAGAAGGACGCGATGGGGCTCGGCGACCTGAAACTGATGGGCATGGTGGGCGGGTTCATCGGCCCGGTGGGAGTGCTGATGGCCATCCTGATCGGCTGCGTCCTCGGCTCGGTCATCGGCTTGATCTCCTACGTCGTCACCCGGTCGAGCTACATCCCCTTCGGCCCCTTTCTCTCCGCCGGAACCTTCCTGGTCCTGCTCTGGCGCCCGGAGATCGTGCACTTCTTCACGGTGACCTACCCGGGGATCTTCGGCGGATAGCTGGCTGCCCGGAGAGTGCCGGCTCTCAGCCCCGTCTGTGGCACATGAATCCGGTTCTCCTACCACATTTAGTGGGTTTCGGCTTGACTCTTCCTTTCACGGAGTTAGACTCTCCGTGGATGGGCTCAGGTTCAGGGGCAGCAAAAGATTCGCGCACCGCGCGAAGGAGGAGCTTTCGATGGGCTGGCTCCGGGTAGCAGCGACTTCAATCTTCCTCTTGTTTTTCCTCACGGCGGGGTGTGCCAGCACCGACTGGGAATCCCGGTATCTGGAGAAGGAGCAGGAGGCGCGGGCACTCCAGGCGCAATACGACCTCCAGCGACAGGCTCTCGCCGAGCGCGAGGCAATGAACGAGGAAGTCCGGTCTCAGTACCAGGACTCCCTCGCGCAGGTGGACGTCCTCGAGCAGAGGATCGTGGCGCTGAGAGACCGCCCCGCCCCGGAGCAGCCGGTCGTCGCCGATCGGTCGGTGGGTGATCTGGCTCGGCTCGAGCAGGAGTTGGTTCGCCTGCGCAAGCAGAACCTGGATGTGGACCTGACTCCCGACGGCAACGTCGAGATCACGCTCGAGTCGGACGTGTCGTTTGCTTCCGGGTCTCACAAGCTGACGAAGCGAGGCCGGTCGATGCTCGATACGGTGGCCCGTGAGCTGAACGGGCAGTTCTCCGGGAATCTGGTTCGCGTCATCGGCCACACCGACTCGGACCCCATTCGCAAATCGCCCTACAAGGACAACTGGGAACTCGGCTCGGAGCGTGCCCTCGGCGTCATTCGATACCTGCATGATGAGCGCGGCGTCGATGCGGAGCGCCTGGTGGCGGCCAGCAGGGGCGAGAATGCTCCCCTGGCCGAGAACAGCACCAAGGAGTCCAAGGCCCGGAACCGCCGGGTCGAGATCGTCGTGATTATTCCCCGCCACGAAATCGTCGGCTCCCTCGACTAGGCCCAACTCGGTCGGGGGTGTCGGGAAGGGTAGCGCCAGAGCGGGGTTGAAACTGCGAGCACAGCGCGGCCCAGCCGCAGTGGAGGGGCGACCTCCGGGCGACCGTGCGGCGGTCCGGGAGCGTTGCGCAGAATCTGCGTGCGCCGCGAAGATCTTGAACGTCAGTGGTACAGAGGGAGACGAGCAGGGATATCAACCGGCAAGGGCGGAGCCCCCAACCAACTCCTATCAATCAACACTTCGCCCACTTGTAGTAACTGCTCCGCCCTTGCCACCTCTCCCGGGCACCACCCTTCGGTCGCATAGCGACCTTCGGGTCGGCGGGACGCTGGCGCGTCCCGCCGGGTCGGACCCCACCAGCCTCTCCTTCGTCGGGCTGGTGGGGTCCTCCCGGTGCATCACTCAGGGGGACCGTGGTCCCC
>JAJSAM010000033.1 GCA_024274785.1 Planctomycetota bacterium | reverse complement strand
GGTGGTGGCCGAGGGCATGGTCACGGTGGACGGTGAACTCGAGACGCGCAAACGCTGCAAGATCCGCCCGGGACAGATCGTCCGCTTCGGCGACCGGGAGATCGAGGTGAGGGGAGAACCCGATCGTTCGTAATCTGCTCCTCGGGGAGTATCTTCCCCCCCTCCTGGCGGTCGCGGCGAAACCGTCGACCCCGATCAACGGGCAATGAGCCAACCGGGTATGGGTGACTACGGGAAAGGGCTGAAGCGAGAGGTCGCGGAGGTGAAGTTCCTGATCCACGACCTGCGCGTGGAGCGGTTCATCAACGAGGTGATTCACTTCCACGTCACCCTGAACACCGATCTCGAGATCCATGGCGTCGACCCGGCCCGGATCATCCACGAGGAGGATGTCCGGGAACTGCGGGTCCGTGGCGTCGATGTGCGGAACTCCTTCCGGGAATACTCCAATGCCGTGAAGAGTTTCTCGCCGGGGAAGACCATCCTGGTCACCGGCCGGAAGTACATCCAGAACGTTTACGAGATCTGCGAGCTGATCCTGAACCCCATGTGGGGTCGCGTGGACAAGGTGCTGTCGTTTCTGCCCGAGGACTCCCGGTCGGTGGCCGCACGCAATCACTACCGGAACTGCATCCACTGGATCTGCGGCGTCTACTACCGGATCGAGAACTTTCTGCTCGAGTTGGAGGAAACCGGGCTCCTCGAAGTCTTCGACGTCGCGCGGGACATCGAGGATTTTACCCGCAACGTTATTTACGGCTATGTCGTGGAGAAGAGCAGTGCGCGCGTGGAACTGCAACTCGAGGCACTGGCCTCCGCCGTGGTCGAAGGCAACCGTGCCCGCTTTCGCCGGATGTACTTCAACCTGGTGATGAATGCGGTCGATGCCATGCAGGGCAGGAACGTCGGCGTCCTGAATGTCACCACCTCGGTCGAGGGGGATCGAGTCGCCCTGAAGGTCCGGGACTCCGGTGAGGGGATGTCACCCGATAAGATCGAGCAGCTTCTCGCCGACCGTGAAAGCCTGGACGGTGAACTCCACTCTCTCGGGTTCGTGTTCGTCCGGCAGACCGTTGCGGCGTTCGGCGGGCAGATCTCCATCGAGAGTGAGGTGGGGAAAGGGACGATCGCAACGGTCCGGCTGCCGATTCTGCCGGATGCCTCCCCCGCTCCCCCCCGGAAGCCGCGCTGTGAGAAGTACGAGGTCCGGTGGGGCGATATCGCGGATGAACTGCCCGGCCTGGATCTGAAATCAACGGATGCCGGGCCGGAAGATGTTCCGACGGGAGATCGTTCCGAGCGCGCGTTCGGCCGGATCATCCTCGAAGACTACCAGTCCTCCCGGGCGAGCCACCCCGGCAGCATCTTCGCCATCGCGGTCACCGATGAGAACACGGTGGACCTCTTCACCCATCGCCCCTACGAGCAGTACTGGAACATCACCCACGAGGATCTCTCGCCCATGTTCTATCTGGCGAGTCTGCGCGGCCGCCTGGAAGAGGACGAGGAGAAGCGGCCGGTCCTGATCCTCAAGGCGCCGCAGAACGTCCGCGAGTACTTCGAGCTGAAGGAGATCGCGGAAGCGGACTTCAGCGCCGAACGGTTCGTGGTCATGGTGCATGACGAGTACGTGCGCACGGCGCGAAAGCTCATCGCCACCGGCTTGCCGGCTGATCTGACCGTCCAATTGACCGACCTCGCGAAGTTCTTCGAGGGCAACCAGGCACTGATCGACGCGGAGCCGTTCGCGCTCGACGTCCTGGCCGCGGTCGCCCTTTCAGAGGAGGTGGACTGACATGGCATCCCGGCATCCGTCTGAAATCTCCGGACGTCAGCACCGCAGAGAACGCCCGCGCCCGCGATCCGTCGGCTAAGGTGTTCCCGAACTCAACTCGGAGACACCCCATGCCCGACCCGAACCAGAGAGTCGTCCTCGCCTACAGCGGCGGGCTCGATACGTCCGTCATCCTGAAGTGGCTGCAACTGCGGGGCTTTGAAGTCGTCGCCTACGTCGCGGATGTGGGGCAGGAGGATGACTTCGAGGCGGTGCGGGCGAAAGCCCTGGCCACCGGCGCGGCCGAGGTGTACGTCGAGGACCTCCGCGAGGAGTTCGTCACCGACTACATCTTCCCGGCCTTCAAGGCGAACGCGATCTACGAGGGGCGGTACCTGCTCGGCACCGCGCTCGCCCGACCGCCGATGGCGAAGCGGCAGATCGAAATCGCGCGGAAGGCGGGTGCCGGCGTCGTCTCCCACGGGGCGACCGGGAAGGGCAACGACCAGGTGCGGTTCGAACTCGCGTACTACGCCCTTGCGCCGGACATCCAGGTGCTCTCCCCGTGGAAGATGCCGGAGTTCCTGGCGGAATTCGCGGGGCGGTCCGACTTGCTCGCGTTCGCGAAGAGGCACGGCATCGACGCCACCGCCACCGCCTCGAAGCCATACAGCGAGGATGAGAACCTTCTGCACATCAGCCACGAGGCCGGTATCCTCGAAGACCCCGCGCACGAGGCGGAGGAGAGCATCTACTCCCGCACCGTCGCTCCCGAGGAGGCGCCGGATACGGCCACCCGGATCGCGATCAGGTTCAAGGACGGCATCCCGGTCGAAGTCGAGAACCTGAACGACGGTACGGTCTCGACTGGTGCGCTCGCGCTCTTTCAGTACCTGAATCAACTTGGCCGGGAAAACGGGATCGGCCGACTCGACATCGTCGAGAACCGCTTCGTCGGCGTGAAGTCCCGCGGGGTCTATGAGACGCCCGGTGGCACGATCCTGCACGTCGCCCACCGGGACATCGAGAGCATCGCCATGGACCGCGAGGTGATGCGCCTGAGGGACATGCTCTCCGCCAAGCTTTCCGAGATCATCTACAACGGCTTCTGGTTCAGCCCGGAGATGGACTTCCTGATGGCCGCCATCGACAAGAGCCAGGAGGTGATCGATGGTCGCGTGACCCTGAAGCTCTACAAGGGGAGCGTCCTCGCCACGGCCCGTGAGAGCACCAGTTCGCTCTACGATCAGGAACTGGGCAGCATGGACATCGAGGGCGGCTTCAACCAGCAGGACTCCGCGGGTTTCATCAAGATCAACGCCATCCGGTTGATGGCTCACAACGCGATCATGCAGAGGAAGCGGGCGCACTGGGGAGGTGAGGTATGACGCTCTGGGACAAGGGAGCGGAGCCGGATCCGGAGGTGCTCGAATTCTCGGCCGGCCGGGAGTACCTGCTCGATCAACGACTCGTGGCCTACGACGTCCGAGCGTCGATCGCGCACGCCCGCACGCTTCGGAAGAGCGATCTCATCACCACCGGGGAACTCGACGCTCTGGAGGCCGGCCTCGAGGAGATCGCGGTTCTTGCCGGACGGGGGGAGTTCCCGATCGCCAGGGAGCAGGAGGACGTTCACACCGCGATCGAGGAGTGGCTCACGGCGAAGATCGGGGAGGCGGGAAAGAAGATCCACCTCGGACGCTCCCGCAACGACCAGGTGCTGGCCGCGATCCGGCTCTACGAGCTGGAAGCCCTCGACCGGATCGACGCGCGCATCCAGGTGCTGATGGGATGTCTCGCCGCATCCATCGGTGAGTTCGGCGGGGTCGGCATGCCCGGATACACCCACCTGCGCCGCGCGATGCCGACCACCGTCGGGACCTGGCTCGGCGCGTTCCAGGAGGCACTGAAGGACGATCGCCGCATCATCGAGACGGCCCGGACGCTGGCCGATCGCAGCCCGCTCGGCACCGGCGCCGGTTACGGCATTCCGGTCTTTGATCTCGATTCGAAGGCCACCGCGAAAGAGGCCGGTTTCGGGGAAGTGCTCGAGAACCCCATTCACGCTCAGATGACCCGGGGCAAGGTCGAGGGCCTGGTGCTGCACGCCCTCTCCCAGGTCATGCTCACCCTGAACCGTCTGGCCACGGACCTGCTCCTCTTCTCCACGGTGGAATTCGGGTTCGTGAAGCTCCCCCCCGCGCTCTGTACCGGCAGTTCGATCATGCCGCAGAAGCAGAACCCCGATCTGCTCGAACTGATCCGGGCGAAGTATCACGTCGTCCGCGCCGAGGAGCAGAAGGTGCTTTCGCTCGTCGGAAACCTCATGAGCGGTTACCAGCGCGACCTCGGCCTGACCAAGGATCCGCTGTTCACCGCCTTTGACGAGACCCTGTCCTGCCTGACCATGATGGCGAAGGCGGTTTCCAACCTCCGCATCGACCGGGACGCCTGCGAAAGCGCTCGGACCGAAGAGATTTACGCCACGGAAGAGGCCTATCGCCTGGTCCGGGAGGGGATGCCGTTTCGGGATGCCTATCGCCGGGTGGGGGAGAAGTACTCCGGCCGGGTTCCGGAATGACGGACGCTGCGGCCGAATCTGTTGGAATTCGGACCATCTGATAGGCTCGTTGCTGCGAGAATACAGACGATGAGACCACGCTCCGACGCCCTGTGCCTCTCCGACTGCCTGGTCAGCACTGCCCTTGAGGGCATGTGTGTCGGACTGATCGTCATGAACCCCGCCGGCCGCATCCAGTGGATGAATCGGACTTCCCAGACCCTGCTTGGCACCCGTCTCGAGGAGTGCCGTGGAGAGCTTCTGACGAAGATCATCCGGGACCCCAATCTCTCGGAGTTCTGGCACCGGGCCGTCAGCGAAGAGGGGAACGTTATCGGCGAGGTTTCGATGCAGGTGCCTCGCGTCGCCGAGTTGAAGGCCAACGCGACGGTCTCCATCACCGCCACCGGCGAGCAGATCGGCCGGATCCTGCTCTTTTGCGATGTCACTCAGGAGAAGTCGATCCAGGTGTCTCTCTCCCGGGTCGCAGCGGAGCGCCTGATCGATATCGCGGAGCGGAACCAGAAAACGGCCCCCCCGGTGGAGGGCCTTACCCCGCAGGAACTCCGGGTCCTTCGCATGGTCGGGGAAGGACTCGGCAATCAGGAAATCGCCGACCGCATGCATGTGGCGTCCTCGACCGTCCGCTCCCACCTGAAGCAGGTCTACCGCAAGACCGGCCTGTCCTCCCGGGCCGAAGCGATTACGTTCGCCATCCAGAATCAACTCACCTGAAAAACGCCTTATCGTCATCAGGTTTCAGCGTTTAGCCGCGTTGAAAAGGCCGCGGCTCTCCAGCCTCTCCCCCCAAAGGGGCAGGCATTCCCCTCCCGGGGACGATTTCTTCTCCCCCCCCCTTGTTGCATGATTCCCGGTGGATAACACCGTCACCGGCTGGCGTTCCGAACCGATTGGGGCGTTCGGCGCAGCAGCTTGAAAAGGAGATTTCCAAATGTCCATGCAGCGTCTTCAGGGGGCCACCGTCCTGGTCTTCCTGGCGCTTGTCGGCTCGCTCCTGGTAGCGGGCTGCGGCGGGGGCGGGAGCAGCAATCCCATCATCCTGCCTCCGATCGAGAATCCGGGGCTTCTCGAAGTCCACGAGTTCGAGTACGACGAGCAGACCGAAGAGTACATCGTCCTCGGCGAACGCATCGCCCACGACGATGTCCTCCGCGACCTGGCCGGCAACCTCTGCAGCAAGTGCCACACCGGCGCTCTCGCCGAGGTGAAAGACTCGATCCACTACAAGCTCGCCTCGCCGTCCCTGCGCGTTCTCTACCCCGGTGGCGGCGCCCACGGAATGCTCGACCGCGCCTGTGGCCTTCCCTCCACGACCGGTTTGACGAACAGCTTCTCCGATATCAACCTGGGTGAGTGCGGCAAGTGCCACGTCAGCCGCTATCTCCCGGTGATGGAAGGCTTCTTCACGTCCATGTTCGAGGACTTCGCCGACCCGGCGGGCCAGGCCGAGCAGCTCGTGAACGCCGGTATCGACTGCCTCGTGTGCCACGCTCACGATTACAAGGCCCACCCGACCGAGGGGACGCTGGCGAACCTCGCCGCCTCCGCCCAGCCGGACGCCGCCTCTCCGACCATGTTCGGTTCGGCCCGCGACGCCCGCGACAACGCTGACTTCGACCACGACGGTCAGCCGGACCTGGTGCTGGACACCAACGGCGACGGCGTGATGGACGCACCGCTGATGGCCGACCTCGACGGCGACGGGAACCCCGACCCCTGGCCGACCGTGGCCCAGGACCGCAGCCTTCAGGCCCTGCAGTCCATCGGGAAGCCCACGGACCACGGCTGCCTGCGCTGCCACGAGCACGCACGCACCGGTTACAAGCGAGGCACCCTCTTCGTCGAGGGGCATGACATTCACGCCACGCTGACGACCGGTCCCTTCGAGGGCACCGAGAACAACTGCACCGTCTGCCACACCGAGGACGGCCACAAGTTTGTTCGCGGACACATGGTCGGTGGCGACCTCGGCGCCGCGGATTACCCCCCGCCGGCCCCCGGCATCGCCGCGGACCCGAACGACCCGACCGACCTGACCTGCCAGACCTGCCACAGCGTCGACGACCTGCAGGACGCCAACGGCACGATTCACTCCGACCGTCACCTCGCGATGATCTCCTGCGAGGCGTGCCACATCCCCTACGGCAGTGGCATCACCTACTCCCTCTTCGGCCACGGCGGTCACATGGCCTTCGGCCGGAACGCCGAGGGCAAGGACACCAAGGTCGTCGTCGCCGACATGTACATGGCGCAGGACAAGGCCGACCTCGACAAGGACTTCGAGGCCTACACGACCCAGCCGGTCCTCGTCTGGTTCAACGGCGGTACCTCTTTCCTGGCGCAGACGCTCGCGGTCCGCGGTATGGAAAACGCGAAGATCACCCCCTTCAAGCCGATGGCGAACGGCATGGTCTTCGACTCGCGCTTCTTCGATGGCGTGATGATCGAGAACCAGGCCAGGTACCTCTACAACGCCTACTCGATGTACCGGTTCTACGCGAACGGCAACAACGCCGATGTCTTCAGCGCGCTGAACATGCTGGAGATGACTCCGGACGAGGTCCGCACCATCACCGCGGATGCGTTCCAGGACGAGAACCCGATCGTGCAGGCGATGGCCCTGATGCTCATCTTCCCGAACCTCGTCTACTTCGATAAGGCGAACTTCGGCTACGAGCACTACATGGTCCGCACCGGCTCACCGTACGACAGCGAGCCGGACGGGATCATCGACGCCGGCCAGAACTTCAACTTCGACATGCTCGAGGCGGCGAACAGCGGCCTGATGCTCTTTGCCGGCTTCAACGATCCGATGGGCTTCCCGCCGGAGTACGAGTGGTACCCGGCGTTCGAGGAAGTGAACGAAGTCATCAGCATGAAGCTGCCCGACGGCAGCCTGATGAAGATGTTCATGCAGATGCAGGCCGCTCAGATCGAGGACGACGACATGCGGGACGCCTACCTGGCGGCCGTGGCGAACTACCCGTCCTTCTCCCAGGTCACCCTCGGCGGCCACGGCGTTCTGCCGAAGGAGCAGGCCATCGGCGCCGGCTTCGACTGCAACGCCTGCCACGGCGGTTCCGGTGTCTTCGCCAACCCGCAGCCGGTCGGCAAGAAGCAGGTCGTCGACATGGGACCGGAGCTGGGATCGATCGAATTCCCCGTCTACCAGTGGAAGTTCTACCACATGCAGAATCTGGTGGACCTCGGCCTCTCGACCACTTGTGAGGAGATCGTGGCCGGCGCCGACGTCGATATCGACGGCGACACGACCTACCTCCGGGTCAGCACGACCGAGTTCGTGATCAACTGGTTCAACCCGAGCTACGAGGGGGGCTATTTCCCGGCGGACGCCGCCGAGGCTCTTGCGGGCACGGGTCTGACCGCGAATGATCTCACCTGGAACGGCGGCACGTGGATGCCGGTCCTCGAGCCGGTCGTCGAATACAAGACGAACCTCGAGGTGCTCGGCTACCCGGCCACTGGCATCCCGATGAGCAGCGAGTAGTTCAGCCAGCGACTCAACTGATCTTTTCGCCGGGCCGTGCGGTCAGAGCCGCGCGGCCCGGCGTCGTCTGGTTGATGCACTCCCGATGGCCCGGCATGGAGAGATTCGCTTGCGGTCTGAAGTGCCGGGACCGCTACCCGGGGCATGGAAGCACGAGGTTTGGGTGAGTACCGCCTGATCGCTCAGCCCGCCACCGTCGGCAGCTCCATGTAGAAAGTGCAGCCCTTCCCGAGTTCGCTCTCCACGCCGACTTCGCCGCCCTGGCCCTCCACGATGCGCTTGACGATCGAGAGGCCGAGGCCGCTGCCCTTCTCTTCGGCCGCGGGAAGACCCTTCCGGGCCAGGCGAACAAACTCCTGGAACAGCTTCTTCGCGTCCTCGTCGGCGATGCCGGGGCCGTTGTCCTCGACCTCGATACGGACGAGGTCATCGCGGTGGGTGGCACGGACTTCGATGGTGCCGCCGTCGGGCGTGTACTTGATGGCGTTCGTGACGTAGTTCACCACCGCCTCGCGTAACAGACGGTCGAAGCCGATGACGGGAGGCAGGGTTCGCGGGGCCTTCAAGGTGAGCGTGTGCCCCCGGGCCTGCGCCAGATCCTGGTTGGTCTCCACCAGTTCACGGAGGATGGCCGCCACATCCATCTCCTTCGCCTCGGCCTCGATCATGCCGGCGGAGACGGAGGCCAGGGTCTGCATGTTCTCGAGGAACTCGGAGAGCCCTTCGATGCGGGTGAGGGAGCGGTCGAGCCACTCTCCCTGCTTTTCCGACACCGGTCCGGCCAGGCCCTCCTTCATGTTGCGCAGGAACATCGTCACCGCTCCGAGGGGGGACTTCAGGTTGTGGAGCGCGGTCTGCAGAAAGTCCTTCCGCATTTCAGAGAGCCGCATCAGCTCGGCGTTGGCGAGGCGGATGCGGCGCTCACCGCGGCGGAGCAGCAGGGTCAGGCTGGTCAGGAGGAACGCGATCATGCCGAAGAGCAGCCCGTAGACGACGAGGACGGTCATCGCGAAGCGCCCGTCCAGGGGGCCGGTTCCTCCCACGGCGCCGGCCGGCAGATACGGCGGGGCGATGCCGACCCATTCCGTGACCACCAGCGTCACGAGGAGTCCGTAGGCGAGCAGGGTGAGGCCGATCGCGGCCCGGCGGGAGAGGTTGATGTGGCTGACGATCACGTGCGGCAGGTAGAAGGCCAGAAACGGTGACCGGGCGCCGCCCACGAGCCACACCGCGATGGTCAACGCGATGAAGTCGAGGACGATGGACACTTCCATGATCAGGGTCAGGCGGTGGTGGGTCCGGGCACTGCGTTCGCGTTCGCGGTGGGCTCGCGCCAGGAACGAGGCGACGGCGTTGTAGGATGCCACCGCGGCTCCGACCACGGTGAGGGGCACCACCGGCAGGTCCTCGATTCCGACCAGGTGCTGCGCAATCGTCGTTCCGCCGAGGATCAGGAGGGCCACGATCAGGCGCAGCCAGGTGTGCAGATAGAGCCTCGGGCCGAGCAATTGGCGGTGCATCAGGATCTCGGCCGTACCCGGCAGGGCCGGACGTAGCTCTCGTTTCGCTGGGGTCATGGTCCGTGACATTATAATCATCCTCGCCCGGACGGAACCCCCCGGGTGAAGGAAACCACATGCATGAAGCTGCGATCACCGCCGCGCTGTTGGAGCAGGTGCGGTCGTTCCTGCCTGAGCGGGGCCGGCTGATCGAGGTGCACATCGAGGTGGGGGAGATGGAGCATCTCGATCCGGTCGTGATGGAAACGCTCTTTGCGGTCTCGACCGAGGACACCCGCATGGCCGGCGCGGTGCTCACCATCTACCCGGTGCCCCTGTCCGTCTGTTGCGAGAATTGCATGGAGAACTGGATGCCGGAGGATCCGGCGCTGCTCGTCTGCCCGCAATGTGGGGTGGCGAGGCCGAAGATCATCGAGGGCAGCGGTGTCCTGCTTCGCAGCCTGGAAGTGGAGGAGAGCGACGGTGGCTGAGATTCCGGTGGTTGCGAAGGTCCTCAAGTTGAATGACGAACTCGCCGCGATGAACCGCCTTGCGCTCGCGGACGCGGGCGTGCGCTGCGTAAACCTCATGGGCGCTCCCGGCTGTGGAAAGACCGCATTGCTCGAGGCCACGCTTTCGGCTCTCGCCGGGAAACTGATGGTGGGCGTGGTCGCCGGGGATATCGCCACCACACGGGATGCCGAGCGCCTGATCGCCCATACTCCCCACGTCACCCAGATCAACACCGGCGGATCCTGCCACCTCGAAGCCCACCAGGTCCGGCAGGGCATGGACCACCTGCCACTCACCGATCTCGACCTCCTCATCATCGAAAACGTGGGCAACCTGATCTGCCCGGTGAGCTTCGATCTCGGCGAAGGGGCGCGGGTGGCGATGTTCAGCGTCACCGAGGGCCACGACAAACCGGCGAAGCACCCGTCGGTGGTTCTCGCGGCGGACCTCGTGATCCTCGGCAAGATCGACCTGAAACCGTACGTCCCGTTCGATGAGAGCATCTTCCGGGCGTACCTGGCCAACATGCGAGACAACCTCGCGGTCCTGCCCCTCTCCGCCACCTCCGGCGAGGGCCTTTCGGCCTGGATCTCGTGGCTGACGGATTTCGGGGCAGGATCCTCCGGTTTCCGGGTGAATCTCTCAATTTGACAGCGATTCCTGCCGATTTGAGAGTATGCGATCCCGGGAAGCTCCCATGCTGTTCCTCGCGCCGCACCCCCCGGTGCTCGTGCCGCGCA
Organism: Planctomycetota bacterium; assembly: GCA_024274785.1. Lineage (GTDB taxonomy): Bacteria > Planctomycetota > JAJSAM01 > JAJSAM01 > JAJSAM01 > JAJSAM01. The sequence continues at coordinate 97,782 of JAJSAM010000033.1, read as the reverse complement.
CCCGCGCGCTGCTGCTCGGCCGGGGCGTAGAGTGCGACGTGCCGATTCCCACTCCCCGGGCGTCCCGGAACCACGCCGAGGTCTGCTTCGAGGGGGAGCGCGTCGTGGTCTTCGACCTCGGCAGTACGAACGGCACCTTCGTCAATGGTGAGCGCATCGACGTGGAGCGGGTCTTGCGACCGGGGGACCGGATCGGCATCGGCGGGGCGGAGGTGATCTTCTGCCGGGTCGCCCGCGAGGGAGCGATCGCGGTTGGCCGCGACTGCGACGCCACGGTCGTTTGCGAGGACCCCGACCTCGTCGCGGGGCGGGCCGAATTGCTCCGGGGAGACTTGAGCCAGATCCCGGTGGCGGCCCTGTTGCAGATGCTGGCGGAAGAGGCGATGACCGGTTCCGTGGCGATCCTGTCCGGCGAGAGCGCCGCGAGGGTCTGGCTCGAGGGCGGCCGGCTGGTCCACGCCCGGACCGAAATCGCGGAGGGTATCGCCGCCGCGGTGAGGATCTGCGGAATCCGGCAGGGGCGCTTCCTCTGCGCCGACGCCGTCGAGCCTCCGAAACGGACGATGGACATGAGCGCCACCGAACTCCTGCTCGAGGCGAGCCGCCGGGCCGACGAGAGCAAGCTGCCGGCCGAGATTCAGCCCGCCTGAGAAGGGACCGGTGGAGCCGCATTTCCGCCACCGTAACTTGCCCATTACGTTACTTCCGCCCTTCCCCGGACACCGGCAGACTGCCTCGATGCCGGCATCACGACCCAGCGACGACCATCCCTCCCTGGCTCTCGTGCGAGAGTTCTTCCACGCCTTGAGCCATACGCCATTCCACCCGAGCGAGATGAAGCGCACGAAGAACACCGAGTGGAGCCTGTACGACGGGAGGAGTACCATGCGGATTTCGAGTGTCGTCCGTCCTTTGAGCCTGTACCTCTGCGTCGTGCTGGCCGTGCTCTGCCTTTCGGCGCCCGCGTTCGGGCAGGACGCAGCCGGTGCGGGTGATCCGGTCCGGGAAGAAGCCCTCGTTCCAGACGACGCCATCGAGGGCATGATGCCCGAGCCCGACTACTCCGGAGGATGGACGATGTGCCCGTTCCTCAGTGGCGACCGGGGTGGATCGCGCCAGGGCCGGGCGAATTCGGGCGTCATCTTCGACGTGAACTGGCTCCGGATCGATCAGGGAGTGGTGTCCGGCGCATTTCTCACGCGGGCACACGATCTCTGGGGCGGTCACGGCGCAGGCTTTCGGGTTTGTTCTGCGAATCTGCGACTTTCTCAGTCCGGATCCCGTTTTCCGGCAAAGTTACCGCCGGGTTTCCCCATATTGGATGTGGTTGGACCGTCCGGTGGCCGGAGTGGTCCCGATTTTCATGGAGGGCTGTGATGAGAGTTGCGAGCGCGTTTGCGGTATTGGCTCTTTTCTTTCTGGCTGCGACCGGTGCGGAGGCCGGCACGATCATTTTCCAGGATACGTTTGAGACCGGGCCGGCGGGGACTCCGGATGTGGGGACCTACACGCTGTTCGGGCAGGCCTCGCAGCATGTGATCCTGGACGATGGGTCCGGCAGCAACAATGTCCTGGTGAGTAGCGCGGGTTTGAACTCCGGCGGTTTCACCATCCAGACGCAGCAACAGCTCACGCAGAGCGTGAAGGTCGAGTACGATTTTCGCGTGGTGCAGTCGGACAGCAGCCTCAGCGGGATCAATGCCATCATCCAGCAGCTGGTGCTGGACACCAGCCCGAACAACGTTCAGCTGAACTGGGCGTCGGACGGTTCACTCTATTACTCCAATGGTACCGCGACCCCCGGCCCCATCGACACGACCTGGAACTGGGCCTACGACACCGACTATCACGTCACCTGGACGGCCGATGCGGCAACGGACATCGTCACGCTGGGTATCGGCGGACTCGGCAGCCTGACCCTGCGCGCCTCGGATCTGACACTGCCGGACGGTCCGTTTGACAACTACAAGAGCTTTGCCCTGTCCCGGAACGTCGTTTCGATCGTCACCCAGCGCCTGGACAACCTCACCATCACCGACCTGGGCGCCGCCGCCGTTCCGCTCCCCGCCGCCGGCTGGGCGGGACTGGTCATGTTGGGTTTCCTGGGAATCGGGCGTCTTCGGAGACGTACCTGCCGAACCTCCGCTTCCTGACGCGTGCGAGACGACCGGGGACCGATACCTCGGAGTCTGCTCATTCGACTCAATGCCATCCGGAATCAAGCGGGCGCGCCCCGAGGGACGCGTCCGCTATTGATTCCCGTTGATGTGGATACAGACGCAAAGCGCGGCCCAGCCGCAATGGAGGGCCGACCGACGGTCGACTGTGCCGGCAGTCCGTGAACGTCACGTAGAATCTGCGAGTGCTGCGAAGAATTCCAACGTCAGTCGAGGAAGACGAGGGACCCGCCGGTTGCGGACGCTTCCGCCTCGCGATTGGGATGCACCCGGTGCCAGCCCGGAAGAACCACGGTCTTGTGATCGGGGTGGGTCACGCGGCCCCTGGCGTAGACGGTCGCATCGCGGACCATCTGTTTCCAGGGCAGGCTCGCCCTGGATGGATCGCGCTGGACGAGGGCGCGGTACTTCCCGGCGGCCAGTCCATCCGGATACGCCGGGCAGACCCAGACCTTGGTGCCCTTGAGCCGATAGGCGTACTCGAGCAGGTGCGGCTTCCCCCGGCCGCGGCGGATGGGCTCCTTGCGAAGAACGAGAGACTCCGGGGTCTGAAGATCGGGCGCGGGCACGAAGAACCATTCGCCCTGGCGGAGGAAGCCGGCGTTCCGGCGACGGTTGCGAGCCTTGGCCCTTACCCGCTGGCTTGCCTGTGACAAGAGGGCGGCGGCCGGCTTCAAAGCATCGAACGCCTCGGCCACGGTGGAGGGGCGGTCGGGAACCGCGGCGGCGAACCAGAAGCGCTCGTCGTGACCGCAGAGAAAACGATCCGTGTTCTGCGAGCCGTCGGCCCCCACCCACCTGGCGAGCAGAAGCAGGTGGCGCTCCGCGGGGCGAGCATCGAGTACGCAAAAATCGGGAGAACGGCGCAGGGTGGGGTTCCACCAGATCTCGAACAACTCGTGCTTCTTCTTTTTCCCCTTCGCGGTGACCACGTTGACCGTGTAGGGCGGACGGCGGTCGGGCACCGTGTGGACCCAGCGTTCGGCGGTCCAGACGCGATTGGTCCGCTCCGGCATCTTCTCGACGTTAAGGTCCGCCCCCATCGCCTTGAACTTCCGTTCCATCAGTTCCGTGTTCATCGTTTTCCGGCTCCTTCGTGAATTGAAGCGACGGAGAGCATGCCGGGTCAATACATGTCTGTCTAGTGGATAGTGAGTCATGTATAATGATCCTTCAATCATGTTTAACACCTTGTTCAAGGAGTCCGGGCTGTCCCTCGAGAGGCTGCGCACGTTCTGCATGGTCGCCGAGCATGGCGGGTTCTCGAAGGCGGCTTTGGGGGACAGCGTGCGGCAGTCGCAGTTCAGCCACCAGGTCGCGGCGCTGGAGCAGTTTTTCAGAACGCCTCTTTTCGAGAGGCGTGGCCGGACCGTGGTCCTGACGAACGCCGGCGTGGACCTCCACCGTCGGGCGGCGATGATTCTCGGTCAACTCGAGGAGTTCAAGTTGCGGCAGGCGCGGGGGATCGTGAAGCTCAGGATCGGCGCCGGCACGTCGGTCCAGGAGTTCCTGCTCGGGCCGGTCCTGATCCCTCTCATGGCCGGCGACGCATCGCTCCACGTCGACATCGAGAGCATGAGCTCCGACGTGTGCGAGGAAGCCGTTCGAGGTTACCGCGCAGACCTCGCGATCGCTCGACCGCCACGCGCCTCGCGAGGACTCACGCGGCATACCCTGGCGAAGAGCCGGCTCGTGGCGATTGTGGCCCGGGGCGCGTTCCCGGAGACCGATGAAGAATCGAGTCTGGTTGAGCTCGGAAAACTCCCGACCGTTCTGCTCGGAGGGAGCGGCGTATTGAAGAGCTCGACCCTCGACGTCTTTCGCCGGGCCGGCGTCACACCGAACCTGCGAATCGAGTCCTCGACGTTTCTGGATGTGAAACGATTTGTGACGGCGGGCCTGGGGGTCGCCTACGTGCCTGACTACTGTTTGCGGGCGGGAGACGAGAAGACGTTTCGCAGCTGGATCGTCCCGCAGATGCGATCGATGCGCCGGGAGGTGGTGCTGTTCCACCTGGCCGAAAGGGCTCGAGACGATGCCTTCAAGGCGCTGGTCGGCCGTCTGGTCTCCGATCTCCGCCGACTCGTCGTCGAGAGGGATCGTACGTCCCCTCCACGGTGAGGTGGCATGCACCTGGAGGGTCGATCCTCCGGGCGTCCGCGCATTACCAATGGCGACTGCCTTCAGGGCTTCAGTGCCACCCAATAAGAGCCCGGTGCGGTAGTCCCGCAGGCTGGGATCTGTGCGGGGGGCACCGGGCAACCGTCTGGAGAAGCTCCGTGGAAACCGAGCGGGACAGCACAGCATCCGAATCAACGACCAGTGGCGGCTCTGTTTTCGGTGGTCACGAGGAGGTGCCCACGAGGTCGAGATAGCCGACTAGTGCTACGCCAAGGTCCTCGGCCGTTGTACGGAGACGAAGAAACGCGAGGACTTCTTCTCCTTCATGGATCTCGTGGCCCGTCGCATCCTGCGCTACGGCCAATTCCCAAGCACCGACGCCCTGGTGGCCGCCATCGAGGCCTCCATCTCGGAGTGGAACGCGAAGGAGGCACACCCCTTTCGCTGGACGTATGATGGCCTTCCTCTGGTCAGCAAGGAACGCCAATGAAGCAGGACATGGAACCCAGGCGCTCGCAGCTCTCGCCGCTGCTCGAGGCCCACGAACCCACCGCGGGCATGTACGTTCGCATTTGCGGGGAGCACCTGATCCTCGGCAGGGAGTTAGCCCTCGAGGAGCACGGGAAGACGGAGCGGGACGACCGACTTCGCCTCAGCAGGATCCGAAGGCGAGCCTGGGGATTGAGCGTCAAGAGGCACAATGGTCGATGGGAACGGACACCATTCTCCGGCGATCTGGAGGAGATGGTGAATGCAATACTTTCATACATGCGGCATACGTGCGTCTACAGAATGCCGCGGGCACCGAGACAACAACGATCATTCGATATCCGGCTCTCGCTTGCGCTGAGCCAGCCGTCGCCTCTGGGCAAGCATCACTTCAACGCCAGGGGCTTGACTCCACTCTTCCGACACGTGAGTTCCTGACGAAGGCTACCGAGACCATTGCCCCATCGACGGTGCGCGGACAACGGCAGTCCTGACAGATTCTGAGTTTCCATCCCGGATTCAAACCGGGCGCGCCCCGAAGGACGCGCTCGGCGTTGTTTCTGATTTGTGGGTTGCTGCCTACCCGCGGTAGCTGTGCACCACCAACATGTAGTTGGCGCGCTCGAACGCGGTCGGTTCCGGGCAGGATGCCTGGCTCATGCTGCCTCTGGCCTGTTCCAGCGACTCGTAGTCGTGCTCGGTGAGCCACGTCGCCATGCCGTCGCGGATCTCGCCGATGACCTTTGCCCCGCCCTTCAGGATCGCCGCGCAGACGTGGGTCACGTCGGCCCCGGCCATGATGAGCTTGAGCGCGTCCTCGGCGGTGTGGACACCGCTGGTGGCGGACAACGTCATTTTGAGCTGCGGGCGCAGGATGGCGAGCCAGCGCAGCGGCAGCAGGATCTCGGCCGAGGTGGAGAGGTGCAGCGTGGGGTCCACCTCGAGGTTCTCGATGTCGATGTTCGGCTGGTAGAAGCGGTTGAACATCGAGATGCCGTCCGCTCCGGCGTCCTCGAGCTTTTGTGCGAAGTTCGCCAGCGAGCTGAAGAAGGGGCTGAGCTTCACGGTCACCGGGATGCCGACCCGGCCCTTCACCTCGGTGACCACGTTCAGATAGACCTGCTCGATCTCGGCGCCTGAGAGGTTCGGGTTGGTCGGCAGGTAGTAGATGTTCAACTCCAGCGCGTCGGCGCCGGCCTGCTCGATCTTGCTCGCGTACTCGGTCCAGCCGCCGGTGGAGTGGCCGTTCAAGCTACCCACCACGGGGATCGAGAGCGACTCCCTGGCCTTCTGGATGTGAGCCAGGTACTCCTCCGGCCCGAGGACGTACTCCTCCGCGGCCGGGAAGTAGGAGAGCGCCTCGGCGTAGGACTCGGTGCCGTGGTCGAGGTAGTGCTCGAGGTTGGATGCTTCTGTGCGGATCTGCTCCTCGAAGAGCGAGTGGATTACGACCGCCGCCGCGCCGCCGTCCTCCAGGCGCTTCAAGCTGTCCAGGTCCTTCGTCAACGGCTGGGCCGCGGAGGGGACGATCGGGTGGGGAAGCGTGAGCCCCAGGTACTTGGTGGTGAGGTCCATGTCTATCTCCCTTTAGTCCTGTCCGCCGTTACCGGCCAGCATCTGGTAGAGCTTGAAGCGGGCGTCGACCTCGGCCTGGGCCTGCTCCATCAGCTTCCTGGCCTGCTCCGGCTTGGACTGCGTCAGCATCTTCCACCGGTTCTGTCCGTAGGCGTACTCCTTGACCGGTATCTTCGGCGGCTTGCTGTCGAGGATGAGCGGGTTCTCGCCCAACTCGGCCCGCCGCGGGTCGTACCGCATCAGCGGCCACATGCCGCACTCCACGGCCTTCTTCTGCTCCGAAAGGCCCTGGCGCATGTCGATGCCGTGCGCGATGCAGTGGCTGTAGGCGATGATCAGGGACGGACCCTCGTAAGACTCCGCCTCGAGGAACGCCTGTACCGTCTGCGCGTCCCTGGCGCCCATCGCCACGCGGGCGACGTAGATGGTGCCGTAGGACATGGCGACCATCGCGAGGTCCTTCTTCGCGGTCGGCTTGCCGCCGGCGGCGAACTTCGCCACCGCGCCGAGCGGGGTGGCCTTGGACATCTGGCCACCGGTGTTGCTGTAGACCTCGGTGTCGACGACGAGGACGTTGACGTTCCGGCCCATGGCCAGCACGTGGTCGAGTCCGCCGAAGCCGATGTCGTAGGCCCAGCCGTCACCGCCGACGATCCAGACGTCCTTCTTCACCAGGTAGTCGGCCAGGGAAAGGAGCGACTTCGCCTGCTCGGAGTCGATGCCGGCGAGCTTCTCCTTGAGTTCACCGACGCGCTGGCGCTGCTCCCAGAGGCCGGACTCGGTGGTCTGGTCGGCGCTGAGAAGGGCGGTGACCAGGTTCTCGCCGATTGGTCCGGCGAGCGTCTGGAGCAACTCCGTGGCCGTCTCGGTGTGCTTGTCGATGGTCAGCCGGAAGCCGTAGCCGAATTCCGCGTTGTCCTCGAACAGCGAGTTGGACCAGGCCGGGCCGCGTCCTTCGCCGTCCACCGACCAGGGCGTGGTCGGCAGGTTGCCTCCGTAGATCGACGAGCAGCCGGTGGCGTTGGCGATGACCGAGCGATCCCCGAAGAGCTGGCTGAGCAGCTTGACGTAGGGCGTCTCGCCGCAGCCCGCGCAGGCACCGGAGTATTCGAAGAGCGGCTGGAGGAGCTGGCTGGTCTTGACCTTTGACGGGTCGATCTTTTTGCGATCGAACTCCGGCAGGTCGAGGAAGAAGTCGTAGTTCACGCTTTCCGGCTCGCGAAGCGGAAGCTGCGGCTCCATGTTCAGGGCCTTGAGTTTCGGCTGGGCGCGGTTCTTCGCCGGGCAGACCTCCACGCAGAGGCCACAGCCGGTGCAGTCTTCCGGAGCGGTCTGGATGGTGAGCTTCAGGTTCTGGAAGTCGTCGTCCTTGCTCTTCCAGGTGACGCTCTTGAACGTCTCCGGCGCGCCCTCGAGCTTCTCGGGACCGTAGATCTTCATGCGGATGGCCGCGTGCGGGCAGACCATCGAGCACTTGCCGCACTGGATGCAGATGTCCTCGTCCCAGGTCGGGATCTCGAGGGCGATGTTGCGCTTTTCCCACTGCGTGGTGCCGGTGGGGAAGGTGCCGTCCACCGGGAAGGCGCTGACCGGCAGGTCGTCGCCGCGGCCGGCGATGATCTCCGCCGTGAACTCCTTCACGAACTCCGGCGCGGTATCCCGGACGGTGGGGGGCATCTCGATGGTGCTGGTCGCCCTGGCCGGCACCTCGATCTCGTGCAGGTTCTCGAGGCTCATGTCCACCGCGGCGTTGTTCTTCGCCACGACCTCGGCGCCCTTCTTCAGGTACGATTTCCTGATGGCGCCCTTGATCTGCTCGATCGCTTCGTCGCGCGGCAGCACGCCGGAGATGCCGAAGAAGCAGGATTGCATGATCGTGTTGATCCTGGTGCCCATGCCCGCGGCCTTGCCGACCTCGTAGCCGTCGATGGTGAAGAAACGGAGCTCCTTCGCGATGATCTGCTCCTGCACGACGCGCGGCAGGTGGTCCCAGACCTCCGCGGTCGGGTAGGGGCTGTTGACGAGGAACACTGCGCCCGGCGCGGCGTACCTGAGGACGTCGTACTTCTCGAGGAAGCCCCACTGGTGGCAGGCCACGAAGTTCGCCTGGCGGATCAGGTAGGTGGAGTGGATCTCGCGCGGGCCGAAGCGCAGGTGGCTGACGGTGACCGCGCCGGCCTTCTTGGAGTCGTAGACGAAGTAGCCCTGGGCGAAGTTGTCCGTCTCCTCGCCGATGATCTTGATCGAGTTCTTGTTCGCGCCGACGGTGCCGTCGGAGCCGAGCCCGAAGAAGACCGCGCGGACGACATCGTCGGCTTCGGTGTTGAAGTCGGCGTCGTAGTCGATCGAGGAGTTCGTAACGTCCTCATTGATGCCCACGGTGAAGTGGTTCTTCGGCGCGTCGGCGGCGAGGTTGTCCAGCACGCCCTTGACCATCCCCGGCGTGAACTCCTTGCTGGAGAGGCCGTAGCGGCCGCCGATGACCCTCGGATCGGTGGCGAACGGCGAGGTGCCGTCAGCGCGCGCCTCGGCGATGGCTCCGAGCACGTCCTTGTAGAGTGGCTCGCCCGCGGCGCCCGGCTCCTTGGTGCGGTCGAGCGTGCCGATCATCCTGACGGTCGTCGGCAGCGCGGCCAGCAGCGCCTCGTTGGAAAACGGACGGTAGAGACGGACCTTCAGCAGGCCGACCTTCTCGCCCGCGGCGACCAGGTGTTCGACGGCTTCCTGGGCGGTCTCGCCGCCGGAGCCCATCATGACCACGACGCGTTCCGCATCCGGCGCGCCGAGGTAGTCGAACAGGTGGTAGTGGCGGCCGGTCAGCTTCGCGAACTCATCCATCGTCTCCTGGACGATCCCCGGGCAGTCGCGGTAGTACGGGTTCACCGTTTCGCGGGCCTGGAAGAAGACGTCCGGGTTCTGGGCGGAGCCGCGGAGGACCGGGTGGTCCGGGGAGAGTGCGCGGGCGCGGTGCTCGCGGATCAGGTCTTCGTTGATCATCGCCCGCATGTCGTCTTCGGTGAGCTGCTCGAGCTTGTTCACCTCATGGCTCGAGCGGAAGCCGTCGAAGAAGTGGACGAAAGGCAGGCGGGACTTGAGCGCCGCGGCCTGCGAGATCAGGGCATTGTCCATGATCTCCTGGATCGAGCCCGATGCGAGGAGTCCCCAGCCGGTCGATCGGGTGGCCATCACGTCGGAGTGGTCGCCGAAGATCGAGAGGGCGTGGGTCGCCACGGAGCGGGCCGATACGTGGAAGACCGCGGGAGTGAGCTACCCGGCGATCTTGAACATGTTGGGGATCATGAGCAGGAGACCCTGCGACGCCGTGAACGTCGTGGTCAGGGCGCCGGCCTGCAGGGCGCCGTGGACGGCGCCGGAAGCGCCGCCTTCACTTTGCAGTTCCGCCACGAGGGGGACGGTGCCCCAGATGTTCTTCTGGCCCTTCGCGGACCATTCATCGGACATCTCCCCCATGCCGGAGGACGGAGTGATCGGGTAGATGGCGATCACCTCATTCGTCCGGTGGGCGACGTAGGCCGCCGCCTCATTGCCGTCGATGGTGACCATACGGCGATCCATGGTTCATCTCCTCTAACCTGAAATCCGGAACCTGAAAAAGGTGTAGTGTTCTCTTGAAGGCCTCTCCCGCCCGCTTCGGATGCGAAATCGAGAGAGAACCCCTCTGTTGCGCACGCGCCGTGCCGTATGGAGGCTCCGAGCCCATCCGCAAGAAATCGACTGTAAGCCAATGATTATAGCCGATTTCGGTTTTCGGCGAACTTCAGGACGAGGGTTCGACACCTGTCCAGGGCCGGTGAATTCCCCCGAACCCCGCGATTTTCCGCCCAATTCGATGTGCGGAGTCAGGGCATTTCTTCCGGCGACTCCGTATTCCGTATACTGCTCCCTCCACCGCAAGAGCAAGGGAAGGCACACATGACCGAGATCCAGTTCAGCCGGAAGGTATCCGCGGCCCTCACCGGGGCCCAGGCCGTCGTCGTCATCGCGAAAAAGAGCGCACTGGACAAGGGCTGGCACCGGAAGGCCCTGGGAACCTCCTGGGCAGACTCGCTCGATCCGCTCATCGAGGACCTCTCGCCGGGCGACCTCGGCGCCGTCGCGGGGACTTACGGTGGAAAGGGTGCCCCCCGTCGCCTGTTCGTCGCCGCCTTGCCGGACGAGATCGGCCGTCACAACTCGCCGACGCAGGCGGAATCCATCCACGTCTGTCTCTCGAAGGTGAGCGCCGGGAAGGCGAAGAAGGTGGCCGTCGTGATCCGGCTCGAAGACGCGGACCACTACGTCGCCGCCGCGTGTGCCGTGGCCCGCAGCTACCCGCTCTTCTCCCGGTCCACCGGCAAGAAGTCCGGGAAGGTGACGCTGAAGGTCGCCGCGGCTCTGGACAACGGCAAGGCTGTTTCCCCGATGAAGGAGATCAAGCCCACCGTCGAGGCCGTCCGCCTTGCCGCGCGCCTGGTCGATACCCCCGCCGAGGACATGAAGACCGCCGACGTCGAGGCCGAGGCCAGGGCGGCCGTGAAGGGGATCAAGGGCGTCAAGGTCCGGTCGATTGTCGGCGATCGTCTGCTCGCCATGAAGATGGGGGGCATCCACGCTGTCGGCCGGACCGCGGTCGTGCCCCCGCGTCTGACCATCCTCGAGTACGTCCCGCCGAAGAAGGCCCGCCGGACGGTGGCGCTGGTCGGCAAAGGCGTGATCTACGACACCGGTGGCCTGAACATCAAGGTCGGTGGCAACATGTCCAACATGAAGGCGGACATGGGCGGCTCCGCGGCCGTGCTCGGTGCGTTCGTCGCGCTGGTCAAGTCCGGCTGCCCGGACCACCTCTACTGTCTGCTCTGCCTGGCGGAGAACGCGGTGGGGCCGTCGAGCTACCGCTCCGACGACATCCTGACCTTCCACTCCGGCAAGACGGTGGAGATCAACAACACCGACGCCGAGGGCCGCCTGGTGCTGGCCGATGGTGTCTCCTACGCCGCTCGCAACCTCAAGGCCGACCTGGTGATCGACGCCGCGACGCTGACCGGCGCCGCGCTGATCATCTCCGGCCAGGCCGTCTCCTGTACGTTCACCAACCGTGACGGGCTGGAGGAGCGCTCGGTCGCGTCCGGCCGCAGCACCGGCGACCTGACCCACCCGATCCTCTTCATCCCCGAGTTCTACAAGCAGGAGCTGAAGAGCAAGGTCGCCGACATGCGCAACTCGGTGGCGAACCGCATGAACGCCCAGTCGAGCTGCGCGGGGCAGTTTATCTACAACCACATCGAGGATGTGAACCCGGCCTTCCTGCACCTGGACATCGCCGGCCCGGCCTTCCGCGACGGCCGCGCGACGGGCTACGGTGTGGCGTTGATGGCGGACATCGTCAGGAACACGACGAAGGCGGATCTGGCGGAATAGCGCTCTGCGCTATTGGAAGGACGGGCTCCGTCCCGTCCGCGATCGCCGGTACGGTGCCCGATTGTCCATCGACGGTCGGGCGCTGTTCATACTTCTCCGCCTGCTCCCCCGCGTACTCCCGCACCGTGGTATCCTTCAAAGTGGGAGAGTCGTGCGGAGGATTCAGGGTGCTCACCCATGGAGAGTGGGGAAGGTGTCGCGGTGCGTCAGGCGACCCGGGAGTGTGCGGTGCGCCACAGGGCTGCACAATCGGTGGCTGGATAACCTGTCGGCAAGTGGACCCTGAACGTGCCCGTGATGCACTACTGACACTGGTTCGCCAGCAGGCTGACGGCCGGGTACCGTCCCGCGCCGTGGCTGCATTCGTGAGCGCCATCGCCAGGATCGCCTTCGTGGTCACCACCGCCGAGATCTGTCGCTTCGCCAGGGACAGGCTCCTTTGCACGTGGCTTGACGATCGTGTCTGGCAGACGATCCACAGGGCGCCGGGGACGAAGCGTCATGGCTCATCGAACCACAACTCGAACGGCAACCACTCCCCGCCCGAGGGATGGACCTGGGAGAGCCTGAGAGATGCGATCCATGCCGAGGCTACGGCCTGGGGGAAGCGGTACGGACTATGCCCTGCCGATTGCGCGGATCTCGCCGCCGAAACTCTCCAGCTCCTCGTGCTTCACCGAGGGGCAACGCCGGACCCCATGGGGGCTGCGAGTTGCGACTTGGTCGCAATGACCTCCCATATCCACCTCGGGGGCGCAAGGACAACGACATGGAGTACTCGGAGGGTTTCAAGGCCCGGATGATCCAGAAGATGCTCGAGCCGGCAGCCATGAGCGCTTGCGGGCTGTCGCGAGAGAGCGGGGTTCCTCAGGGCACTCTCTCGCGTTGACTACATAAGGCCCGTATCGTTGGTGGCATGAGCGATCAGCAGGTGAATTCGACCGGGAACGGTGATCCTGCGGCGAGAACGGAGCGTGTCAACAACCCCGGAATACGTCCCCATCCCCAGTCGGTTCGGTCCGGCCCCTCCCGCCGAGGAGAAGATCCTCCGCGCGTTCTTCGGAGGCAGCCCCTTCCTCATCAGCGGGCCTTCGAAGTGGAATGTGCTCGGCCTGGGCTCGACATCGCTCTTCGCCGAAACCCTCGTCTACAACACGAAGCGCAGCGGCCGGTTCCTCTTCGCCGGACAGTGGTACCTTCTCCGTCGGGTCCTTTTCCCGGACGACCCATCACCAGAGTACTTCGTGATCGATCTATTCCAGCAGCACGACATGGCCGGCGTTCGCAAACGGTTCGCCGACACGGCACTCTGGCTCGGCAGTCTGACCACCGGCGAGGACGGGAAGGCCACCGCGAAGTTCGTCCTCCCGGAGAACCTGACGACCTGGAAGGTGAACGTCTGGAGCATGTCGAAGGATACGCGGGTCGGCCAGTCGAGCACCTCCGCAGTGACCACGAAGGATCTGCTGGTTCGTCTGCAGGCGCCGCGCTTCTTCCCTGAGTACGACGAGGTGGTGATCTCGGCGAATGTGCACAACTACCCCTACGGTTGCACCGAGCAGACCGTGAGTCGTTTCCTGCCCGCAGTTCTGACCTTGAAGACCCTGCAGAACATGGGGATCAAGCTCGAGGACGTGCGCGAGATTCGTCGCGGTCGCATGGAGGAGACCCGGAAGATCGAACAGGGCGAGGGGCACTCCATCTACAGCGGCTACGCGGATCTCGCCATCTTCGACGACGAGAAGATGCAGGATCTGATCAAGCTGGGATTGGCCCGGATCTCTTCAATGCAGAACGGCGACGGTGGGTGGGGCTGGTGGAAACGGAATACGTCGAGCCCGTATCTGACCGCCTACGTGCTGCACGCCCTCGTCAATGCGGTGGAGTGCGACGTCGCGGTGGATCAGAACATGGTCAACCGGGGCATGCAGTACCTCGAGGAGAACTCCGAAACCAGGGTTGCCCACTTCCGGACGCCGCAGGCCGGGTGGTGGTACTGGTGGAACAACGACATCGAGACCAACGCCTGGATGTTGCGGGCGATCGTCCTGATCGAGCCGAAAAGCGATGTCGCTCCGCGAGTCGTCAAGTGGCTGCTCAACAACCGCAGAAACGGCTACTACTGGCGCTCGACGAGGGACACCACGCTCTGCGTCTCGGCGATGAGCGACTTCGTGGCGGCGACCGGTGAGGGCGAGCCGGACTACACCCCGACCCTCGACCTCGACGACGGCGCGGTGGTGAAGAAGGTGGCGATCACGAAGGACAACTTCTTCACCTACGACAACCAGTTCACCGTGGAGGGCGTCTCACTCAAGGCGGGCCGGCACACCCTTGCGATCACCCGCGAAGGAAAGGGCGCCGTCTACGCCGGCACCCACGTCCGGTATTTTACCAAAGAGGAGCATATCACCGCTGCCGGCCACGAATTCAGCGTGGAGCGGACGTATTTCAAGCTCGAGCGGATCCCCTACGACGTGGAAGTGATGGCCGCCGCCGGGCAAAAGGTCATGGAGAAGCGCCTGCGCTACGAGCGCGTCCCGCTGATGCCGGGTGCGATGCTGAAAAGCGGTGACCTGATCCAGGTGGAACTGAAGATCACGAGCGACAACGACTACACCTACTTCGCCATCGAGGACATGAAGCCCGTGGGCTGCGAACCGGTGGATGTCCGCTCCGGCGGCAAAGCCCAGGAGGGATTCTGGAGTTACATGGAACTTCGCGACGAGAAGGTGGTCTTCTTCGCCAGTCGCATCGACGAGGGCGAGCACCTGCTGCGCTACCGTCTGCGAGCCGAAATCCCGGGTATCTTCCACGCCCTCCCGACGAGACTCTTCGGCATGTACTTCCCGGAGCTGGCGGCAAACAGCGAGGAGATGCTGCTTGAGATTGAGGACTGATCAAGGGAGGCCGGAGCATAGCACCGGACTCGGGGCAGCATCGCTTCCGATCCGTCATCCCGGTAGGATGTGCGGATGAGAACTCGGCTCACAATCAACCTCATCGTGGTTCTTGTGGTCGGATGCGGCGGGGGCGGCGGGGGCGGGATTCCGCCGGCGAATGGGACTCCACCGTCGGTCGAGCCCACGGTTGTTCGCAGCGCGCTGTTTCCCCCGGACTGGACGCCGGAAACCACTGACTCCGAAGGCCGTTTCCTCCACGACGTCTCCTACGCCGGTTACCACGGCGGCGGCGCGATCCTGCCGATCTCCGGCACCGGCCCGGTCATCGACGTCGTGGCCGACCACCAGGCGGATCCCACCGGGAGCAGTGACTCCACCGCGGCGATCCAGGCGGCCATCGATGCAGCGGGCAAGGCGGGCGGTGGCACGGTGCAGTTTCCCTCCGGTGAGTTCCGGGTGGACGGACTGCTGACGGTCTCCGCCGGAAACGTCGTGCTCCGCGGTGAGGGGCCCGGGAAGAGCAGGGTCTATTTCACCCGCCACGACGCCATGACCGGCAAGAGCCACCTCACCTTCCGCGGCGCGCCGAAGAGGGGGGCGGAGGTCCTGCTCGCCGCGGACGCGGGTGCCCGCGAGACCGCTCTGCTGGTGGCTGACGCTTCCGGGCTCTCCATCGGCGACGACCTCGATGTCGGTTGCACGATCACCGCGGCCTTCGTCGCGGAGCACGGCATGACCGGTACGTGGACGGTGTTCCTCGACACCTGGCAGCCGTTCCTGCGTCGGGAGATCACGGCGATCGACACTTCGAGCACCCCGCACCGCGTTCTGATCGACGTGCCGGTGCGCTACCCGCTGAAACTCCGCGACGGTGCGAGCCTGCGCGTCGTGACCGGGCTGCTTTCCGGGGTGGGGGTCCGGGACCTCGGCCTCTCGAACGCCGTCGCCTGGGACGATGCGTGGGCGAACGACCGCGCGCACGTGCTGGAACTGAGTGGAGTGAAGGACGCCTTTGCGGTGAACATCGAGTCCTTCGCCTCGCCCCTCTCCCCGGGCACCGGCGACGGTGCGGGAGATCACCTGCAGAGCGGCGGCATCATCGTCAGTTTCGCGAAGCGGGTGACGGTCGCGGATTGCACTCTTTCGTTCGCCGAACATCGCGGCGGCGGCGGGAACGGCTATCTCTTCGAGGTCAGGCAGTCGAACGAGGTGCTGTTTCGCGATTGCACGGCCCGACGCGGCAGGCACAACTTCATCCAGAACTGGGGCTTCGGGGTGACCGGCTGCGTCTGGCTGCGTTGCCACAGTTTCGAGGGGCAGGCCCTGAACGAATTCCTCGGCGTGACGGTGGCGACCGTCGGCCACTCCGAGTACCACCATTCGCTGGCGACGGCGAACCTCGTGGACCAATGCACGGTCGATGACGGCTGGTCGGCCCTCAATCGCGGGACCATGAGCAGCGGCGCGGGACATACCGCAACGGAGTGCATCTTCTGGAACACGACCGGGTCGGGACTGCTCCGGTCCTCCCAGTTCGGCAACGGCTACGTCATCGGCACCGGCCCGGACCTCGATCTCCTGGTGTCCGGAGACGACTGGCTCGAGGCGGAGGGGCAGGCGGCCGAGCTTCAGCCTCCGTCCCTCTACGAAGCGCAGTTCGAAAAGCGCACCGGCAAGGCCATTCCGAGGTAGCTACTTCGTGACCCGCAGTCCGCTGAGCAGTGCCTCCCGTTCTTTCGTGAGACTCTCCCACTGGTCCGTCGGGGCGGTGAAGATGATGCCCATCACACCCGCAGTGGAGGGGACGAAGACCGCCTCCCACTGAGCCTCCGAACCATCGGCCTTCCTGATCGTGCCGGCAAAGGCAGTCCCGGAGAGTTCACCGATCTTCCGCGGTTCCTGCTTCGCCTTGAGCATCGATTGCCCCCTCGAGGGTTCGAAAAGCTGCAGGGCCGACAGGGCCTGCTCCGCGGTTCTCGTCGGGACGCCGAAGGCGATGACCGAGATCCGGGCCCGGTCGTCCCGCTTCGCCGCGACAAAGCGAATGAAGCCGATGCCCTGACGCCGGTGGGTGGCCATGACCTTGTTCGCGGGGGCGAATGTCTTCGGGAAATCGACGGTGAAGAGCCCCGACGGATCCCGGAAGGTCATCAGTTCCATCGTCGGCTCCGGGGGTGCCGGGCGTGCGGGTCGGAAACCGGTCAGCAGTGCCTGTCGCTCTTTCTCGAGCGGCTTCACCGAGTCCGGCACCGAGGCGAAGAACATCGCGCGGATGCCACCGGGTGCGGGGATCAGCACCAGCTCGAAGGGTGCCGCATTCCGATTCCGGAACTGGATGATCCCTCGGGCGTACCGGCCTTTCACACCATCGATGGTGATCTCCTGCTGCTCCTCGACCTTCATCCGCGACTCCTCGGAGGCCCGGAAGGCCTGCAGCTTTTCGAAGGCGTCGGGGAACGTCCGGATGCTCGCATCGAAGACGCAGCCACAGACCTCGGCCATCCGTTTTCGGTTCACGGCGTAGAAACGGATAAACCCGAAGCCGTTCTGGCGGGCTTTTCGCACCTGCCTGTCATCGACGGTGAAGCCCTTCGGCACCGGGACCATCAACTTGCCGTCCGGAGCGTTCCATTCCGTGACCTCGAGTTCGGGCCGGTGCGGCGCATCGGGCTTCACTGCGGTGACCATGGGGGATGGTGGATTCTCCTTCCGGTCGAGTCCGTGTCCGCCGGGTTCACCCATCGGGCCAAGACGTCCCGCTTCCTGCCGCGAGAGGATCCTGCTCAGCAGCGCCGTCGTCATGGGGGACGAGTCGCCGGGTCGGCCGGCCCGGCTGTCCTTGCTGACTTCAAAGCCGATCGGGGCGAGTTCCACGATGGTCATCGCCACCGGACCGTAGCCCAGCTTTGAGAGTTCCGCAACCGTGCTGATCGAGAGTGAGGCGGGAGGGATGTCGCGTACCTGTTTGCGCACCGTGGCGTCCCCCCAGGTGAGTTGCTGGGCGATGAGGGCGTGTGCGTACGCCAGACCAGGGCGTTCCCCCAGCGTCCCGTGCAGCATTGCGGCCTGCACGTGGGCATTCGCGGAGCCGGGGCAGGCGTTGACGTAGTCGATGAAGAGGGGCGTTGAATCGTCGCTGATCCCGCGGATGCCGGTCATCGTCCTGAACAGGGATTCCGGCGGAGTTCGTCCCAGGTTCCGGATCTTCGCCAGGGCTCGGTCGCAGGCGGCCAGGGCCGGGCGTTTCTTACCATCCAGGACCAGGCAGCGGCCCAGTGACTCCTCGGGCTCGGGTGCCTTTGGGTGCCGTCGGGCGATTCCCTCGTACTCCCTCGCGGCCTCGGAATAGAGTCGCTTCTCCTCGTAGTAGAGGCCCTTCGCGAGTTGTGCCGTCAAGTCTGCCGGGTTGAGCTTCAGCACCCGGTTGAATCGGGCAAGCCCTTCGTCCAGCCTCTGCAACTCGAAGAGGGCCCGCCCGGCGAGGATCTCCGCATCCGTGCTTCGCCCCCGGGTTTTTCGTGCCACCAGGTCCGCATCACGCAGAGCGTCCTGATAACGGCGCAGGCCAAGGTTGATCTCTGCGCGGAGGAGGTATGGTCTCGCGTCTGCGGGGCTCACCTGGATTGCGCGATTGGCGAACCTCATCGCCGGTGCGTAGTCCTCCGCGGCCAGGGAGTGTCCGGCGGCCATCAGGAGGGCGAGGCCGTTGTCGGGATCGATCTTCAGCACTCGGTTGATCCACTGGGCGAACGCCGATGAATCCTCGCGACCGAGCGCGCACGCGGCGTTGAGGAACATGGCATCCGTGTTCTTCGGCGCCAGCGCCAGCGTTCTTGCGAGCCGACGTTCCGCGGCGGCATACGCCCCGCGGCCGTATAGATCCAGGGCATGGGCGAAGTGCTCTGTCGGTCCCCAGAGCCGATCGGCGCCGGCCGCGAGATCGAGCACATCCGCGTATGCGGTGCGAAACGCCTGTATGGGGATCATCGCCTGCGGGTCAAGGCGCCACATCGATGAGCACACTCCGATCACTTCCCCGGTCCGGGCGTCGATCACGGGACCGCCGTGGTAGTCCGGGTTCGGCATCACTTTCCTGACGGTGCTCGGCGTGGCGATGACGGTGAGCGCCTCGAGTTCGAGAGCCCCGCCACGCGGGAATCCGAGCGTCAGGACGGGGGTGGTGGCGCGCACCGGGATGCTCCTGCCGAGGGCCAGCGCCGGAACTCTCCCGGGCTCCGTGATCCGAAGCAGCGCGGAGCCGGCCCCGTTCAGCTCGGGACGGTGCTCCGCGACCAGGGCGGCCCGGACCGGCGGACGGTTCAGGGAAGCATCGAAGTGGAGCTGGATGTTCCGGTGAGGCCTCTTCGTATCCATGTCCCAGATGGCTGCGTGGCTGGTGAGCACGATGCCGTCCTCGCGGATGATGAATCCGTTGCCGGCGCTCTGTCGCCCTCCGGTTGTGCCGACCACCATCACCACCGACGGGCGGGAGCGGTCCGTGACGGTTTGCCGGTTCACGATCGGCCCGGGCGAAACCGGGGTTGCAGGTCCCAGACGAAGTTTCGCGATGCACGTCTGAAATGCACCCTTCATGCGATGTGCGGCGCTCCGCTCGGCGAAGATCCGGACGAGGACCACGAACCCGTCCTTTCGCGCGATACCGAACCGCGAGCGGGAAGATCCGTCTTCCCTTCCCCGCTGTGCTCCGCGCCGGGGAGAGAAGAGAGCAGCCACGCCTCCGAGTGTTCCCTTCTCGAGCGGGCGGGCGAGGAGTGGGGCCAGATCGGGTTCCTCGGCCAGCCGTTGCACCAGGACCGTTCGGGCCGTATCGGCGAGCGTGAGTCCCGCCAGCTTCGACTCCGGGGAAACCGGAATCGTGGTGATCGTGAAGGCGGATCGCACTTTCGCGGGGTCACTCGTGTCCCTCTCCGGCGTGAAGATGTCCCGCACCACGAAGTCCTCGAGATTCAGCTCGGTCAGGTGCCTCCAGCCGGCCGGGACCTCGAGTCCGAACCTTCCGAGAGGATGTTCGTAGTGCCAGTCGGCGGCGGGTTCCGCCTCGGGGGCCGGCGCGGTCTCGCGCAGCTTCTGGATCACGGAGACCGGGACGCCCTTCTGCATCAACTTCACCGTTTCTGCCGCGCTCGGTGTGAAGTCAGCGCCGAGAGCGTCGATCAGGGCGAGTTGAGTCGCCTCCCTCGCGCCGTCCCGGGCCAGCCTGAGCAACTCCTGTTGCTTGAGGGCTCCTCCCCGCAGCGTGCGGACGACCGCGGAGTCCACGCGGGCCCTCGAGAGCTCGATGGCTTCGCGCGCCGTCAGGCGGAACGTCTTTCCGGAGGCGGCGATCAGGCTGATGATCTCCTCCGGCTTGACGCCCCGCGCGGTCATCCGCCGCACGGTGTCGAGGGTGAGTTCGGGACTTCCTTCCGCCCGGAGCCGATCGATGAAAGCCTGGGAGAAACCCACCGCGCGAAGCTTTCGGACGTCGCGTTCCGTCGGCACGAGTCGCGTTTCGGTGCGATCGATCTCCTTCTGGATCTCGTCGTCAGAAAACCCGGCCTTCTTCAGGGCGGTGAGGTCGTCGATGCTCAGTCCCGCGGCGATCGCGACGCCGCCGATGAGCAGGACCAGGACGAGGGCCGGTATTCGCAGAACGACTCTTTCCGATTTCACGCTCCGTCTCTCCTTCGGGCTTTCGATTTGGTCAACTTCGAAAGTACCGCGACGTGCGTTTCGTATCGATCGAATTGGCGGTTCGGGAAAACCGAAACGATGGAAGAGACCGGGTCCGGGATTCGGCCCAATGGGTTCATGCGCCAGATTTCTCCCATCCTCATCCTCGCCGCCGCGACCTCGGGCGCCATCGCCTGGGCCGCGGCGGGACCGTCACGGGAGTGGTGATGGGCCGGGATCTGAATCCGGTGGCCGGCGCGTCGGGTGCGCCCTCTCTCCGGCAGCGGGAATGCTACGGTGAGGGAAGGGAAGACCGCGAAGGTCAGGATCCGGTGCGTTGAACCGTCTTGCGCGGGCTACAACGCGGCTTTCAGCGCAGCGATGTGCTCCGGCCCGGTTCCGCAACAGCCGCCGATGATCCGGGCGCCCAGGTCGCGCCATTTCAGGGCACTCGCCACGTAGTCCTCCGGTGAGACCCGCTCGCCGTGCCAGCGCATGTCCACCCATGTCCGGCCGTCGTTCGCGTAGACACCGGCGTCGGCGGCACCGTCCAGTGCTTCGACCAGTGCCGGCAGGGCGGCCGCGACGTAGTCATATCTCGTGCACTGGATGAAAACCGCTTCCGGGCCCGCCGGGAGGAGGATTTGAACCGCATCGGCCACCCCGACCCCCGCCAGCGTCCGCCCGTCCTCTCCGCATGTCAGTCCCGCGGCAAAGGGTGCGCGGGCCAGGTTCGCGACGGCCCGGATCTCGTTCTCCGTGGTGAGCGTCTCGTAGATCAGGAGGTCCACCCCGAGCCGTCGCAGCAGGGACGCTTGCGGCTCGAGTCTCTCGACGATCTCCTCGGCCTCGTACATGCTCACGGTGGCGTAGGGACCCTCCACGCTGCCGATCCCGGCAGCCACCGGGCAGTCGTCGCCGGCGCCCCGGCGCGCACTGGCGACGCCGGCGGCATTCACCCGCTCGAAGAGGCCGAGGTCCTCGTGGTCATAGGCGCGGCACGCCGCGAGGGAAGCGTTGTGGACGTTGGCGGTGAGCATGTCCGCCCCGGCCTCCCGGAATTCCCGGTGGATCCGATCGTTCAGGCTGAGACCCTCAGAGGTCAGCAGCGCGGCGGATCCCCACAGCGCGTTCCGAACCGATACGCCCCGGTCCTCGATGGTGCTCCCCATGCCCCCGTCGAGGAGCACGATGCGATTCTCCATGTTCCCGAAGATCATCCTGCGATGATACTACCTCACCGGCAGAAGCTGCCTGCTCGATCCATCGAGTTCCGAGACGTGGTAGCTTCCGTGCCCCGCTCCGAAACCCAGCACCCGCGAACCGTCGAAGTGGACCGGGAAGATGATCCGCGGGCTGACCTGCACCTGCTCGACGGTGGCGTGGCCATCACGGATGGTTCCCTTGAGACTCGGGCCGTGACCGAGGACCAGGAATGTCCTCGAGTCGTTTGCCCAGAGGATGAAGGGGCCCCCGCGAACGGGCGTCTCGTCCTCGATCTTCTCGATCGATGCATCCTTCGAGCGGACCAGGTAGAGCCCGGCGGAACTCGAGATGACGGCGAATCGCAGGTCGGGGGACAGGCTGCGGGAGTTCGGCTTGCCGATGTCGATCTCTTCGGTCTCGCCGCCTGCGAGAGGGATACGGCGGATCGGCTGACCGAAGCTTACAGCGAAGCCGTCGGGGTCATCGGGGAGAGAGTGCGGATGGTGAGAGAGTTCCCGGATCTCGCCGGTGTCGAAAAGGAGCACTCCGAAGCTATAGCTCACCCCACCCTTTCGGCGGCGCAACCCGACGCCCCAGGGGGCGGTGGCGGGCGAGAACCTCCAGCCCTCCGGCTGGTCGAACGTGCGGCCATCGGCGGTGAGCAGGCGGCGCGGAGATCGGGTGATGTCGAGTCGGTGTAGACCCCACGGGATGCTCGTCCATCCATAGAGCTTCGACCGTTGCACACTCCGGGTGGAGAGCGGCCGCCCCGTGTTCAGGTCGTAGACCACGCGCAGCCAGTTCGCCTTGCCGTCCGGCGCTTTCGAATGACGAAACAGCGCCAGTCGACCGGGTCCTTCCGCGAATTCCTCGTCACCGCCCATGAACCAACCGATGCCGCCGAACTCGCGAACCACCCCGGTCTCCAGGTTGACGGCCCAGTCTTCCTGGGGCGAGGGCGCTCCGAAGGGGCCCTTCCCCCGGCGGCTTGCCGACAGAAGCGCCCACGTTCCGTCCGGCGTCGGCCGGCCACCACCCAGGCGGACTTGCTCGTCGCCGGCGTCGATGGTGAGCCAGTTCCGGACCGAGACTCCCGCCCACACCGTGGCTGGCAGAAGGACCAGGAGGAACGCCAGACCGGCGACGAGGACGCGCCGGAGCCTGGCTTTCAGATGCACTCTTCCAGAGAGGAAAGCGGCGGCGGAGCCGGAGAGCGAGGCCACGATCAGGACCACGCAGGCGAAGAGGGAGGCAGCCTCCAAATCGATCCCGAACCCACCGATATTCTTGCGGATTGCTCCCAGCACGAGCCAGGGGCCGGCGACCATCCCGAAGCCGGCGAGCGCCGCGGCGAATCCTCGATCGATCAGCGTGGAGAACAGAAACGTCGCCGCGCCCGCGGTCATCACCGCCGTCAACGGCAGCGTCATGCGCGCCGCCTCGGGTCCCATGAGGGGCGCGGTCGCCTTCCCGGCGAGCGCGAGGATCATCGTCTCGACGACGAGGGCGTAGCCGAGGTAGAGGAGCGCCGAGCCGGCGAGGAACAGGGTCTTGGCGGCCCACACTTTCGCGGGGCTCGTGGGCAGCGCGGCGAAGAATGCGATGCGCCCGGAGGAGATGTCCGCCGCGGCGAGGTCCGCCGACAGGGCGAAGACGAACAGGGCGAACGCTCCGGGGATGATGAACACCAGGGAATCCGTGGTCTCCGTGGCCTTGAAGCCCACCAGCAGCCACTTGATGAGGACCGAGGCCACCGGGGCGAGGATCAGGAACCCGAAGATCAGGGCCCGGCTCTCCCGCCATTCCTTTGCGATCAGACTGCGCATGGTTGCACTTCCCGTTTCTCCTGCTCGCGGTCGAGCAAGGCCGCATAGAGTTCCGTAAGGCCGGGATGTTCCAACTGCGCCTCCGGTATGCCTCGGCCGGTCCGCAGCTCCTCGGTGAGCCCTTCCGCCACGATCTCCCCGCCCTTCAGGAACGCCACGCGCTCGGCCAGGCGCTCCACGTCGTCCAGGCGGTGGGTGGAGATCAGGATGGCGGCTCCCTCCCGCTCCATGATCTCCACCAGGGTGCCGAGCACCTCCTTGCGGGAGAGCGGGTCGAGGCCGGAAGCGGGCTCGTCGAGCAGCACGACCTCCGGGTGGTGCGAGAGAGCGAGTAACAGGGAGAGCTTGGCTCGCGCGCCCTTGCTGAGGGCGCCGATCCGGTCGGACCCGGCCAATTGGAACGTCTCCGCCAGGCGCCTCGCCTCGCGCTCGTCCCAGCTTCGCCGCCGTGCGGACTTCACCAGGCTCATCGCGTCGCGGACCCGCCAGCGAGGATGGAACATGGGGGCGTCCGGGACGTATCCGGTGATCGCCTTGACCCGGATCGCCTGCTTCCAGGGATCCAGGCCGGCGACCGACACTTCGCCGCCGTTTCGAGGCAGAAGCCCGGCGAGGATTCGGAGGATGGTGGTCTTGCCCGCGCCGTTTCTGCCGAGCAGCGCGGTCGTCACTCCCCTCGGCACGGACAGGGTCACGCCGGTCAGGACCTGCTTCTTTCCGTATCGCTTCTTCAGTCCCTGGATGGTGATCGGCTCAGCAGTTGACATTCTGGATCGCTCCCGCAGTATCAAGGCATTCATCGACAACCCGGGACAGCGCTTCCGCGTCGAGGCCCGCCGCCAGTCCCTTCTCCACCGCGCGCATCACCGCCGCCCGGACCGCAACGACACTCGCCTTGCGGCAGATCGCACGGGCACCGGGGGCCACGAAAACTCCCGATCCCGGCTTCGTGCGGACCACCCCTTCCCGTTCCAGGTCGCGGTAGACCTTCCCGATGGTGTTGGGGTTGACGAGGAGTTCCTTGGCGAGAATGCGGACGCTCGTCAATCTGTCGCCATCGGCCGCGTCTCCGGTGGCGATGGCGAACCGAATTCCCTCGGTGATTTGCTCGCTGACCGGTGCGGCCGCCGTAGGATCGATGGTGATGTGCATGGCGACCGTCTTATCGTGCTAGTACGGTCCCACGCTTGAGTGAATTCCGGATATGTGATTCTGGAGGTGCCCTGGATGCGTGTAAAAGCGACCCTGGTGATGGTGGCCGTCGCCCTGGCGCCGCTCGGCTGTGGCGACTCGTACAATGTGACGATCGTCAATGAGTGTCAGGACACGGTGAACGTTCAGATCAGGGCGGCGGATGGCCCGACCGTCAACATCGAGGGAATCAAGCCCGGGCAGGAAGCCGGTGGAACGATCGGCCTGGGTCCCATGGACGTGAAGGCCGTATTCCGGAAGGGCAGCGCGGAGGCCACCACCGGCTTCAAGGCGGAAGAGGGCGGGGAGTATCGGCTCGTCATCCGCGGCGACCCCCCGGGGATCTTCGTCGATCGCGAGTGAAGAAGGGGGCTGGCCCTCTTTCTAGAACGTGATCTCCAGGCTCAGGTACGGGCCGCGAATCGTGGCGTCGAGTTCGATGTTCGAATTCTCGGAATTGTACTCGTAGTTGAAGTCGAGGTAGCGGTAGCCCAGGCTGACCCAGCCTTGAAACCGGGACTCCGACCCGAACACCCGGACGCCCGCGTAGAGTTCACCGTCGATGTACCTGATCCTGTTTCCGTCCCAGCTCACCGCGATGGCGCCCAGGTAGCCGGCGATGCGCACCGGCCCGATGAGCGAACCCACCCTGATCATCGGATAGACCACCGGGAGTGTTTCCGCCGTCCTGAACCGTCCGGAGCCGAGGATTTGGTCGACGGTCAGGTCGTAGTCCACAATGCCGCCGCCGAGGCCGATGCCGATGTCGATGACATCCGTGGGGATGAGGTCGTAGGTCGCCTTGAGCGTCAGGTAGGAGAGGTCGAGGTCGGTCTTGACCGCGGCGCCCAGCTCGATGGGGGGCAGGTTTCCGATCTCGAGGCCCACGGTGGCGATGCCGGTTCCGGAATAGCCGACCGAGAAGCCATCCAGCGAGAGGTTCAGGCCACCCCAGTCGAGTTCCGCCTTCGGCTGAAAGGTGAGTTCGGAGTCATCCAGACCGAGATCATCGGTGGAGGCGCTACCCTTTGTGTCGATCAACTCACCCCCTCCGGTGGAGGCGATGCTCCCGTCCAGGTCGAACGGTCCACCCCGAGCCGAGATTCGCCCGGCAGGGAGTCCGCAGCCGGTGACCGGAATGGCCGTGGCGCAGACCACGATGAAGATGCCGAGTGCCCTGTCCACGTCTGCTCCTTTCGAAGGGTTCGCCGTGATCGTCGCAGGCTTTGCGGCAGAACGCGAACGGGAATCGACCCGAGGTCAGCGGCCCTCTCCGGTTCCGGCGTTCACCGACTTTCGCCAGGCTTCGATCTCCTGCTGAAGCTGGTGGTAAGAAGGGTTGTAGACGCCGGGAAGGATGTCCTTCACCGCCAGGGAGTTCGCTTCATTGGCGAGGGTGACGTAGTCCGTGGTGAGCGCGGTGACGGTGGCGCTCACCGTGGAGAAAACGAGCCAGGAGATGGCATCGCCCTGCACTTGTACGCTGTCTCCGGAGGACCGCGCCACGACCTCCCGATCCTCCCAGATCGTCTCTCCCGAGACCGTATCGACCAGCCGGTACTCCAGGGTCACGGCCACGCTGCTCGCGACCACCATGTAGCTCGTGTCCCAGTTCTCGATGCGGACGTACAGCACCGCGTCCGCGCCGAGGTAGCGGCGGAAGTTCTGCGGAGGGACGTCCCAGGCCTGCTCGTCGTAGATGCCCTCCCTCCGGAGGATCTCCGCGACGATCTCCGGTGGATAGACGTAGTAGCCGCGCTCCACCAGGGGCTTGCTGATGGTGGAGATGAAGAGCCGGCCCGCCTCCACCGCCGTCGTGTCGTTTCGGGCCGGGAGGACGATCACCGAGCGCGGCGCGCGCCGATACCAGGCCTCCTCTGCTGAGTAGTCGGCGGTGGCATCCCCGGAGGCGACACACCCGGAGAGCAGCGGGAGCAGCAGCAGACTAGCGAGTCTTCTCATCTTCTCCCTCCTCCCCGCGGCTCTCCTCCTCAGGCGGTCTCTCGAAGATCGGCGTGTTCTCCGGTCCGAGCAGGAACCGCCGGAGCGCTCCGATGAACAGTTCGGACTCCGGGTACGCCTGCGCCTCTCGCCGCAGCAGCGCGTCCACCTGGTCCGTGCGGCCGAACTTCGCCTGGTAAAAGGCCAATTCGGCGGCGACTCCCGGCGGTGCGGTCTGCCCCTCGCGGTCGTACCAGACGAGAATCTCCTCGAGCAGGACCTGGTGGTCGCCGAGGGCTTCGGGAGTGTTCTCGTAGAGGGCGGTGTAGAGGGATTCCGGGTAGGAGTTGTAGGGGTTTCCGGCGCAGGCGGCGAAGAGCGCCAGCGACGAAACCAGGGCTGCCGGGAGCATGCGAGCGATTCGGTCCCCAATTCTCACCGGGACGCACGATGTTGAGGGGCGGTCGCGGCGCATCACGACGTTCCTCCTCCCTGGAGATGCCAACGCATCGCATCGTCGTCGCGCCTTGTGCCGCATCCGCGCCTGCCTCCTCAAAACAGCCGTCTTTCCGCCTGGCTTCACCGTCCTCCCGGACCTCTATCATTGTCGAGCCGTTCCGTGGGTGCGGCGCGCGCCCGGCAGGAAGTGGGGACAGACTACGGGATCCTCACCTCGAGCACCTGCCCGTCCACGACGAAGAGCTTCCGCTGAACGACCGCCACTCCGCCGCGGGTCACGACCAACTGGTAGACGCCGGGCCGGACCGAGTAGTTGGTCTTCGGCATCGGGGTCAGCCCGGTGAGGATCGCCTGTCCGTCCTTCGTCGCATCGACCATGGTGCCCTCCAGGTTGCCGATGAACCGGAAGTACCCGAGGGACTCCTTTTCGATGACTTCGTTGCGGGATTGGAAGCAGGCCGGGGCGAAGACGATCAGGGTCAGGGCCAGGATCACCATCCACCGGGCTTTCATCGCTGCACCTCCGTGACAAAGTAGCGCGAGAGGTCGCCTGCGGCAATCGATCCGGACTGGAGCAGGCAACGGGAGGTCTCGTCGGCGGAGGTCGTACCGAACACTTCCTGCACCTCGAGCACACCGACTTGCTGACCGGGCAATTCCACCGGGACGCCGGTCTGGGGGTTGTCGATCAGCCGGCCGCGCTGCACTACGGCGAAACGGTCACCCACCCGGATGCCCTGGGATGCTCCCCCGGCGATGAACACCGAGTTGCCCTGCACCTCGAGCACGTAGGAACGCCAGGGCTGTTCGAGCAGGGTCTCGACGATGTTGCCGACGACCTTCGAAACCGCCGCGGAGATGGCCTTGTCGTTCAACGTGGAGTCGTACCCGGCGGTGGTTCCGACGCCGAACGTAGTGCCGACCTCGGATTCCGCGGAGCAGGTGCCTTCGGCGGCGAAGATCACGCGGGAACTGCGGACATCCACGAGCCGCAGGTTGACCCGCGCGTGGGCCTTCTGGGTCTTGGTACGGGAGAAGACTCCGGTGTTCCCGACGGTTTCGCGTCCGAATTCGGTGACCGAACCAACGATCACGAAGTCCGCCGGCACGCCGATTTCGGGGACCGCCCGGTTGTCGACGGCTCTAAGCAGGGTCTCGGAGTCCGAGTACTCGATCAGGTCGAACTGGCCGGTTTCGGCCAGGCGGGCCACCAGGATGTCCGCGGCCTGGCGAGTGAGGAAGTCCGCCTCCCGGAGCAGCAGGACGCTCTTGCCGTAGAGCGTCTCGTTGCTGAAGCGCGCCACCGCGACCCGGCGTTTCAGTTGGTGGTCCTGCGCGTTTGAAATGGTCGGACTCGACTCCGGAGCTCCGCCGGCATCGACCGTCGTGGTGCTGTCGACGGTGGCACAGGAAATGAAAACGGGCAGAGTTCCGATCAGGAACACGATCAGGATGGCCAAGGCGGGTTTTCGCACGCGTCACCTCCGTTTACACGTCACACCGCCCGCTGAATCTATGCGCTGCCGGGCCGCCTGCCAACAACCCCTTCGCTGGCGGACAGCGGATTCCCTTTGCCAGTCGCCTGCATCAACCGAGAATGTCCCCCTCTTCCCGGGGTCTGAGATCGGAGTCTGACCATGAAATACCCGACCTTCGTCATCGCGCTTCTCGGCCTGTTCCTGCTTGTCGCCCCACCGGCGCTCGCCGGGGAGCAGATCACCCTGAAGGACGGCGTGACCGGCGTCGCCAACATCATCGACACGACGCATGACTCGATCACCGTCAGCTTCGTGAAGGACGACGCCACCGTAACGCTGAAACTCAAGGCCAGTCAGCTCGATCCGTATTCCTTCTACGAGATTCGGCGCGACTACATGGAGGAGTCCGCCGAGAACCACCTGTGGCTTGCCGGGTTTTGCGTGAAGGAGGGGATGTTCGCGCGCGCGAAGTTCCACCTGGATGAGGCCCGGGCCCTGGATGCGGACTATGTCAAGAAGGTCGAAGCGATGCCCGGTGTCGTGAACGGCGTCGCCTCCTCCGTCCTGAAGTACGCCCGAAATGCCTACGATGCAGGCGACCAGGAGACTGCGGAGCGCCTGGCGGCGGCGGTGGTGACCCGATTCCCGGAGTCCCCCGCCGCGGTGCAGGCGGTGGCGCTGCTGTCACACCTCGACGACAAGGAACAGGTCCGTGAGGCAAAGCGCCGTATGGAGGTGATGAAGTCGGCGAGAGCGGCGATCGGGGAGACGGAAGAGGCGAAACTCGCCGCGCGGAACAAGCTCCTCGCCCCGATCTACGACCGCGTGGACCTGGCCCGGAAGATTCGGGCCCGGGGACTCCTGGAGAAGAACACGTCCCGGGCGCGCAAGACTCTCGAGGCCGCCGGCGCGGAGTACGAGAAAGCGCTCGAGATGATCGAGACGCTCTCCGGGGAGCATGCGGATGACCGGGCCCTGATCAGCGTGCTGGCGGTCGGCGACATCCAGATCCGGGAGGACGCCGTTTCCTGCTACATCAACGCCGGGAGCATCATGGTCGGCCGCGGCTCCTACACCGAAGCGGAGAAGCTCGCGCGCCGAGCGCTCTCCATCGACCCGGACAGCGAGGATGCCCTCTCGTTTCAGGCGACGGTGTCAACCGCCGCGGCGTGGGGAAGCCGGCGGTAGTCCTTGGAGGCTGCTTCCGCATCGACCGCGCGATCTACCTCCGCCCGCCTCCTCGCGAACCGCCGCCGCTCCGTGAACCGGATGACCGGGAGCGGGAGCCCGCCGAGTTCGAGCGCGAGGCGCTGCTCGACCGCGAAGCACTGCGCTGCCGGGACTGGTGGCTTCGCTCCATCCCGCCGCGGTTGAATCCAGAGGAGCTGCTTCGGTTGCTGGTACTGGGTCGGTTCCCGGTGCTCGGTCTGGTGCTCGGTCGGCGGTCTCCCGCCTTCGACCGGTCTCCGGGGCGGCGATCCGTGGTGGCCGGACGCGCCGGCGCCGCCCGATCACGCGAGGTCGTATCCTTCCACTTGTTTCCGTCGCGCTTCTGCCATCCGTTGTTGTCGCGTCTGTAGACGTTGCCGTTCTTGTCCGCGTAGACGTTGTTCTTGCGGTCCCGGGTTCCGGCCGCCGGCCGCGTGCGATCCGCGGTTCCGGGACGATCACGTCCTCCACCGGGGCGCTTGTCACGGCGATTGTCCCGCGTGCGGTCCACGCCTTTCCGGTCCTTGTAGAGGTTGCGGTTCGTGTTGCCGATCCGGTTGTTGCCGATCTGGTTGCGGTTGAAGCTGTTCTTGATGTTGACGCTGCGGTCGATGTTGATGTTGATGTCGTTTCGACGGAAGCCACCGCCACCCCACCAGGCAGCGCGACCGATGCCTCCCGCCAACCACGCTCCGCCTCCGCCGTAGCCGATACCGACCCAGCCGCCCATGGGACCGCGGAACCCGATCCCGACTCCCCAACCGCCGGTCCAGGGGTTGTAGCGGACGCCGAAGCCGAAGGTGGCGGGGCGAGGGTAGTAGTGGTGTCGATACCAGGGGCGATACCACCAGCCGGTTCCCCAGACGACGACGCCGCGATAGGGGTAGCAGCCCATGTATCCCGGGTAGTAGCCGACGTAGACGACCGATGGTGTGGACTGATAGACGTGGACGTAGGTGGTGTTGTAGTGGGGGTTGCTCGGCGGAATGGTGTAGATCTCCGCGGGCACCTCCGTGGCGACCTCCCAGGGGCCGTTGGCGGAGGGACCCACGAACCAGACCGCGTCGTTGCAGCAGTAGTAGAGACCGTTCACGAGGAACACCGAGAAGCTCGTATTCACGGCGTACTTTATCGAGGTCTCCTCCACCGGTTCGAACTGTGGATCGCCATCGTAGCTGACGGCGAGCGTCGCTTCCTTCCGGTCGATGCTGGCGGTCTGCGGGATGTAGGTGTCCATCACCGCTTCCTTCGCCTCGATCGTTCCGGGGACACTCGACCGGATTCGCGCCGCTTCGTCGCTATCGGGGATCTTTCTGAAGTCCTCCGGCAGGTTCGCGGGGTCCACATAGGCGAAGGGGCCGTCCGAGAGCGACTTTGTCTTGAACCACCTTCCCGAGAGCAGCACGAAGAACTCCTGGCTGGCGATCTCCATCATGATGTCGTTTTCGGTGTTGCTGACCCGAAGCAGCATGGTGCCGTCGATGGGGGTGTACTTCGCGGGGCCGTCCGTCTGCAGCATCTCCGCGGGCTCTGTTGCGACCACGATCTCCGGGAGGGAACTGAGGCTCGATTCTCCCTCCTCGATCTTCGGTGCGGCCGGGTCCTTCGCGGCAACATCGGCCACGGTCTTCGGCAGGTTCGCGACGCTCTCCCACTTGCCGGTGAACTCCTTTGTCGTGAGCCAGCTCCCGGCGCCGGAGAGGTAGTAGGCCGCCGCCTTGCCGTCGTAGAGGATGTAGAACGGCGTGTTGGCCACTTTCATGATCGCCGTTCCCTCGATGGGCAGCAGCTGCGGCTCACCGTCCACCTGCACCAGGAGCGCCGGGTGTTCGCGGTAGTGGATCTTCGGGGGATCGTTCTTCAGGTTCGCGCCGGCGAGTTTCTCCTTCTCGGCCAGTTCGAGGCCCGCGAGCAACTCGTCGAGCGACATGCGTATATCGCTCTTCAGGAACTCCGCCCGCACGATCGCGCTGAATCGTTTGATATGCTCCGGCGTGGCGTCCGGGAACCTGGCGTCGGTGACCTCGACATCCTCGAGAACCGCGATGCGCGTCTCCCGATCCGTGTGCAGTCTGGCTTTGAACCAGGCTGCGCCGAAAACGGGGTTCTCCGTTCCCTTCGGCGTGAAGGACACCGCCGCGCGCGCGGTCAGGTGATCGGCTTCGAAGGACTCGATCTGCGGCTCGTAGATGTAGATCGTCCCCTCTTCCGCAGTGACCACCATCGGCCATCGGTCCTGGTCTTCCTCGGCTGCGGCAAATCGAAGGCCGGGGCCGAAAAGCGTGGTGATGGCCAGGGTGACGAAGAGCCCGATGGTGAAGCGGTGTCTGCCGTGCATGGGAAGTCCTCTGCCTCCAGGAGCAAACGTGACGACAGGAGGATAGCACGGACCGAGGGCTCCACGGAGACCTGCAAGGTCCGCGCGGGGCCCTGATTCCATGCCGGGGGGGGCGCATCGGGCACTACCGGGCGCTGCCGCAGTCCCCGAGAACGTAAACCAGGAAGAGGCGGGCGGCGACCGCCGCCGCCACAAGACCGGTCAGCGAGAGGATCGCAACCGCAGGCGACATGGCTCAACCTCCTTTGTCTGTTGAAAACGTCCTTGTGCTTCACGCTCCATTACGCATCCGGTCGCGCCGTCTTCGGGGAATTCGGACGTCGGCCTCACGGAATCCGCACCACTCTTCGCTAAACGCCCGCAGGTGTGTACCCTTCATCGCGTGATGGAATCCGAGCGAGCGAACACCACACCTTCGATGAGCGATCCCACCCTGCGAGCCGTGCTCCGCCGCACCGTAATACCCGAGGCGGCATACCGGGCCGAGTCCGCGGAGGCCCTGGAGGCCGCGTTGCACTCCCTGGGCTCCCGGTTCCGGTTGGTCGCCGATGAGCCGCAAAGCGACGAGATGAGGTTTTTCGATACGTTCGACTGGCGGCTCCACCGTGCCGGGCTGACTCTCACCTCGCGGCTGCTCGCGAGGAAGACCGTCCTGCATCTCCACCGTGGCGCCGGTTGTGAATTCAGTGCCGCATCCCTCTCCGGGAATCCGGTGTTCGCCGCGGATCTGCCGGAAGGGGCGATCCGCGAGACTCTCACACCCGTTCTCGAGATGCGGGCGTTGATGCCGGTGGTCTCCCTGGCGAAGCGGGACCAGAGGCATGGTGTCCTCGACAGCCGCGAGAAGACGGTGGTGCGCCTGTCGCTCCGGACGGGAGAGGCGAGCGCGGGTGAGACGACGGGCGCCATCCCGCCGCTTTTGCTGCTTTTCCCGATCCGAGGCTACGACAAGCAGTTTGCCGCGGTGCGCGCGCATCTCGAAGACGAGGTCGGGCTCGCCCGTTCCCGTCAGGCCACTCTGGCTGCCGCCCTCGAGGCCGTGAACCGCCGTCCCGGGGACTACACCGGGAAAGTGAACCTGAAGCTCAGTCCCGGGCAGCGTGCCGACGAGGCGGCCCGGACGATCTTCCGCGCCCTGCTCGACACGATCCGCCGCAACGAGCAGGGGACCATCGCGGACACGGACTCGGAGTTCCTGCACGACTTCCGCGTGGCCGTTCGCCGCACCCGCTCCGCTCTCTCGCAAATCCGGGAGGTGCTCCCGGCTGAGGAACTCAGGCGGTTCAAGGAGGGCTTTCGCTGGCTCGGCCAGGTCACCGGTCCGACCCGGGACCTCGATGTCTATCTCCTCAAGCTTCCCGGATATGCGGAGTTCCTGCCCTCCGGGGCCCGCGGCGATCTCGACCCCCTCGGAGAGTTTCTCGCCCGGACCCAGCGCGAGGAGCACGGTAAGCTCGTGCGCGCGCTCACTTCGGAGCGTTACCGGGAGCTCATCGCCGAGTGGCGGGACTTCCTGGCGAGTCCTCCGCCGCCGCGACCAGCCGTGATCAGTGCCGCGCGGCCTATCGCCGAAGTCGCCTCGGAGAGTATCCGGCGGTGCTGGCGCCGGCTTTGCGGGAAGGGGGCCCGGATCGACGACAACTCGCCGAATGAGCTCCTCCACCTGCGTCGGATCGATGCCAAGAAGCTTCGCTACCTGCTCACGTTCTTCAGGAGTCTCTACCCCGAGAAGGCGATCGATGCCCTCATCGGATCCCTGAAGAAGCTCCAGGAGAACCTCGGTGATTTCAATGACTACGGCGTGCAGCAGGCGGCCATGAAGGAGTTCGCCGAGCGGATGCTTGCGGACGGTGCGCCGGTCACGACGATCATGGCCATGGGCCGGCTGGTGGAGAGGCTCGAAGCCGGTGAGGCGAAGGAGCGAAGCCGGTTTCGGGGGCGGTTCGCGGAGTTCACCGCGAGGGAGAACCGGGAGTTGTTCCGAGTATTGTTCAAGCGCCCCGCGGGCGGGAGACGGATCTCGTGAAGACCCTCGCCGTCTACAACATCAAGGGTGGAGTCGGCAAGACCGCCACTGCCACCAATCTCGCGTATCTCTCTGCGAGTGCAGGCTACCGCACGCTCCTCTGGGATCTGGATCCGCAGGCCGCGGCGACGTTCTACCTTCGGGTCAAACCCCGGGTGAAGGGCGGTGCGAAGAAGCTGCTCACCGGTGGGAAAGCCGTCGACCGCGCCATCAAGGGCACCGACTACGAACTCCTCGACCTGATTCCCGCGGACTTCTCCTACCGCAAGCTGGACGCCACCCTGTCCCGCGAGAAGAAGCCGAAGAGGAGGCTCTCTCGCGTACTGGGGCCGCTCGAGGGGGAGTACGATCTCCTCATCATTGATTGCGCCCCGAGCATCGCTTTGGCCTCCGAGAGTGTCTTCCACGCTTCCGACGCGCTTCTGGTTCCGACGATCCCGACGCCGCTTTCGCTCAGCACGCTGAAGCAGATTCTCGGCCACCTCGGCCGGAAGGGGCCTCGCATCCTGCCCTTCTTCTCGATGGTCGATCGCCGCAAGGGCCTGCACCGGCTGATCTGTGAGGACCGCCAGTCGCTCCCGTGCCGGTTCCTCGAGACGGAGATTCCGTATTCCAGCATCGTGGAACGTGTGGGCACTCATCGCGCCCCGGTCGCCACGTTCGATCGTGCGAGCAAGGCGGCGAAGGCGTACGCGAGCTTGTGGCGGGAAGTCATGGGCCGGCTGATCTCATTGTGAACCGAAACCTTGCCGAAGACCGTGGAGGGTAGGACGATGCCACCCATGTCCGAGACATCAGTCTGTTCGAAGGGGATCATCCTCGCCGGCGGGTCCGGCACCCGCCTCTACCCGGTGACGAACGCGGTGAGCAAGCAGCTCCTGCCGGTCTACGACAAGCCGATGATCTACTACCCGCTGTCGACGCTGATGCTGGCGGGTATCCGCGACATTCTGATCATCTCCACTCCGGTGGATCTGCCCGGGTATCAGCGACTCCTCGGCGACGGCCGCCGGATCGGGCTTACGATCAGCTACGTGGAGCAGCCGAGCCCCGACGGCCTGGCGCAGGCGTTCATCCTGGGGCGGGAGTTCATCGGTGAGGATCACTGCGCCCTGGTGCTCGGCGACAACATCTTCTACGGGCAGGGCTTTCAGGCGCTGCTCGCCCGCGCCTCTTCCCGGGCCTCGGGCGCGACGATTTTCGCCTACCAGGTAAAGGACCCCAATCGCTACGGCATCGTGGAGCGGGACGCCGAGGGCAGGGCGGTCTCCATCGAGGAGAAACCGGATCATCCGAAGTCGAACCTCGCGGTGGTCGGGCTCTACTTCTACGACAACGAGGTAGTGGACATCGCCGCCGGCCTGGCGCCGTCGCCCCGTGGTGAGTTGGAGATCACCGACGTCAACGCCGAGTACATGCGTCGCGGGAGGCTTTGTGTCGAGCCCCTGGGCCGCGGTTTCGCCTGGCTCGACACCGGCACGCATGAGTCCCTGGTGCAGGCCGGCAACTTCGTCCAGACCGTGGAGCATCGGCAGGGACTCAAGATCGCCTGTATCGAGGAAGTCGCATTCCTGAAGGGTTTCATCGATGCCGAGCAACTGGCCGCCATCGCCGAACCGCTTCGCAATGACTACGGCGCCTATCTCCGGGAACTGCTGGCAGATCGGAACACCTGAGAGTGCTGCACATCTACGTCGACGCCGATGCCTGCCCGGTCAAACCGGAGATCTACCGGGTGGCCGCGCGATGCCGCCTCGAAGTGACCCTGGTCGCGAATTCCTGGATGCGTGTGCCTCATCAACAGGGGATCCGGCTCGAGGTCGTGGGCGACGCCAGCGACGCCGCGGACGACTGGATCGCGGAACGCGCGCAGCCGGGCGACATCGTCATCACTGCCGATATCCCGCTCGCGAGCCGCTGTGTGAAGTCCGGAGCGCGGGTGCTCAGCCCGACGGGCAAGCCGTTCACGGAGGACAACGTCGGCTCGGCCCTCGCCACGCGGGACCTGATGGAGGACCTGCGGGGCGCCGGGGAGATCACCGGAGGCCCGCTGCCGCTGACGCAGCGGGACAGATCCAAGTTCCTGCAGCAACTGGACCAGGTGATCCAGCAAATCCGCCGAGGCTCCCCCCGCTCCTGAGCAGCAGGCGAGATTCGAGCGAAGCGAGAATCGAGGCGTGCAAAAAATGTCCGACTCAGGACAAATGTCAGACCTGACCCCAAGGGAGGTGGAGCGGGTGATCGGAGTCGAACCGACGACAACAACGTTGGCAACGTTGTGCTCTACCACTGAGCTACACCCGCTCATTGTTCGGCAGGACGGACAAATCTAGAGCGAGTGGCTTTTCCGTCAAAAGAATTTCCACAGCCTTCCTGCTGTAACTCTGAACCGTCGGTTCGTAATAAGATGAGTGATCGGCCCGGGGTCCCCCCGTCAAAGGAATGCGCCCATGTCCCGGAACATGCTTCTCCTCTCAGTGCTGGCCCTTGCCGGTTTGGCCGTTCTCGCCGCGGTCGTCACCATGCAGAGTTCGCCCACCGGGATCGGTTCCGGTGACGGCGGGCCGGTGACGAAGCCCGACGAGGAGGAGATCGGCGAACCGCCGCCGCTTCGCGACCGCCCGGCGATCACCACTGGAGAGGTGGCCGGCCGCGTCGTCGATCCGGCCGGTCAGCCGGTGGTCGGGGCGATGGTCACCCTCTCCGTTGATCGGGGCGATGAGCCTGTCTCGCGGAACTTCAACCTGCGGATGGGGAGCGGCGGAATGTCATCCTCCGTCTCCTTCGAAGGTGGAGGCGGCACGGCGCGGGTGGGCCTGGTGACCGCGGGTGAAGACGGCGCCTTCGTCTTCACCACCAGCGAGGCGGGGCCCTTTGCGGTCCGCGCCGACCGCGCCGGATTCGGCAGCGTCATGGAAGCGGACGTGAGGCGAGGCACCCGCGACCTGGTCTTGAAGCTCACGCCGGCCTGCACCATTCGCGGGTTGGTCCAGGACGACCAGGGGGCTACCGTGCCCGGCGTGGTGGTCACCGCCGGTCTCGCTTCCACGCTGACCGACGTGGAAGGCGGCTTCGTCCTCCCGGATGTCGGCACCGGTGCCGAGGTCCGGGTTCTCGCCAGGGCGAACGGCTACGAGAGCGCGACTCTCGATCTTGACCTTACGCGCGATGAAGAATGGTTGCTCGAGGAGCCGCTGGTCATCAAGGGCCAGACCGGGCTCACCGGCCGGGTATTCGATCCCGGGGGCGAGCCGCTCGCCGGCGCCCGGGTTCGGGTCATCACGAACCTGATGAGCATGACCTTCGACACGACGGACGAGGGTGGCCGGTACTTCCTCGAGGCACCCCGCGAAGGCAAAGTCGGACTCTCGATCCGGCACGTGGAGTACCTCGAGGAGACCCCCGAGGGCATTCGCTATCGGCTGGGCGAGCGGGTGATCGCTCCCGATGTCCGGCTTCGCCCCGGCGGGGTCATCGCCGGCCGCGTGGTGGGGCCTGACGGACAGCCGATCGCCGGCGCCCGGGCGGTGGCCATAGAGGAGAGTCTTGAGTTCGACATGGCCGATCTGGTGATGATGGGGACGGGGGAGGACGACCACCCCGGTTCGGATGAGGATGGCCAGTACCGCGTCCCCGGTCTGGAAACCGGTACTTACCTGCTTTCCCTCATCGCGGACGGCTACCGGCCATTCATCAGGAAGCAGATCGCCGTCCAGGTTCCGGAGACGACGATCATCGAGGTCGTCCTCGACCCCGGCCTGGCCATCAGCGGCAAGGTTGTGGATGGCAAAGGGATGCCCCTCCTGGGCGTGAAGATCAGCGCCATCGCGGAGGTGTCTCCCCCGGACACCGCCAACATCAAGCAACAGATGCTCATCGGAGACTGGAGCGGCAAGGCGGAGACGACGGAGGACGGCGTCTTCACGATGTTTGGCCTGGGCGAGGGGACGGTCCACCTGACAGTCGAAAAGGCCGGCTATTCGAAGAAGTTCGTCAACGGTATCAAGCCCGGCAAGAGCGATCTGGTGGTCACTCTCGAGCTGACCGGTTCGATCTCCGGTCGGGTGATCGACGGTGAAACGGGCGAGCCGGTTTCGGGGGCCATGGTCCGGGCGAGCGACAGTACCAGCGGGAGTACGACCACCGGCGAAGAGGGACGGTTCAACCTGGGATCCGTGAGCCCCGGCGACCTGACCGTCTCCGTAAGTTCCGACGAGCACCTGCCGGAGGATCACGCGGGGGTTACGGTCCAGTCGGGTAGCCCGACCACCGGCGTTGCGATCAGTCTGCGGCGCGGCGAGACCCTCTCCGGTGTCGTCGTCGCCGCAAGTGATGGCAGCTTCATCTCAGGCGCAACAGTCTCCGCGGACGGGCCCGTCGGTCGCTCGGCAACGTGCGATCCGGAAGGACGGTTCACGCTGAAGGGTCTGGTGAAGGGGATCTACGACCTCGAAGCGTCCGCCGGCGATTTCGCGGATTCCACCCTCGAGGGAGTGCCGGTTCCGTACAGCGGCGAAGTCCGCATCGAACTCTTCATGGGCGGTACGATCCGCGGTGTGGTGCTCGACGAGCACGGCGAACCGATGTCCGGGCAGATGGTCATGAGCGGCTCCGGCTCGAACATGTTCGGGAACATGACGACGACGGATGCCAACGGCGAGTTCGTCATCGAGAACGTACCCGCGGGCCCGCAGACGCTCATGCTCATGAAGATGCAGACGGGTGGCGGCGGAGGCTTCGGCTTCGGTGCGAACACCCAGTCGGTCGTCGTCGTGGAGGGCCGGGAGGTCTTCGTTACGTTCGGCGGCGCCGCGTCCGCGAAGAAGACCCGGCTGAAGGGACGCCTGCTCGATCACGGTCGTCCGGCGGCGGGGCGCATGCTCATCTTCATGAAAGCGGATATCGAAGGCGGGATGGCCGAACTCATGTCCAGTTTCAGAATGGTCACCACGGGCAAGGAAGGCGACTTCGACGTGGCCGACCTGGAACCGGGTGCCTACCGCATCTTCTCCGGGTCGATGGGCGGCGACATGGGGACCAGCATGGGGCTCGAGGTCTCCGAAGAGGGCGGCGTGCTCGAACAGGACCTTGATCTTCCCGATGGTGTGTTCGCCGGCACGGTCGTTCGTGGCGACACCGGGGCTGTTGTGGTGGGGGCGAAGCTGATGCTCACCGACCCGGTGCGGTCGGCGGTGCCGGCCACCTCGCTCTTCGACATCCTCGGCTTGATGAAGGGCCAGTTCACTTCCGGCGAAGACGGCGTGTTCGAGATCGATACGGCGGCCAAGGGGCCGGTGCTGCTGCAGGTCTTCGCCCCCGATCTGGCCCCCGCGGTGATCGACGACCTGGTTATCAGCGACAAGCCGGGGCAGCCGCTCCGGGTCGTCCTTACGCCCGGGTTTGCCGTTACGGTCCGGGTCACCGACGCCGAGGGCGAGGCGGTGGCGGGTTCACCGATCCTGATCTTCGACGGAAAGGGCCGCCGCCTCCTGGTGATGGAGGACAACCTGCCGGAGTCGGACACCACCGGTACTGCAATCCTGAACCTTCCGCGCGGCACCTGGCGGATCCTGGCCCAGCCGAAGGGGCTCGCGTCGGCGATGAAGGTGATCGACGTCCAGGGGGAGATGGATGTCGAGATCGCCGTGGACACCGGCGGAACGTTTTCGATCGTGGTCACCGCGGCCGGTGGCCCCGTGGCCGGCGCGGTGATCCGCACTTTCGACGAGGCAGGCATCGAGGTCGCCCACCACTTGACCCAGGAAGGCATGATGACCGGCGCGCCGTCTCGCAAGACCGGCGAGGACGGCAGCCACACCCGCGAACACCTCCCGGCCGGCACGTATCGGGTAACCGCCACCGCCCCGGACGGGCGCGTAGGCGTCGGCTCGGCCCGCATCGCCGTGGGAGGCACGACGGACCTCGCGATTGAAGTCAAGTAGTCCTCATCGACCCGGTGAGGTGAGTGGGGTAGACTTGCAACGAATGACCCGACTGGAAGCGAGTCGGGGGCCGCGGAATTCGGGTGGGAGGTGAAGTACCGGTGGCGTGGTTCGTGCTTCCGCGTCCAGGAGTGGATTTTGCCGCCAAGGTGCGGTGGAGAATGCGCTTCGATCACCGCGGACTGTGGGTCACCCTCCAGGACAAGTACGCGGTGCGCGAGTATGCGGCTGCGCGGGGCGTCGCCACGCCTGCCCGGTCTTCAATCAGTGGCTGAGCGACCAGTGGCGCCTCAGCACGCGCGACCACTACGCCGCTTACGGTCTGAACCTCGCCCGCCGCTTCAGGTAGGCGGGAATTCGTGACAGCAACTCATCTTTGGCATGCGGCGCCACGTGATCCGGGGGCGGACCGCCAACAGGGCTGGCGCCCGGAATCCGGCTGAGGCTTGCGCTATTCAGAGGCAGGATCAGGCGAAGCATGACGCCCGATCGAGCACGATATTGCTCCGGGTCGAATGTTCAGAGTCCGGTGGAATGATTCTGCCGCCCAGTATCACACCGGAGACTGGGAGCCCTTGCGGAGGAGCCGCAAGTACTCTTCGAACCAGACGG
Source organism: Planctomycetota bacterium (assembly GCA_024274785.1). Taxonomy (GTDB): domain Bacteria; phylum Planctomycetota; class JAJSAM01; order JAJSAM01; family JAJSAM01; genus JAJSAM01. The sequence goes on along the minus strand of JAJSAM010000033.1, from coordinate 57,198 downwards.
TGCGGTTCTTCTTTCGGTCATCGTGCGCACTCAGGGCTCGCGCAAGAATAACTTCGGGATTCGAGGGCTGCTGCATGGGGCCCGCGAACCGGGATCCCTCAAGAGAGAAATCGAACGCTGAGAGATCGGCTTCCCCTTGCCGATGAGTTGAGTGGGGTAGACTTCCCCGACACCTTCTTTGAGGACACACATGATCGGGCACCTTTCGGCATCACGGCTCCTTCGCGGCGCCACGCTTTGCTCCTTCCTTGCGCTGTTTGTGCTCGTTCCGGGGCTGCTGCATGCCCAGGACGCGGCGTTTCAGGCCCATCTCAAGCAGAACGCCGCCCAGCTCTCCGCGGAAGGGTGGCCCACCGGCGGGCAGGTGGGGAAGACGCCGACGACCGACGTCGAGTGCCAGGCCGTCGTGAAGAACTACCTGAAGAGCAGGAAGCGCTTCGAGCAGTTCTGGCGGGGGCGGCGTGACCAGATCCGCCGCGACCCCAACATGACGCCCGAACAGAAGAAGGTCGCCCGGGCCGACCTCCGCGGGAAGATCAGGAAGTACAGCCTGACCTACGGGCAACGGTACGTCGCCCCGATCGCCCTCTATCTCAAGGAGAAGGTGAACTACGAGGCGAAGCGGGCCGGCCGGAAGCCGAAGATGCCGATCGTCATCGCCACCGGAACGAAGCCGAACAGCGCCAAGTGGCTCGGCATCATCAGCGACATCGACATGCAGGGTTCCCCGGAACTCGTGGAGGCCTTCCACGAGAAGATCAAGCAGGTGATGGCGTCGGCGCAGATCGATCTCGGCCCGAGCTACATGACGGAGAACCTGCTCGACGTGACCCTGCACCGCATGGGTGAAACGAAGAACCTGACGCCGAACGAGAAGCTCGTCAAGCTCCACGAAGGCGCGGCCTCCAAGGAGACTTACCTCTGCATCGAGATGGAGGATGGCCAGGCGGCCAGGCGCTTCGTCGAGTTGCAGGACCACATGAAGAAGGCGGAGAAGGGGCTGACGAAGGATGCCTACCAGCTCTTCGTCGAGCCGGATGTCCTCCGCAGCACCGCCAAGGGGCTGCAGAAGGCGCTGCTCGCGGTCAAGATCGACGACGCCGAACTCGGCAAGTCCCTGAAGGCCGCGGGGGTCGACCTGCCCCCGAAGGAGTTCCGGGCGCTCATCGACGGCTTGCGGGACGACGTGGCGAGTTTCACCCCCGAGGATCTGAACCTCACCCCGGAAAACGTCGCGAATTTCCAGGACGCGGTAGGCAAGGTCTTCGCGGCGCTGACCGACATCGAACTCGTGAACATGCAGACCGAGATGGCGAAGGTGAAGCAGGCTATCCTGGTCGCGGAGAAGAACGGGAATCCGAAGGAGGCCGCGCGTCTGAAGGCGCTCTACGACGACAGCCGCAAGCGGGTGGTGGCGGCGACCGAGGCGAACGAAGGCCGGTACAAGAAAGTGAAGACGCTGGGGTCGCGGCTTACCGGCATCCGCGGTTACGTCGAACCACTGCAAAAGAACAAGGCCCTGCAGGTCGAACTGGTGGACTTTCTCGTCAGTTCGAAGGGCAATCGCTTCATGCGGCGGGTGGCGATCCTCACCCTGAACCACATCGCGACAAAGGACCCCGAGGCTGCCCGGGACGCCCTCGAGGCCGCGAAGCAACTGGACGACAGCGGCGAACTGGCGAGGGACCCGGAGCTTCAGAAGCTGGCGCAGGACATCGACGCGGTCTTGTCCGGCCGGATCCGTCAGGAGCGGCCGGAGCTTTCGAAGACGACCATCCTCCTGGCCTTCGCCAACCGCTGCCGCACCCGGGTCGGCCAGTTGAACGCCTTCCTCGACGCGGACCTGAAGGCCAACCGTAAATCTCGGGCGGCCTCCGCGCTCATCGACAAGTGGGGCGGCGTGGAGGAAGCCCTCGCCTACTGGGACGCCTTCCGCAGCGGCGGCATGCCGGCGCTCGCCACGGAGATCGTCCGCTTCCGGGTTCCGTTCCTCGAGAACGTCGTCAAGGGTGAAGTCCTGCTCGCCACGTGGGAGGTCATCTGTCGCATCTGTCCATCGCTCGGCGTCTATTGGGCGGCGGCCAGCTACTCGGGGAAGCTCACCCTGATGGCGGTGGACTACCACTGGCAGTCCGAACTGGATGCGATCCTCGCCGCACTCTACGAGCAGGCGAAGTTCAAGCTCCTCGGGGTGGACACCTTCGAGGACATCAAGCTCGGCCGCTGGCAGTTCGAACGGACGACCTTCAGGGACACCATCCTCACGCGCTCCGACTTCCTCCTCGAGGACACCGGCGTGGCGCTCGGCTCTGTTCCGGTCGAGACGGTACTGCGCCTGACGATCGCCAGGAGCGACCCGGTCCTGGTCGCGTTCAATGAAATGCTGAAGCGCAAGGACATCGGACCGAGGCTCCGGCCGTTCATCGACGGCAAGTGGGAGAAGCGCTGGCTTCAGGTGAAGAAGTGGTGGGCGAAGGAGACGATCAATCGCCTGGAAGAACGCAAACAGGCCGAGGAGGGACTGCTCTCCGGAAACCTGCTCGAGGCCATGTTCAAGCTGGACCAGACCCTGTCGGCTCTCGAGTTGGAGGAGCTGGTCCGGGCGAAGATGTTCTCCGAGGAGTACAAGGCCGCGGATCGGGCCTACATCGTCTGGCAGGAGCTCCGGGCGAGTTTCACTGGCGCCAGGTTCGACCTGTACTCGGGCGCTGATGACCACACCAAGCCGGTCATCCTGCGGTTGGCGGCGAAAGAACTCCGCTATCTCCGGGCCTACCGCGAGGTGCTCGATCTTCGGCAGCAGGTGGAGTCCTTCACCGGTATGACCGGGACGAGGGACGGCCCGCTGCGGCTGCTGACCGGTGGCCCGTTCTTCATCGCAAAGCCGGACGCGGACGTGCAGGCCGCGCGGAGCTTCCTCCTTCGAGTGCAGCAGGCGACACCGGGCATCGAAGCCCGCCTCCTCGGCATCAAGGGCAAGTTCGTTGAGGATGCGGCCCTCGATACCGGATACGACCGCCGGATGCGGGCCGACCTCGTCCGGGAACTCGCCTGGGAACAGGGATGGGGCGTCGCCCACCGGACGCTGGCGGCGCACTATCAACCGGACGACTGGGACGTCGTGCGGGACTACTACTCGGTCCTCTTCAACCACGAGTCATGGAAGCTCCTGTTCCTGGGGATGGTCGACCAGGCCGTGGCCGAGGTGAGGAGGCTGGCCCGGCAGTATCTGCTCTCGCAGACCACCAGCAGAATGCGCCGGCAGCACCTGAAGCGGATCGAGGGGCTCTATGCGAAGTTTACGGCGCATTATGCCGGGGAGGTGGCGGGCCGGGTCCGGGTCCTGGTCCGTCGCCAGGACGGTCAGACCAGGACGAACCAGCCGATCGCCGGGGCCGGGGTGACGTGGGTGGCCACCGGCCAGGGCGCCCGTGAGAGTGCTCCGGGGACCTATGATTTCAGCGGTCTCCCGCCCGGCTACGTCCGGATCCTGGTCGTGGCCGAGGGCTTCTCAGCTCCGGACGGAAACCCCGCCGGCACCGTGGAGGTCACCCTGCCGGAACTGGTCACCGGACCGATGCCCACCGCTACGGTCTACCTGGTGGCCGACGACCTCGCCGTTCGCGGACACGTCATCGACGACCGGGATGGGGCGGTGCCGTGGGCGGTGCTTTCGTTGCGGCGCCAGGGCGGACCGTGGGCGGCACAGCGGGCCGCGGTGAATGTGAGCGGCACGTTCATCTTCGTTCCGGTTCTGCCCGCCAACTACCTGCTTGCGGCGAATGCCAGAGGCTTTCTGCCGGTCGCGGATATCCCCATCAAGGTGGACCTCCCGACTCGGGCGGGCGGCGGGCCCACGCCGTTCACCATCCAGTTCGAGCCGATCCTGACCACGGTTGGGATCACGGTGGTCGATGATGCCGGGCGCGCAGTTCCCGGCGCCGAGGTTGAACTTCCTGGCCAGGCCGCGCTGAGCGATGGTCGCGGGCGGGTGGTGTTTGGGGAGGTGCGCCCGAGTCGCGATGCGTTCCTGATCGTTCGAAAGAAGGGCTACGCTTCGGTGCGACAGAAGATGGTCATCCTTCCTGAAAGGGCTCCGTCGCGAATCGAGCAGCGGATCGAGTTGATCGGCGGGGTTGAGCTGACGGTCAGGGTGCACGACGTTGAGACCAACACCCCGATCGATGCCGCCACCGTCGCTGTCTCGTATGAGGGCGAAGTCGCCAGTGCCGCGACGGACAAAGAGGGCCTGGCGACCTTCAAGAACCTGCGCCCGGGCTTCGTCTACCTCACCGTGTCCGGGAAGGGCTTTCTGCCTCGGGACAACGTCGAGGTCTTGCTCCGGGACGACCTCGGAAAGAAGCCGGAGTTCGTCAGCATCGGTGTCGAGATGGGCATGAAGGTCAACGTCCGGGTGTTCGACGACCAGGGGCAGCTTATCCCCGGCGCCTATGTCTCCATCGATGACGGGCTCGACCGCTTCGCACCCACCGGCACGTCGGTCCTGGTTCCGGTCAAGGCGGGGCCGCACCTGATTCGGGCGAAGGCGCGGGGCTTCAACGAGGTAACTGTTGACTACAACGCCGTCCCGACGAAAAGGACGGAGGAGACGATCGCCATCTCCCTGCACCCCGGGATCTCGCTCTCCGTGGAGGTGCGGTCCCCAAGTGGCGCGCTCTATCACTCCGGCTGCATGATCCGATTGATCAGGAACGGGCAGATCGCGGCGACGGCCCGCGGTCCGGTGAACACCTTCGCCGGCCTCGAACCGGGACAGTACATGGTCGGTGCGGTTGCGCCGGGGGAGAGCATGTCGGTGGCCGGGCCGGTCATGCTCACCGAGGTCCCCAACGCGGCGACGCTCGTGGTGACACTCGGCATCACCACTTCGCTTCGGGTGATGGTCAAGGCCGCGCCGGGTTCGCCGTATCCGCTGCCCGCGGAGGTTACGGTCCGGTTGGTCGGGCAGGGCCGGGAGATGGTCGGGATCGGATCCCGGGTGCAATTCGACAACCTGGTTTCAGGGAGCTACGGCGCCCGCGCGAGCGCTCCGGGGTTCAAGCCGGGAGGTCGCGCCGTGATGCTGTCCCCCCGGGCACTGGGCCAGATCTTCGGAACGACGATCGTACTCGAGCCCTCTCGGGCGGCACCTCCGTCTCCTCCTCCTCCTCCGCCGCAGGGCGCCAGTATCCTCGACGAGATCATCCGGTCACAATTGATCGTCTTCTCCCTCGACGTTCCGGTGTGGATGCAGTGGTCGTCGACCACCGAGGGCGCCGGGACCTCCGATACCGTGGAGAGCTTCAGCGCCGGTCTCAGCGGGACGGTGAGCTGGATTGGTCGCACCTTCACCCTTCTCTACGTGGAGCGGCAGAACGAGACCGGGAGCATCTACGACGAACGGACTGAGCTCAAGGGGACGTTGAGTCCGGACGGGCGGACCATCGTGGACCTCACCTTCACCATGAGCGTGCGGGGCTCCCGAACCACGTGGCAGACATTCCGTGAGATTCCCGGTGAGCCGAAGATCGAGCCGGAGCTGGACACCGAGCGGACCTGGCGAATGCAGCAGAGAGTGGTCATGCGCAACCTGTCCCTGACCGGCGGCGGCAACTCCACGTTTGCCTTCGACTTGAAGGGCGCCCCGATCATGAAGGCCCTGATCTCGGCGAGCAGTTCGGCGCATGACCAGACGAAGAGCCACTCCGGATTTTCATCCGATCAGCAATCCTCCCGAAGCATCACCGGACTCAGGTGGCCGGGCCATGAAGACAGCGCAAAACTGAAGCTCCTCTTCGGGAACCAGCGGTGAGGCGGCCACCATCACTTGGCGCCAGACACGGGATCACCGCGCCCGGCCCCGCTTCAGGGCGTCTCTCTTCCTGTCATGTCCGGCCTCTGCAATGCCCTGCCCCCGGTCCGCGAAACGGCAACGGCCTATCGGCCTCGCCGACCGGAGAGGACTGCCTTCTACCGGGTGGTCATCGACCACTTCGACCGCTTCGCCCAACTCCACGAGGGACTCTTCGAAGCCACCGACGGCCCCCTCCGCCCGGTGGTCCGCTCTATGGGTGCTCCGGCGCCTCCTGCCCTTCACGCTCCTGGTGGGCGCCGGTGGGGCCGTCTCCGGCCTGATCCGGGGAATCGGCCTCTTCCTTCCGGGCCTGGCCGGCCTGGCGGGCGGCGCACTCCTGGGATGGCTGGCGGGCCGCATCGCCCGGGGGGATCCGGAGGAGAACGACAGCTTCGGGCTCCGGGTTGGCCTGGCCCTCGGAACGGCGGCGCTCTGGGCCACCGCCGGCGCCGTCACCGTGAGCCTCATGAAGGCCGGTCCCGGGGACGGGCCCCTGGGATGGCTCTCGGGGGTGCTCTCCGGACACGGGGGCGAACTCTTCTACGGCTTCTCCCGGAACAGCTTCCAGAGCGTCTCGGGCCTGCTGGCGGGAGCCTGGTGGATTGGCTTCGCCGCGCTGGACTCCCTCCTCTTCGCGGCCCTCTTCCTGGTGAGCTACGGCGCCGGCGTCTCCCCGGACGAGAACGAGCTGGAGGGCGAGGAAGAAGACGAAGGAGGGGGATCGGAAGCGGAGCAGGCCGCCATCGCGGGGGCCGACGAGACCGGGCTCGAGGCGGCACCGGCAGCCGGTGCGGAGGAGGACCACGATGCCGTGGAAGCTCTCTCTCGCGAGTCATCCGAACCCTCCGACTCCCCCGGAGGTCCTCCGGTGGACCGGCATCCGGGTGGCCTCCTGGTCTTCGCGTTTCTCGCGGTGGTCTCCGCCGCCATCCTGGTGCTCCCCCACGAGCTGTGGGCCCGGCGGACCGCCCCGGCCACGGGAGCGGACGCCCGCGCCATGGCCTCGGCCATCGCCGGACGCTGGGTCTTCGGTCCCGGGGCCCCGTTCCTCGGTTCCGGCGAGGAGGAGCGCACCTTCACCCTCGTGCCCGGGTCGCGCGGAAAGCTCGCTGGAACCGGTCAGGGGGCCGGAAGCTACCTGCTCACCCTGGAGCCGAGGTGCGAGGGCACCTTCACCGGCCGGCTGGTGATCCCCGGCACCGCCGCCCACGACCTCCTCGTGCGTCCCGCGGAGGATGGTGAGACGCTCCACTTCACCCTCTCCCGCCCCACCGAGGCGGGCCCCGGACACTGGACGGTCACCGCCCACCGTTGACCGTGTAGCGTTGACACGGGGACAGGGCAGCCTGCCTTATTCATGCCGGGAGCATGGACCGCAAAGCAGGGCGCCGAGCGATTCTGCGGCTCTGTTGACTTCGATTCTCCCTCCCCCTGACCGCAATATTGCACACCGCTTCCTTTCCCCCATGGCCTGATGCCGCTGCCGGTGCGCCGGTTTCGAATGCGAGCGGCGGAACAGCCTCGTCCCGCGGGGAAGCGATGTGCTATGAGAAGGGCCCATGCAACTCGACCGGCACTCCCGCAACCGGCTCAACCGGTTCTCCATCAGGTTCTTCCCCGGCGAGACCCTCTTCGACCGGCTCGTCCGCGCGATCTGCCGGGCGGAGTGTCTTCCGCGGAAGGAACTCTTCGAGACCTGGGAGGTCGTGCGGCGACTCCGGAAGAGGTTCCGGGATCGCCCCGTCGTCGAACTCGCCGCCGGTCACGGACTGCTGTCGATGCTGCTGATTCTGCTCGAAAACGGTATCCCGGATGCCAGGTGCTTCGACATCAGCAAGCCGCAATCCCACGACAAGCTGATGGCGGCGCTCACTCCCGAGTGGCCGCGCCTTGAGAGCAGGGTGATCTACGAAGAGTTGAAGATCGAGGACGTGGAACTTACACCGGATGCTCTCGCGGTTTCGGTCCACGCCTGTGGGGTCCTCACCGACCAGGTGATCGATCGAGCCCTCAAGGCGCGCTCGGCCGTGGCCGTGCTGCCCTGCTGCCATTCCCTCGCCAGGTGTGACGACGCCGGGCTCTCCGGGTGGATGGAAGGCACTCTGGCGGTGGACGCCGCGCGCGCGGCCCGGCTGCACGGTGCGGGATACAAGGTGATCACGACGACGATCCCGAAAGACATCACCCCGCGAAACCGCCTGCTCATGGGCTGGCCGGCACAGGCGGGACCTCTGCGGTACTGAATCTGTCGGCAGGGGTGGATCAATCCTCATGGGGTGCAGCGTCAGGCCTCGATGAGTTCCTTCTCCTTCAGCCAGATGGCCAGGAGTGCCGCGGCGCCATCGAGGTCGTTCACGTTCAGGGTCTCCACCACGGAGTGGACATAGCGGGTGGGGACCGAGAGGGTGATCGCCGGCTTGCCCTCACGGGCCATCTGGATGCCGCGCGCGTCGGTGCCGCCCTTCGGCAGAATCTCGAGCTGGTAGAGGATCTCCTCGCGCTCCGCCAGCGCCCGGAACTTCTTCACCAGGCCGGGGTGTGAGATGGAGGCGCCGTCCATGACCTTGACCGCGACCCCCTTGCCGAGTTCCGAGATGTAGTCCTTCCTGTCCACGCCGGGTACGTCGCAGGCGAGGGTCACATCCACGGCCACGCCCACATCGGGATCGATGCCGTAGGCGGCCACGGTGGCGCCGCGGATGCCGATCTCCTCCTGGCAGGTCATCACCGCGTAGACGTCGTGCTTCGGCTTCTTTGCCCACTGCAGCGCCCGGATGATCACCCACATGGAGACGCGGTTGTCCATGGCCTTGCCGGTGGCGATGTCGCCCCACTGCATGAAGGGCTGGTAGAGGGTGACCGGTGTGCCGATCTCCACCTCTTTCCGAATCTCATCGACGGTCAGGCCGAGGTCGACGAAGAGGTCGTCCACCTGCGGCATCCGCTTCTTCTCCTCGTCCTTCATGATGTGGACGGGCTTGGTGCCGATCAGCCCGATGAGCTGCCGCGTCCTGCCCATCACCACGACGCGCTTGGCGATCAGCGTCTTCGGGTCGAACCCGCCGGCGGGATTCAGGCGGAGAAACCCGTTGTCGTCGATAAAGCGGACGAGGAAGCCGATCTCGTCCATGTGACCGGCGAGCATGATCTTCTTCCGGCCTTTTCGGAGGGTCCCCTTCTTCAGCGCGATGAGGTTGCCCATCGCGTCCACTTCGATCGAGTCGACGAGCGGCTCGAGTTCACGGCGGCAGATGTCCCGGATCGCGCCCTCGAATCCGGGAGGGGCGATCGCTTCCGTCAGCTCTTTCAGCAGATCCATTGACTTGTCCTCGGAGAAGTGTGCGGTGCGGAAACATCGAGGATAGTGGATGCCGGGGCGCCGGCACAGGTTGCGCCGAGCCCGGCACCATTCCCACCTTCACCAAAACCATCCCCCCCGGGCACCCGTTGGTCGAAATTGCCGTACCGCGCTGGTATCGTTTCCGGGATGAGCTCCGTAAAGCTGGCAGTTTCCGATGGCCGGGCCGAGCTGGTACTCGACCGCCCTCCCGTGAACGTTCTCAATATCGCCATGATGGGCGAGATGTGCGAGGCCCTCGCCGAGGCCTCCGAGGTCCCGGATCTCCGGGTTCTCGTCATCCGGGCGGAAGGGAAGGCCTTCTCCGCCGGCGTGGATGTCGGCGAGCACACCGGGGACATGGCCCCGAAGATGCTCGCGGCGTTCAACGGCCTGATCGCCGATATCCTCGACTTCCCGCTGCCCACCGTGGCGCTGGTGAAGGGTGCGGCGCTCGGCGGCGGCTGCGAAGTGACCCTGGCCTGCGACCTGGTCATCGCCTCCGACAAGGCCACCTTCGGCCAGCCGGAGGTGAAGGTAGGAGTCTACCCGCCGCCGGCCATTCTCCTGCTGCCGGACCTGATCGGGCCCCGCCGGGCCTACGACCTGATCCTCACCGGACGGATCATCGGCGCCGATGAAGCCCGCGAGATGGGCCTCGTGAATCATGTCTTCGGGCTCGATGAGTTCGACGCGAAAGCCGAAGCGATCATCGCCGGCATGACCGGACTTTCCGGCACCGTGCTCCGCCGGTCGATCGAGGTGATGCGCGACGGTGACGGGTTCCGCGAAGCCGCGGAGAATCTCGGTGAGCACTATCTGCGGGCGCTGATGACGTCGCACGATGCCGTGGAGGGACTCACCGCCTTCCTCGAGAAGCGCAAGCCGGAGTGGACCCATGGCGAATAGCGAGGCCCCCCCCCCGGAAAGCACGGCCGGAACTCCACCGGCGCCCCAGCGTCACGTCTCCGGGATGCTGCTCCTCAGCCTTTTTCTCTCCATCGGCGGGTTCCTGGCGGTGCCGGTCATCGGTGCGCTCGGTGGGCTGATTTTCGCGACTTTCGGCCGGAAGAAAGTGATTCAGAATCCGCTGCTGATCGGCCCCGGATTCGCCATGGTCTGCATCGCCATTGCCGTTCTGTCCCTCCCGACCCAGCTCTGGCTCGTCTATCAATCGGTGCCCCGATTTGTTTTTCTGAAGAGCATGGGGGAACTGCACGGCACCCTGTTCGAGCAGATCAGGAGCCGGGACTGGCAGGGCCTGTACGACTCCATGCACGTCGACTACCGGGACACTCACACCGCCGACGAAGTCGAGGAGGCGCTGGCCGCGGCCTTCCCCGGAGAGGGCGAGATTGTCCTCCCCGAGGAGAACCTCAAGTTCAACCTGGTCGAGGATGAGGCGGAACTGGAGAAGATCGCCAGGCACCACATGGCTTTCGTGGACGGCGAGTTCGAGACCCTGGACCTCGACGCGAACTGGTCCATCCTTTTCCCCGAAACGGAAGAGCAGGTCGATCTGGACCTTCGGATCCGGGTGCACCGCGGCGGACGGTTCGATTTCAAGGCCCGGATTCTCAATTTCACCGTGGCGCGGGTCCCTCTGAAGTGTGAGCAGGCCTCCGTTCCCGACGAGGGTGCGGGTGAGGAACCCACTGAGGAACCCACTGAGGAACCCGGAAAGACAGACGAATAGCCGGCCCCCGGCCGGAGCAGGTGAACCCATGAAGCCCAGCCACTCCATCTTCCTCGCATTCCTGGTCCTCGCGCTCACCGCCTGCGGTGGTGGTGGCGGCGGTGGCGGCGACGGCAGCGACAATCCGCTCAGCCCCGGGCAGCCGCTGAACGTCGGGGCGGTCTACAGCCCGCCCGGGCAGGCCGGGAACATCCGCGTCTCCTGGGAGGTGGGCACCGGCCCCGCGCCGACCGCCTACGTCGTCTACCGGAAGACCATTCCCGAGAACGTGTGGATCAGCATCGCCGATGTGGACGATACCGTATTCGAGGCGATCGACGAGGGCCCCTTCGGCTTCGGGCCGGCCTACGTCTACCGGGTGGTGGCGGTGAATGACGCCGGGTCGTCGGTTCCGGGTGACACCACCGCCTTCACTCCGCGTCCGCTCACCCAGGGAGCGATCTACATCTGGGGACGCAACGACACCGGGCAGGCCGGCGTCGGGGACACCATCGATGACTTCTGGCCGCGCTCCCCGGCAATCGCCAACGTGGTCAAGGTCGATGCCGGGGACGGATTTACGTTGGCGCTCGGTACGCTCAACGTCGGCACCCAGCTCCTGGCCTTCGGCGACGACACCCGCGGACAGCTCGGCGACGGCCCGCCGCTCGCCGACAGCGACGTCCCGGTACTGGTCACCGACCCCAATTCCGGCTTCGGAACCGTGCACTTCGTCACGGCCATGGCCGCCGGCGGCCGCCATGCCCTCGCCATCACCGACAACGGCCTGGGCACCCGGAAGATCTGGGCCTGGGGCGCCAACAACTTCGGCCAGGTCGGCGATGGAACGAACATCGACCGTCCCTCTCCCGTGGACCTGACCTCGCAGTTCGCCAGTCAGGCGCCGGTCAATTTCATCGGCGTCGCCGCCGGCGAAGACTTCTCGCTCGCATTGACCGACGACGGCCGGCTCTTCAGTTGGGGTTCCAACTCCTGGGGACAGCTCGGCCTGGGCCTGACCGCTTCGCCACCGACGGTGGGGGGCAGTTCCGCCAGCCCGCGTCGCATCATCTTCCCGGGTGGCCTGGTCGGGCGTATCGAGAACCTCACCGCTGGAGGGGAGCACGCTCTGGTCATGGAGAAGGTCGGTACCGGCATCAACCGGATCTGGTCCTTCGGGGACGACCGCGAAGGGCAACTCGGCGATGCCGGCGGCACCCTCCTCTTCAAGGATCGCCCGGTCCTCGTCGACAACAGCACCGGACTCGGTGACGCCGGCAGCTTCGCGGCGGGTGATGCCCACTCCCTGGCGCTCGACCGGAACGGCAACGTCTGGACCTGGGGCGCCGGCTACCTCAAGCCGGCGGGAACGAGCACGAAGAACCCGCTGCCCATGCGCATGGCCGCGCCGAGCAGCATCGTCCGGATCTCGGCCGGCGGGAAGCACTCGCTCGCCTACCGGTCCGACGGTTCACTCTTCGGCTGGGGTGACAACCAGCGCGGACAGCTGAACCATGACCCGACCGAGGCCCTGCCGGGCGATGTCCTCGAAACTCCGTATTTCCTGCCGGGTTGGGCCTCGCTGAACGCCAGGATCGCCACCGGCGGCGAGCACAGCATCGCGTTCGTGCCGTGACAGGATGTGAACCTCGCGCCCGGAGCATGTAGAATCGACTCCGCGATGTGTGTACCTCCTCCGGCGCGCCGAGGTCTCCGATGATTCGACGTCTGATTCCGCTCCTGGTCCTGCTTTCGATCCCGCTCACCGCCCCCCTTCTCGCGGAGGGATCCTTCACCGAACTCGAGCGCGAGGTGAAGGAGAAGATCGGGAACGACCTCGAGACCGAGAGCCGCGCCGCCCTCATCGTCAGGGTCGGTCGGGCGAACGACCGCGACGGCGCCGCCCTGTTGATCGAGTGCGCGGGCATCGTCAGCAATCGCATCGACGCCATGCTGAAGACGCTGGCCAGGCTCGAGGCGGAGCATGAGGAGCTGAACACCAACCAGGACGTGGCGAAGGATGACTTCAAGAGCCGCACCGAGGTCCGCGAGAAGATCACGGCCGTCGAGGAGATGGTCGTCTCACATCGACGGGTCATGGATCAGATCTACCAGGTGGCGCTCGGCCTGAAATCAGAGGCGGCCCAGGGCGCGATCTGTTCCGCGGTCTCTTTCGGCAAGGAGTGGCGCGGGCGCGGCATCGCCGCCCAGGCCGCGGCGAGCTATCCTACCGATGCCGGTCGCAAGGCGGCGCTGAAGGCTCTGAAAGACAAGGAGCCTCGCGTTGTGATCCGGGCTCTCTTCGGGCTGAAGGCCAGGCGGGATCCCCTCACGGTGGACGGTATCGTCGGCGTTCTCCGAAAAGACAACTGGGTGATACAATCCTCCGCCGCCGATGCGCTCGCGGAGATCGGTTCCCCGAAGGCGATCCGCCCCCTGGTGGAACTGATCCCGAAGACCACCGGGCGGTTGCAGGACGATGTCAACGATGCCTTGAAGCGCCTGACCGGCCAGAAGTTCGATCCGGACTACGAGCAGTGGAAGCGCTGGTACGACGAGCACGCCGCGGAGATCGAGGGAACGGACGCCAGGCCGCTGGCGAAGAAGCGAGGCCGCGGCGGCGATGAAGAGGACGACTCCACCTACTACGGCATCAAGACCCGCAGCAAGCGCATCGTCTACTTGCTCGACATCTCGGGCTCGATGGAGAAGCCGATCGGCGGTGGGGGAGGCGGCGCGGTCACTCTCCGGGAAGGGGAGGAGGAGCGCCCCTCCGGCCCGAAGATCGAGATTGCCAAGAAGGAACTGAAGAATGCCATCCGCAAGCTCCCGGAAGACGCCTTCTTCAACATCATCACCTTCAATCACCTGGTGAAACGGTGGGAGCCGAAGCTGATCAAGGCGACGCAGAAGAACAAGAACAAGGCCTACCTCTTCGTCCGCGGGATCAAGGCGAGCGGCAGCACTTTCACCTACGGTGCGCTGAAGGAGGCCTTCCACCTGGCCGGCATGGGTGCTCGCGACCCCAACTACCGGAGCGGCGTCGACACGATCTTCCTGCTCTCCGACGGGGCTCCGACCGACCAGAGCTTCCCCCGAAGCAAGCTGATGGACATCGACAAGATCCTCACCGCGGTCAAGCAGTGGAACAGCCTGTCGAAGGTGATCATTCACGCCATCGCCATCGACGTGGCGACTCAGGGTTCGTCCTTCATCCGCTTCATGAAGCAACTCGCGGATGAAAATGGCGGCAAGTACATCGAGAGAGGTTGATCCCGTGCACAGAAGAGCCCTGATTCTGCTGGTCGGATTTCTGCTCCTGCCGCTGTTTGCGGCCCTGGCCGGGGACTGGTCGAGCGCCCGGAGCGACTTCGAGTCCGCGTTTCGTCCGACCCGGAAGGCCGCGGAGCGGGAGAGCGCGGTCGCGGCCGTCGCGTTCTTCGATACCCGGGACGCGGCAAGACTCCTGCTGTCCGGCGTGGGGAAGGTCGACCGTATTCTGGCCCCCATGATCGAGCGCAAGGCCGAGGTCGATGACCAGATCGAGAAGTACCTCGGCGGCCAGATGTTCGAGAAGGAGCTACGGTTGCCGGCGGAGGCTCACGCCGCGGTGAAGACCCTGAAGCGGGAGTCCGGCCGGCTGCAGGAAGAGATCACCGGAGAAGCCGGCGTGCTGGCGGCCATCGAGGACGGACTCTCCTCCATGCGGGACCGGGAGGCCGTGAAGTACCTCTACGAGAAGGCGCTCTCCGGCGGCAAGACCTGGAAGACACGGCAGATCGTCGCCGCCGCTCTCGACGAGATCGCGGAGCCCGCGTCGGTGAAGTACCTGGTTCGGGCGCTGAAGGACAAGGACGCACGGGTGCGTATGACCGCGGCGATCACCTGCGGCAGGATGAAGGCGCCGGAGGCCCTGAAGGGGCTGCTCGGGATGCTGAAGGAGAAGGCCTGGACGGTGCGCTCCGCGGCGATTGAAGCGCTCGGCGAAATCGGCCAGAAGGGTGCGGTCGGTCCGTTGATCGACCAGATCAGCAAGGAGGAGGGGAGGCTCAAGGAGGACTGCGGCCGGGCCCTGCAGAAGCTGACCGGGCAGAAGTTCGGTTCGACCGAAGATGCCTGGCGTCGCTGGTTGGAGGAACACAAGAGCGAGTACGGCGGCGACGACGGAGAGGCACTCGGCGGGCATCCGGTGGGCCGCGGCGGCCGGGACGGTGGGTACTACGGCATTCCGATCGAGACGAGCCGGGCTATCTTCGTCGTGGATGTTTCGGGCTCCATGGCCGGGGAGGGCCGGAGCGGAGTCCCGAAAATCCAGTCGGCGAAGAACGAACTGCTGCGTGTGGTGAAGAACTTCGCCCCGAAAGGCGCGTTCAACCTCATCGTCTTCAACGACATCGTGAAGAAGTGGAAGGATCGGATGATGCCCGCTAACAAGGGCAACAAGAAGGCTGCCATGAACTGGGTAAAGGACCTCGAGGCCGCCTCTTCCACGAATATCTTCGATGCCATGGACCTGGCGTTCCGGGTGGCGGGGATGGGGGCGACCGACAAGAACTACGGTCTCGGAGCGGACACCATCTTCCTGCTCTCCGACGGTTCGCCCACCAGGCCGGACGGGCAGTTGGACGACTGGGAGAAGATCATCAAGGCGGTCCGGGAGTGGAACCGCCTGAAGCGCATCACCATCCACACCATCGGGATCGGCGATCACAACGCCGCCTTCATGTCGACCCTGGCGATGGAGAACGGCGGGACCTACGTGGCGCGCTAGCCTATACTCGGAAACCCATTCAATCCGGAGGTCTCCATGGACTATCAGAACATCCTGGTCGTGCTCGATGACGGCATCACCACGGTCACGGTGAATCGCCCCGACAAGCTGAACGCGCTGAACGACGAAACCATCAGCGAACTCACGCACGCCTTCCTGAATCTTCCCGACGGCACGGCGGTGGTGATCCTCACCGGGGCGGGGGAGAAGGCGTTCGTGGCGGGAGCGGACATCGCGGAACTGGTGCGGATGACGGCCGTCTCGGCGAAGGACGTTTCCGCCAAGGGGCAGCTCCTGTTCTCGACCATCGAGGGGTGTAGCGTCCCCGTGATCGGTGCGGTGAACGGCTTCGCGCTCGGCGCGGGCCTCGAGACCGCGCTCTCCTGCCACATCCGATATGCATCGGAGCTGGCGAAGATGGGGCTCCCCGAGGTCACGCTGGGTATCATTCCGGGCTACGGCGGCACGCAGCGGTTGCCCCGGATCGTGGGGCTGGGCCGGGCCATCGAGATGGTCGCCACCGGCCAGATGGTCGGCGCCGATGACGCCTTCCGTATGGGCCTGGTGAACAAGGTCTGCGCGCCTGATGAGTTGATGGGCGAGTGCCGGAAGCTCGCCGGCAAGATCATGAAGAATGGCCCGATCGCGGTGTCCTATGCCATCGATGCCATGGTGCGCGGAGCGAATCCGGGTCTCGGCGAAGGGCTCGCGATCGAGGAGATCCTCTTCGGCCTCGTCAGTTCGACGGCCGACGTGAAGGAGGGCCTGACCGCCTTCCTCGAGCGGCGCAAAGCTGAATTCAAAGGCGAATAGTCACTCTGTACACTCCCTGGGAGAATTGAACGTGGCACACCGAGTAGCGGCACTTGGCGGAGATGGTATCGGTCCTGAGGTCGTGCGGGAGGGCCTGAAGGTTCTCGCGGCCGTCGGCGAAACGGCGGGCTTCACCTGCGAGGTCACGGACCTGCCGTATGGCACGGATCACTACCTCGAGACGGGCGTGATCTTCCCGGACGGGATGATGGACACCTTCCGGCGGGACTTCGACGCCATCCTGCTCGGCGCGATCGGTGACCCTCGCGTGGAGGTGGGGCTGATCGAGCGAGGCATCATCGGTGCGATCCGGTGGGACCTCGATCTCTTCGTCAATCTGCGCCCGATCAAGCTCTACAACGAGCGCCTCTGTCCCTTGAAGGACAAGACTCCCAAAGACGTGGACATGATCTTCGTCCGCGAGAACACCGAGGACGCCTACGCCGGCATGCACGGGTTCGTGCACAAGGGCAGCCCTCTCGAGGTCTCCACCCAGACGATGGTCTACACGCGCGCCGGGGTGGAGCGGGTCGTTCGCTATGCCTTCGAGCTGGCCATGGGGCGGGAGCGCAAGCAGGTCACCCTGGTCGACAAGGCGAACGCCGTCCGGGCCCAGGATCTCTGGACGAGGACCTTCGCGGAAGTCGGGGAGGAGTACCCCGACATCAGGCAGGATCATGCTTACATCGACGCGGCTTGCATGTGGATGGTGAAGAATCCCGAGTGGTTCGACGTGGCCGTGACCACGAATCTCTTCGGCGACATCATCACCGACCTCGGCGCCATGGTGCAGGGCGGCATGGGTATCGCCGCTTCCGGGAACATCCACCCGGGGCAGGTGTCGATGTTCGAGTCGATCCACGGATCCGCCCCGAAGTACAAGGACCAGAACAAGGCCAACCCGATCGCCACGATCGCCGCAGTGCAGATGATGCTCGCCCATCTCGGGGAAGAGGACGGCGCGAGGATCCTCGATAATGCGCTCAGCAATCTCCTCTCCGGGGACGATATCAAATCAATGAACGCCGGTGTCTACGGTACCGACGAGTTGGGCGACATGGTGGTGACGGAGGTGCACAAGCTGGGCGGGTAATCGCCCGGGCGCGTTTGACCTATGTTCTTCATTCCCATTGGCGACGACAATCCGTCCGCTCGGACGCCGGTAGTGACCTACGGGCTGATCGGGGCCAATGCGTTCGTCTTTCTCATCGCCAACATCTTCGGCAGCCACTCCTTCGGCGGTCTCCCGAACCGTATCGCCCTCGAGTACGGCCTCGTCCCCAATGACGTGGTCTGGTACACGTTCCTGACGTCGATGTTCCTGCACGGGAACCTCATGCACATCCTCGGGAACATGCTCTTCCTGTGGATCGCCGGGGACAACGTCGAGGACAAGATCGGGCACCTGCCGTTCCTGGGCTTCTACCTGGTTTCCGGGCTCTTCGCCGACGGCGCGTACATGGTCTTCACCGGCGGCGCCAGCGGCGCTCCGCTGATCGGCGCCTCCGGTGCGATCGCCGGGGTGCTCGGTGCTTACATGGTCCTCTTCCCCAAGGCGCGCATCCGGATCTTCTATTGGATCTTCTTCATCTTCGGTGTGCTGCGGATCGAGAGTCGGTGGTTCCTCGGGTTCTGGATCGCGGAGAACCTGTTCAACTGGCTGGTGCTGACCTCCGGCCACATCACCGGCGTGGCCTACGCCGCACATGTCGGGGGGTTCGCGGTCGGGGTGGGCGTTGCCGTCCTGGCCAAGAAGCGGCTGCTCGAGAGCACCCGGGTCACGAGGGCGGATGAGCACACCGGATTCGCTCCGCGCGGTGCGACACGCCGGCAGAGCCAGAGTTCACCGGGGCGCACCTCACCCGCCCGCCCCGTTCCTCCGACCATCAACGTGAAGCCGACGCGCCCCTCCGGATCGGAATACGTCAGCCCGCGCGCGAAGACGCATCGGGACGGCGAAGGATTCTTCGGCATCGAAGAGGCCATTGCGGAGAACGTGAAGGAGGGGCGGGTCGATGCGGCGATCGACCGGTACGAGGACTATCTCCGCATGCGTCACGCCAAGCCTCTGCCGGGTTGGGCGCAGATCGAGATCTCAGCCGAGATGTTCCGCAAGGGCGATTTCGAAGCCTCGCTGAAGGCCTATCGCCGCTACCTCGCGCACTACCCCGGCGGACCCGACGCCGCCGAGGCGAAGTTCCGCCTGGGCGTCATCCTCTCCCGGCACCGGAACGAGTACTTCCGCGCCCGCGAGTACCTCCTCCAGGCCACCATGGAACATCCGAACCCGGAGATCGTGGCCTACGCCAGGAAGGAACTGCAGCGGATCCAGCCCCTGCTCTGAAACAGTGCGTTCCGGCTACTCGAACCGCCAGGTCAGGTCGACCTCGACCTCGGTCTTCTGGTCCCGATTGACGACAAACGACAGATCGGAATTGACAGACCGCAGGCTCCCTCCCGCCATCCGGCGTTCCGCCCGATACCACCAGGTACCCTCGCACAGGCTGGTGATGGTGACGTGCGCGCTCTCTCCAGGATCCGTCTTGTACTCCAGCACGTCTCCCTGCGTGGTGTAGAGCGTCAGCAGGTAGCCGTGTTCGTTGGTTTCCTGGTTCCGGTCGTTCAGATAGAAGTGCGCGGAACCGGTTGCCTTCTTCATCGGGATCAATCCCAGATTCCGATTCTCTCCAGGTGCCAGCGCCAGAGGCATCTCAAGAGGCTCGTATCCAATGGCGGTAACCAGGAGGATGTAGTCACCGGCGGGCACGTGCTTGAATTTGAAATCCCTGCTCCTGCATTCGGTGTCCATGAGTGAGCGGCGCACTCTGCCGCTGCGACCATCCTCCTCACGTGTTTCGCTGAGCAAGGTCTCACCCATGGGTGGGATTGGAATCAGCGCTGCTCGCGAACGGACTTCCGTATCGCCGCCGACGAAGGCGGGTGCGGAGAGCTCGACCACCGCCTTGCGGTTCTCTTCGTCGAACCTGAAATTACGGACCAGCCCCGCGAGGTCGTCGTTCCAGACACGGATGTCATAGGTCCCAAAGGGCACTCCTTCGAATCGCCACGGGGAGTCCTCGACACGCAACTGCCCTGTATCCTGCCGGCCTACCATCGAATGGAGGATCAGGATCTTGAGTACACGATCGGTGGCGGTGATGTCTCCACGAGGCTCCAGATAGAGTGTCTCCTCCCTCGGTTTCGGGGTCACGACGAGCAGTGAGTTGTAGAGACTGGGGAGAATGGGGACTTGCAGTTCCACTTCTGCGTACTCCTGGATCCGGAGCGTAAACGGCGGCACCGTCTCGATCACCATGCTGAACGCGCCGGCCTCATCGGTGACGGAGCGGGCGAGAGTTTTCCCGGACTTGCTCACGGCCACGATGGTGATTCCCCGAACGGCTCGGCAGTTCTGGTCGCTTACCTCTCCCGCGACATTCGGGCCGGCTGGCGCCGGCCCGATCTGCTCGGGCTCTCGGAGAACGACCTCGGTTTCCAGAAGGGGCGATGTAGAAACGATGCAGTTCAGCGGAAATGCGGTGCGACCTGGGGGAAGGGCCTTTATTTCGAAGATCCCCCGGCCTGGGGAGACGGTCAGTGAGAACCTCCCCTCGTTATCGGTAACGGCTTCGACGCGAGTGGCGTTTCCCGAGGGGGCGCTGTCGATCGCCCGCACGGGAATGCCGCCCAGAGGTGCGCCGGTCGAGTCCAGAACCTCTCCCGACACGACAGCGGTGGTCGATTCCGTTTCCATTTTCGGGCTTGGCTTCAACACGTCTTCTCCGTCACGGAAGAAGATGACGATGATGCTCAGAAGTACAATCATCAGGATCCCGACCGGCGCGACGCTCTTCATTGTCAGTCGCCCTCCACTTTCGCTCCCGAATCAACCGGGGGCTTGTCCTCGAAGTCGTGTGGGAGCACCTTTGGAAGGTCCCCTGCATCGATGGTAGGACCACTGGTGTCCTTGCCCTCGCGCTCATCCTCTGTCGGCATGTCCGTCGGCACCTCACCTTCGCCTCTCACCATGCCTCCGGTCGGCGGAGTTACCTCGGCGGTGCTGCCATCGTCAGGGGCATCGGAGAGGAGGAGGCGGTCTGTTATCTCGAGGCCGGCGAAATCGCAGAAGCCAATCATCTCGATCTCGACGTCGAGGTCTGCCTTCATCAAGACCGCGGCAACCTGAACGGTGCTGGCTGCTGCGCCCCTTGCCTGGGCCTTGTTGTCCACACGAACCCGACATGCCTTTCCGCTGCCCATGGTGCAGACGCTGTTCGAGATTCTGAACTCATCCCGAGTGAGCGCCCTTGCGGCCTTCGGGAAGGTGATGCTCAGAGACTTGGGAAGCGAAATTGCCAGGTTGACTTTTGCGTTGTCCTGCACAGCCAGTTGGCCACCATCCTTGTTGGTGTTGTCTCCGGTCACGCTGATGTACTGAAGCGACTCACCCCAGCACGAAGCCTCGAGTACGGCTTCGGCGTACGCCCACCCGAAACCGGTGATCTTCGTGATGATCTTCCACTTGTGATTCGTGGCATTGGGTGAGCCGACGAACTTGAGACCGAACCAGGCGGTGGCCTTGTCCGAACCGATGGCTTGCTGGTCGCCAGTCGATATCGAGGTGTAGAGATAGGCATCCACCATGCTCGCGGTGGCGCCGGCATAGACGTCCAGATAGCTCGTCCGGGACCCGGGGTTCGAGGGCAGCTTGGAGGCCTCGGGGTCCTGTCCCCAGTTTTCCGCCTGCCACGAACCAGGTGTGGGGTTGGCCGTGACCACCCCGGCCAGCAACAACACGATGAGTGCAACTCGCAGCATCGAGATTCTCCTTCGCGGTTTGTCCGCGGTTGCTGGCGGCCGGTCTGCCCCGGCGAAATGTCGGGGTCTGGAAAAGAAGACGCGGGGGCGGGGCCGCGGGCGCGGCAAACCGTGAAAATATTCTCCGATACCGTTCCTCATCCTTCTCCCCGCGCTTGCCGACCCGACGGATCTGAACGGCGCAACCATCCAAAGCGCGCCGGGCACACCCGAGGAGCAGGCGGTGATCGAGAAGCTCCACCTCTATTATGACGCCGCTGCCGCGATCGTCGAGGACGCAATCCGGGATCGCAGCGCATTCCCCGCCGCCAGACCCGGGTCCCGCGTGGGCAGGACCCATTGCAGGCGGGAGGCGCCCGGACTCATCGACCGGGTCGGGCCAATCGAGAGTGCTGCGCAGAATCTGCGTATGCTGCGGGGAGTCGACACGTCAAGCGCACAGGGCTCGTCTGGAAAGAAGTGCGCCCGTTGCACCGAGAGCGCCGCTGTGCCCGATCCGGCAAGGCGCGAGGAGGGCGCACCATACTGGTTTCAACCGACGGGCAACGCAGCTTCGCGGGATGCAGCGGCCCCGGAATGCGGCCGTTCTTTCCAGACGGGCCCGTGGCGTGGAGCGAGCGGAGGCGATTCTGCAAAAGGCGAAGAGCGATATCCGAGTCACCGGAAACCCCATCGTGCGGTGGGTGCTCGTGCTGCTTGGCTTCGTGTTCCTGGCGGTTGGCGCCATCGGGGTGTTCGTGCCGCTCCTGCCGACCACGCCGTTCGTGCTCGTGGCCGGGGCGTGCTTCCTTCGAGGCTCGCGAAAGCTCAACGTCTGGCTGCTGCGAACGCGCTTCTTCGGGCGGATCATCCGTGAGTGGCGCGCGCACCAGAC
Organism: Planctomycetota bacterium; assembly: GCA_024274785.1. Lineage (GTDB taxonomy): Bacteria > Planctomycetota > JAJSAM01 > JAJSAM01 > JAJSAM01 > JAJSAM01. The sequence continues at coordinate 35,056 of JAJSAM010000033.1, read as the reverse complement.
GATCCCGCGGCGGGCGAAACGCATTGCCTTGGTGCTGATCGTCCTCTCTTTCGGCAGCTCGGCGGCGTTCTTCGATCCGATTCCCTTTGTGCGCGTGCTGGTGGCCGTGCTCGGCGTGATCGCGTTCGTGCTGGTATCCCGGATTCCGACCCGGGCCAGCCCGCTCGAGGGAGATCAAGCCGGCTCAGGTTGAGGGCGCGTCGGAGCAGCCCCCGGAGCTTCTCCTCACCGCGGATTCCGCTTGTAGTCCTTCTTCTTCACCCACTTGCCGGACTTCAGCTTGAGGTAGTGTTCGAGGGAGGCCTTGCCGAAGTTCCGTTTCGCCGCCCGCGCGGCGACCTTGTCGACCGTGGTCTCGGCCTGCTTGGCCATAAGGACATAGAGGCGGTCGCGATCCGTGTTCTCGGCGGCGATGATCGCCCTGACGGTCGTTTCACCGGAGGCCTTCTCCTCGAGATAGGCCGCTTTCACCGCGCCGATCTTGCCCTTCGTGGTCTCGCCGATCTTTCCGGCATCCTTCAGCTTGAGGATGGTCGGGTAGCGCTTCTTGAAGTTCTCCTTCAGCTTCCCGATCTCCGCGGCGTCGTCGGCCATGGCGGTCAGGGCCAGGAAGAGACAGAACAGACCCGTCATCGCAATCGTCATTGCCTTCATGTCACTCTCCTCCCTCTTCGAACTCGTCCTCGAAGTCGAAGAAGTCATCCAGCTGCTTGTCCACTTTCACGTTGATGTTCATTTCGATCTCGAGCTTCTTCACTTCGATCGGTTCCACTGTCACCGTGTGGGTGGTGTTGCAGCCCGCCAGCAGCAGGATCGCTGCGATCAGGCACATGGAAAAGGCTCGCATCGGTAGCCTCCCTCCGGCTTCTCAGTCACCCTTGAACAACTTCTCGATCCCGAGCTTCATCGCCAGCGCGGTCTCGATCAGGGTGTCGAAGCCGTTTACGTTAACCGTCAGATCCAGCTCCTGCGCATTCTTGAGCCCCGCCGGTATCTCCCGGCCTCGACCACTCGCCTTGATCCGCAGGGTCTGGTTCCACTCATTCTGTATGATCTCGAACCTGAGCGTCGAATACTCGAAGTTTCGCAAAGCCTGTACCACTCGCTCCTTCACCACCTGCGAGTAGTCCGTCTCCCCGACAATGGAGGGCATGTGCTCGTCGAGCAATTCCGTGACGGCCCGCATGTCGTGGACCCGAAACCACCCACCCGGTGCGGCGGTCAGATAGCCGGGCGAAAAGTCGATCCGTAACTTCGGTTTCGTCCTGATCCGGATCGGAAGCCGCCCGGAGAGCTGGCCCTCGGCGCTCGCCTTGTCCTCGGCAAAGATCGTCAGCCACCTCGACAGGCTCACGTCCTGGCAGTAGAGCTCGATTGCGAGGTCCAGGTTCGCGGGGTGCACCCGGAACGAATGCGCCCAGACCTCCCCGCGCGGCAGCGTCCTTACGCGAATCTGCTCCACCGCGATCGCATTTCCTCGCTCGAGCTGGAACTCGACCAGGCCCGCACCAAAATCGATCTTCCCGAAACGCGCGCTCTCCCAACTCACGCGTTGCCCGCCGGGCGTGGTCGGGGGGAAAGAGTCGATCGTGACCTCGGCGTTCACATTGCCGAGGGCAATCGTGTCCTCCTGGTAGGACACCTCCGCCTGGGAGAGGCCGATCACGACCTCCGGCTCGATGCGGCCCCGGTCGAGGACGATCCGCCCCCTCGCGCTCACCACCCCGGTCAACGCCACCCCGGATCGCCGTTTGACGATCGCCCCGAACGGACCGGCCGGGGCGACGTAGAACGGCTCGGACGTGAATTCCGTCCTCGAGATCAGGCCCTTCGACGTGAGCCTGGCGTCGCCGGAGAGCTTGAAGAGTGCGCTCCCGGTGGCCGGCCAGTCCCCTTCGAACTCGATCCCCTCGCCCTCCTGGACGAGAGCGAGCCTCGGTCCCGGAAAGGTCTGGCCGAGGAGCTTCAGCTTCCCGATCCGAAGAGTCCCCGGCTCGGCTCGCTCCGGCTTTCCCCAGACGAGGGGCAGGTCGAGACGGAGGTCATCCAAGCTCAAGTTTCCGGCTTCGGATGAGCCCCGTATCATCGTGGCTGCGACGTGGCCGACAGCCTCGATGTCTCCGGTCTTGCCGAAACGACCCGCCCCCTGCAGAACGAGATCGGAGACTTCGCACGAGAGCGCGGGGCCATCTACGATCAGCGACTCCATCAGCTCTATCCCGCCAGCGAAGTCACCAGCGATTGCCTCCGCAGTTCCGTGGAGGCCAAGAGCCAGGGTTTCGAATTCGAACTCGTCGTACCGGACTGCCGCGGCGATCAGGGCCGCCGTGCCGGGAATTGAAACGTCGATCTTCTCCGGAGTCATGGAGAGGCGCAGGCCCGATTCCACGGCGAACTCAACGGCGGAGAGCTTACCCACATGGACCGATGCGGCGGTGACTGTTGCCGGGCCGTTCATGGAGAATTCGAGCGAGCCCTCCTTTCGAGCGACCTGCCCGGCCCCGGAGAACGTCACGAGCCCGGCATCCCATCCCCGGCCGCGGATCGCATCGGCCACGACCTCGGCCACGCCATCGACCGTGATCTTCATCGGTGTGGGCAGCAGCGTCACCGTGCCGCCGAACATGACCGCCAGCCCTTCCGCCGTGACCCCGCCGAAGCCGAGGGCGGCCGCCTTGACCCCACTCCCCGGGGCCACCACGGCGACGATCTGGTCCGGCGTCGCCGTCCCCTCCGCCACGGCGCGAACCTCCGCGGTGCCGATCCCCTCGAGCGTCGGCGTCGCGGTGACCCGCACCTCCGGGAACCCGGCACGCCAGTCGAGCGGCCCGGCCAGTGTCGCGGTCACCGTCCCGGGCTCTCCCAACCGGACCGACAGCGGCCCCGGCGCGGCATCGACCTGTCCCGAAATCTCCGCCGAACGGATATCGAGCTTCGCGCCCTCCTCCGTGACCTCGCCGACGACCTCAGCCTCGACGCTCCCCTCGAATCCGGCTACATCCAGATCCCGGAGCTTCGCATCGACGGCCATCAACTCCACCCGGAGCGGCTGCGAAGTGGGATACACCCCGATCACCCCGCCGACGAATGCGCTGGCCGTCTCCCCGACATCGAGTCCGACCTCCACCAGGTCGCATCGGGCCGAAACGGAACCGGTGAGGAGATCCATGTCCCCGCCGAGATCGGCCGTCAGGTTCCGGAGAACACGGCCATCGAACTCGACGCGATCCGCCTTCGCTGCGAGGCTCGCCCGCGTGAGCTTTCCCTGTGAGACCCTGCCCCGCAGATCGACCTCGAGGCCCTCCCCGACGAGAGGCCGGTCCCCGAGGAAGAGCGACAGCCGATCGCGCCGGCCGGCGACCGTGAAAGCGAGCGTGTCCCGGGCCTGCTCGTAGAGAACCGTGGCGGCGAAGCCGTTGCCGGCCACCCGCGCATCGACCGCCAGTTCCGCGATGTCGGCGCGCCCCTCGATCGCCACCGGCTGCTCCATGAAGCGCGAGGTCAGCGCAAAGGCGATCCGGCCCTGCCCGGCGTTCGTCAGCAACCCATCCAGCGGGAAATGCCGGATCTCCCCCTCGAAGTCGACGATCAGGCGGCAAGCCCGCAGGTTGATCTTCAGAAAGGGCAGCTCGCCGGCGCCGCCGCCCTCCCCGGTGCTTTCGATCCGGCCGAGTGGTCCCAGGTCGAGTTGCCCGCCGGCGTAGCCAAGAGTCAGCGAAAGGCCGGTCACAGTGATGTTCCGGATGTGCCCGTCCAGCACCTCGCGAAGACGGTAGCGGACCTCGACGGTCTCGACGCGAACCCGGCCGGTCCCATCGAGGTCGAGGTCGGTCAGCACCGCTCCGTCAAGGCCGATGCCGACGACCCGCGCCGTCGCGTCCGGCAGCCCCAGCCCTTCGAGCGCCGCGAGTATCTCGGACTCAACGATCCCGGGCAGGTGAAAGCTGTAGAAGTAGAGCGCCGCCGCCAGCGGGACGGAGAGCACCGCGACGACCCGGACCAGCACGCGCAGCGCGATCCGGATCACTCTCATTCGGCAATCTCGCGATAGAGATCCTTCAGTTCGCCGTACACCCGCTCCGGTGAGAACCGGTCCACCACCACGTCGCGATGGTTCGGTTCGGGCGCCGAGCCGTCCCGCACCTTCGCGGCCAGCTTGAGCATGGCCTTCGCAAGATCCTCCGGGGACTCACTCCTGACCAGCGTCAGGCTGTTCAGCGGGAAAGTGCCGAAACCGCGGTTCCCGGTCACGTCGGTCAGGATCAACGGCAGGTTCGTCGCCATGGCCTCGAGCACGGTGATCGGCAGTCCCTCGTAGCGGGACGGCAGGACGTACGCATCGAGGGCCTGGTAGAAGGGAGGCGTCTGGTCGTAGTGCTCGAAATGGATCGGCGGATGCTTGCTGTCGATCCCCTTCGTGATGTCCGCACCGACCACCGCGAGCTCGAGCTTCTCGTCCTGCTCCCGCGCGATGTCGTAGGCCGCAAGGAGGGTCTCCGGGTCCTTCTGCCAGGAAACTCGCGAGATGGCGCCGAGCAGCACCGAGTCGCCGGCTGCGCCCATCGTCGCGCGGAGATCCTGCCGCTCCTCCTCACCGACGGGGCGGAACAGGTGGTGGTCGACGCAGTTCGGGATCATGCGGTAGAGGTCTTCCCGGACCCCCAGGTACTCCAGGGCGTAGTCGCGCTCGTCCGGAGAGACGTTGACCGTGATGGCGCGGCCGGCCAGGCGCCGCTCGATTTTCTCCACCATGCCCCGGGAGAGCGAGCGCCGCGGAACCAGGCTGTAGTAGGCGTGGGGTGTGTAGATCACCGGTACCTGCCGCAGCCGACGAGCCAGGTATCCCGCTTTGAAGCTGTGGGCGTGGACCACCTTGAACCCGTGCGCGGCGACGAATCGGCGGAGGCGGCGGAAGGCCACCAGGTCCCGGGGACAGGGGACGTTGCCCACCTTCAGGTCGAGGATCGGCACCTCGCGCTCGGCACAGTCCGCCAGGAGCCTCTTCTGGCCGGGGGAGGTTCGTTTTCGGGAATAGGCATAGCCCGCCGGTATTCCGGCGTCCATCAGGTGGCGAAGGAGCCCTTCCACGTGGCGGAAGGCCCCATCCTTGCCGGGTTCGGCAACCAGGAGCACCTTGGGTACGCTGCTCATGCAGTCTCCATAGCGCTGCAGAATAATGGAAGCAAGGGTGCAGGCATCGCGTCAAATGTCGGGAGTTCTGCCGATCTTGACCTCCCAGCGGCCGACCCTCTAGATTAACCCCCGGAGAGGGACACCATGCGAAGGAACAAGTGGCTCCGTCGAGGAGTCTGTTTTCTGATTCTCCTGATCGTCCTGTACGCGGGGTTCTGTTTCGCGCTGTTCAACCCCCTCGAATCAGACGTCGAAAACCTCGTGGCCTTCCTCCCGAAGGACATGAACTACCTGATTCACTCCCCCTGGGGCAACCTCCGTCAATCGACCTTCTACCGGACGAACGTGCTCGAGAGCCCGGTGCGGGAAGATGTCGAGAGCAGTATGGAGCTTCAGGAGTACCTCTACCGGCCGATTCGGGAGGTGGAGGATCAGATCAACGCCTCGCTGCCGTCCTTCGCCGGCAAGTTCTCGATCCTCGACGACGTGGTGGGGAGGGAGGTCATCGTGGCCGGGAATCTCACCGGCCCCGGGGAAAACCTGAGCGACAAGATCATGAACTCGCCGTTTGTCGTCCTGACCCGGATATCGACGAAGGCCAAGTTCATGGAGGTTCTGAGCTACGGCCCGGTGCAGAGCCGGATCCCGAACCTGAAGAGCTACCGCGACTTCTTCGAGTACGACGTCGGGGCCGAGAACATCCGCCCGGATGCTCCGGAGGAAGCGCGGTTCTTCTTCTTCAAGCGGATCCGCGACGTCCTGGTGCTCAGCAACAGCCGGGAGTTGATGCAGCGTGTCGTCCACCTGGGCCTGGCGAGCGGCGAGGACCAGCAGGGGAAGAAGAGCCTGCCGCGGTTCTGGTGGTTCTACTACGACTTCAACAAGGGCGAGATGCCGCAGGAACCGGGCCTTTCGGTCTGGCTGCGGGTCAACCGGTCCGACCGGGAACTCGGCTGCGAGCTTTCCGGGAAAAACGGCGCCGAGCAGACGAGCGGCCTCGGCGAATTCGTCCGGACCCTGTTCCCGGTGGGGCTCACGAACACGATCTCCCTGAACCTGACCGCCGAGGATGACCGCACCATGGCCATCACGGGCAGCATCCGGATGGAGGAGCGGGAGTTCCCCGTCGCGATCCGGGGGTTCCACCAGCAGCAAGGCACCGACATCGCCGAGGCCGTGGCCGCTCCGGCGTCGTTCATCCCCGGCGGCCGGACCTTTGCCTTCCAGTGGCTCCAGATGACCCCGGAGAACTTCCTCGAGAACTTCTTCCGCTCGCTCGACCAGGGGACCCGCGACCTCATGTTCGGCGCGGACGCCGGTCCGGGCGGGAGCGAAGGAGCATGGAATCTCAAGAAGACCGCCGCTTCCCTCGGCGAGTGGTTCGAAGGTGGAGCCTGCCTGGCGCTCTCGAGGCTCCCGGAAGCGGACCAGATCGATCTCGACAGTTTCACCGGAGGTACCCCTCTGCCGCTTCCCGGGGTCACGCTGATCCTGAAGCGTCGCGAACACCTGACCGAGAACGAGCTGGTGCAGTTTTTCGTCCGCGACCACGACCGCTTCGGGTTCGGCCGACCGACCCAGACCGACAGCCCATTCGGCCCGGTCTATCGGATGGGCCTCACCGTGGACCAGTCCCTCGGCCTCCTGAAGCCCGCCTTCGCCCTCAAGAACGGCTACTTCATCTTCTCGACCAACGATGCTGAACTCCTGCGATTCCTCGCGGTGGCGGACGGAGAGGGGGAATCCCTCGCCGACTCCGAGCGGTTCAAGGCCGCACTCGACGCGGTCTGGCCGACGGGCAACCTGTTCACCTTCCTCGATGTCGAGGCTCTCCGTCCGTATCTCCGGGACCAGCGGTGGGAGTCGGCCTACGACGCGACGTGGTTCAGCGACGCCGAGTTCCGCAAAAGGACCATCATCAAGCTGAACAGCGAGCATCCGAACTGGAACACCATCAAGCTGAACGAGGAGGCTGATCTTCGCTTCGATCTGCGCGTGCGCCGGCGCGAAGAGGTCGAGTTCCCCCGGGCCGTGCGGGACTACCTCAACTCGCTCTTCTGGGTGGATCCGTTTGAGTGGCTGGCAATCGCCTCCGACGTCTCCGTCGACCCGGCCGGGCCGATTCTAAAGCTGAAGGGCGCCCTGAAGATGATGCCGGCGGACAATGGCGAGTGAGCCCGGATGGCCGGAAGCCCGATGAAGCGCGGGTTCAGAGAATGCGAGGCCGGCACGCCGTGATCCCGCGCGGTGACCCGGCGAAGCCGCCCGGTGAGTGACCCCGGATTTCTTTGACCCGCCCCCCCGCGAGGCATACTATCTGCCGCTCAACGGAGCCGGACCCGTCCGGCCCTCGAAGCACCATCCGATGAACGTGCCGGGATGGCGGAATTGGCAGACGCGCTAGGTTGAGGGCCTAGTGAGCCTCATGGCTCATGTGGGTTCAAGTCCCACTCCCGGCACCACCCTTCGGTCGCGGAGCGACCTGCGGGTCGGCTTCCGGCTGGCGCCGTCAGCCGGGTCGGAACCCACCAACACCTCCTTCGTCGGTGTTGGTGGATTCCTCCCGGTGCATCACCCAGGGGGACCGTGGTCCCCCACGGCACGTGCTCGCTCCGCTCCGCGCGCACCTCCCCCTACACGCTGACGCCGGAAGCGGACCCCGGAGAAGGAACCTCGCGAACACCACCACACGCCTCGATGCTCGCTCCGCTCGAATCTCGGCTTTGGGTGGGGTGCGGGGGCGGGCGAAGGCGCTTCGCTGTTCGCCTCTGGTGCGGACGACCGGGGACGCCTCGATGCTCGCTCCGCTCGAATCTCGGCTTTGGGTGGGATGCGGGGGCGGGCGAAGGCGCTTCGCTGTTCGCCTCTGGTGCGGACGACCGGGGACGCATCGATGCTCGCTCCGCTCGAATCTCGGCTTTGGGTGGGATGCGGGGGCGGGCGCACATGACCGAAAGGGCTGCGAATCAAGAATTGGAGGGTCGATCTCCGTGTCGACCGCGCAGGGCCCTGGGCGAGCGCCTTCGGGATCAGCGCGGCGGCGACGGAGCACCGCCCTCCGAAAGTCCGTGCAGGTCCCCAAGCGGCGCAGATACCCCTCGCGTTGACTACCGATGCGGTGGTCAGGCGACCGGTTCGGCGTTTTCCAGGTCCAGGAGGAGAGTGCGGAGGACCTGCTCTTCCTGGATCTCCTGGCTCGACCTGCGGAGCGCCGGGGTGAGGTGCTCGTCCCACACCGCATCGGGAATCGGGGAAGTGATCCTCGCTCCCCGGTCGCACGTGGCGAGGGCCTGCTCGTAGTCCTCGGTGCCAAAGCGCCAGGGCTCTGCGCCGTGCTCGCCGATGACGATGTTTCCGATGCGGATGCCGCCGGCACCGAAATCGCCGTGATAGCGGAGACGGATGCCCGCCTCCCGAAGTCCGGTGAGGAGCCGTCGCGCCGCGAGAGTGGGCATCCCGCTTACGCAGACCATCGGGGGGCACCGCTCGCCGAGCCGACGGGACGCCACACCCGGCACCGTGGGGTTTTCGGTAATGAAGACTTCCGGCAGAGGAGGCCAGCGAAAGGTCTGCGTGGCGAGCATGCTCAACGTCACCGGGATCACCAGACCCGATGCGGACAGGCCCGCCAGACTCTGCGTGAGGGGGCTGTCGATCCGCGGCGAAAGCCTGAGGAGCAGCACGGTGCTCGAGATGGCGTCGGACCAGACCCCGTGGTCCTCCCACAGGGCGCGGCGTCCGCCAGCTCTGGACGTATCCACGCTGCTTGCCGCGCCCTCGCGCGAAAGGTGCTCGAGAGCGGAGAGAACGAGCCGCGCCACCGGGCGATCGTCGTCGAGCGCGTGCGCGTCTCCGAAGAGATCGGCGGCCAGCACAGCCCGGTCCACGCGCGCCGCGGGGAGCGCCGCAAGGACCGCGAGCGCCTGGCCGAGAACGGGATCCGTCGGCTCCCCTCCTCCGAGGCGCCGGATCCGGCCCGAGGACCTGATCTTCTCGAGCCACTCCACCAGGGCCGGGTGCTTCAGGACAGCCGGGTGGGCCGCGGCATCACCCCAGAACCCGTCCGCGGCGCGGCGCTCGGCATCCCTCTCCCGCGGGCGATTCCGAAGCGGCCCCCCCGCCTCCTCCAACAACTCGATCAGACCGGCGCCGAGCGAGGAGTTTCGCAGCGCCGCATCCGTTCGATCCAGCGGGATCCGAAGGCCCTTCCCGCGCTTGACGACGCCGAGGACGAGCTCGATCCGGCAACGCTCCTCATCGGTCGGGTCGGGGAGCGAGACGGAGACGCCCTCCAGTTTTCCACCCGTCTCCTCGAGCCGGCGGCGAGCCCGCCGGAGGAAGCGGCGCAGCGCCGGATCGCACGCCAGGTCCGAGAGAGTGAAACGCTCCATTACCAGTCGAACTCCCCGGTCTTCTCGCGAAGGTGCGGATCGTCTTCCTTGCGCTCGGTTCCGTTCCACACGAAGCGGACCGCGGCCACCCCCGGCCGTCCGGGATGCCTGCGCAGGTGGTAGGTCGCCACGGACGGCAACTCCGCGTAACAGCCCCACTCCTCGTGGTTGGTCATCATGAAGTCGAGGTCGAACGCCACCAGCAGTCCCATCAGGCTGCCCCGCTGGTCCGCGTCGATGCCCGCGAACGCCTCGTCGAGCAGGACGAGATGCGGGGCCTCCGCTCGAGCTGAGCGATAGTGCGCCGCCGCCGCCGCGAAAAGTGGGAGGTGGACGAGGAGGGCTCGTGAACCGCCGGACCCCGTCGCGTGGAACTTCCGGCTCAACTGCCGCGACCCGCCGTTCGCATCGATGTACATCTTGAATTCGTGCCAGCCCCGGTAGTCCAGCGCCCGCCCGACCCGCTCCGCATTCGACCCGGCGTCCTCGGAATCGCGGCCATCCTGGATACGCTCCCTGAGGAACCTCACGAGCGCGGCCTTCTCCTGCGCGGAAAGGAGCCGGACGTCCTTTCTGAGCAGTTCGACCGCCTGTTTGACGCCGTCCCCGGTCTCCGCCGCCGGAGACCAGACCAGGCGAATTCGCTGGCCGGAATTCGTCCGGTGCTCCGCCAATTCCCGATTCATCTCCTCCACCAGCCTGCGTCCCGCGGCGGTTCGCTCCTGGAGATGGTGCCCGAGTTCAGCGAGCAGGTGCTTCTCGATCACCTCGCGTTCGTCCTTGTCGAGCAACGTTCTGCGCTTCGCGATCTCCTCTTCGAGCCTGGCCTTGAGGGCCCCCGCGCGATGGGGGCTGCCGAGGTGCTGAACGGTGACGACCAGCAGCCCGTCGATCCGGCTCCGCTCCGGTCGGTACTCCACGGTCAGCTCCGTCTGCAGGCGGCCGAAGCCCGCATTGCAGAGATTGTCGCCCCGGTCCAGATCCACCGGGAGGATCCCCTCCGTCGAGGTCACGGCTTCGATCCTCCGGGCCAGTTCGAGGGCGGCCGTCAGCCCCAATGAGGAGGGGCCGGCTTTCTCGTCGCCAAGGGCGAGCGTCAGAATCTCGGTCTGCGCGAGTCGCTCGAGCGAGGCGACGGCCCCGTCCCGCTCCTCCTCTCTCTGACCCCGCTCGGTCTTCGAGGCAGAGAGCGCGGTCTCCGCCGCTCCCGCGCATCTCTCGGCCGCGGCCCTTTCGTCCTCGTTGTCCTTCAGTGACCGCGCAACGTCGTCGCGTCTCCCGCGGGCCTCATCCCGGCGCTTCAGCACCTCCGCGACGCTTTTCCCTTCCCTCGCCTGAAGCTCCTCGGCCTCGGCCCGGCTCGCCTCCGCCGTCTTCAACGCGTCCTCGACCCGCCGGTCCTGCCCGATCTTCCGGCGCTCGGCCTCACGCCTGGCGTCCCCCCGCTCCGCCGCGGTCTGCCGGGCCGAGCGCGCGAACCGGGATTCCGACTCGAGCCTCGCCACCGCACTCTTGTACTCCCGGATATCCTCCCGGAGATCCTCGAGGGCGCCGAGCCGGTCGGCCATCCCCAACCGGGCGGCCTCCCGGGTGAGGGTGCCCTGCGCGGCGTCCCGCCTCTCCCGAGAGGCCAGGAACGTCCGCTCCGCTTCGACCTTCTCCCGCTGCGCTTCCGCGGAAATCCGCTCCCGCTCCCGCAGGGACGTCCTGGCCTGAACCAGGGCCGAAACGGACGGGAAGCGCGACAACGCGTTGCGGATGTCCGACACGTGCTGTCGCATCCGGTCCACGCTCGCGAGATGCTCCCGGATTTCCCGGGCGGCCTCCTCGATCAGGGCATCGAGGATCGCAATTCGGCGCCGGCGCGCCTGCTCCCGGGCGCCCGCGCCCACATGCTCCGCGTTCTCTTTCGACCAGCGACCCTGAAGCGGGCCGATCCGCCAGGCGCCGTCGAGGCCGATCCAGGCGCTACTCTCAGGTTCCGGCTCCGGACCGTTCTCCGGCGCGACCGCGACGAGCTCGAGAGCGCGGCGGATCGCCGGCTCGGCCACAGCCCCGGTCGGCACCGGAACGAGCAGGTCGGAAAGCGTGCGGCCCGTGGCCGGGGCGTCGCCCTGGATCACGAAGTCGAGGGTGTCGGGATCCAGAAGCCGCCCTTCCGGCAGAATCCGGGCGTCGAGCAGACCCGACGCCTCGAGTGCGGCCTCCACCCGCGCCTTCACCTCTTCACGGACGCCCGCAGCGAAGTCGCATAGTTTCCAGAGCGCTTCGCCCGGGAGAGCCTCCCGGTCCGGGGATCGGCCGGGACGATGGGGGGGACCTTCCTCACGCGCCAGGAGGACGGTTTCCCGCTCCAGGACCAGCTCATCCCGTCTCTTCTCCGCATCCCGCAAGCGGTCGCGGTGCTCGGCGAGGCTCTTCTCCGCGGTCTCCATTCCAGGGCGGACGATGGCCTCGGGGAGGGAGCGAACCGGCTCCTCCCCGGCGACCCGGCGCACCGCCTCCTGGAAGATCTCCTCGGCCGCACTCTCGGGAACCTCGATGGGGAGGGCGTCGACCCATGAAGCGATGGCTTCGCCGAGTTCCCCCTCCACCTGGTCGCGCAACGTTTTCGCCGCAACGACGGCCTCGCTCGCGCGTTCCTCCCGCTCCGCCGCATCCTGCATGCGCCCCCGGGCCCGGCTGAGAGCGGCTTCCGCTTCGGCGAGGAGACCCTCCAGGTCGCGCAACCGCTTCACCTCGAGAAGGCGCGAGGCGACCGCGGTGTCCAGTGCGCGGCGCGCCTGTTGCGGGTCCGAGTCGAAGGCCTCGGCGTGGACCTCGTGGCGCTCGAGCATCCCTGCGATCTTCGCCTTTTCCACGGCCCGGTGCGCTGCGCTCTCCGCCTCCCGTTTTGCGTTCCGGGACTTCTCCTCGGCCCGCACCGCCGCCTCCCCGGCCTTCGTGAGGTCCGCCCCGAGTTCCCGCGCTCTCTCCAGGGCCTCCGCGGCGGCGCCCCGGTCGCGCCCGGTCTGGTTCCGGAGTTGCGCCAGGCGGCCCGCGGCGCGCATCTCATCGGACTCCTCGAGTGCCCGGAGGACTCCGCCGAGGCGGGCATACTCCTGCTCCGCCTTCACCCGGAGGTCCGCCAGCTCACGAAGCCGCTGCTCCGCCTCATCCTTGTTGCGCGTGGCCTCCCTCACTCGCCTGGTCACCCCGTCGAGCCGGGTGAAGGCGGTCCGGACCTGGCCTGCGCGAACCCGCGCCCGCTGCCTGGAGTAGGTCGTGTAGCCCTCGAGGAACGAACCGAGAACCCGGTGCGATGCGGACAACTCCTCGATCTGCCGCGCCTCATCTTCCAGACGTTCGAAAGCCTCCGCCAGCCGCTCCACCTTGCCGGCGTCCAACGGGGGCAGGCTCTCGCGAAGGAGTGCGGAAAGGGCGGCGGGATCGAGCTTCGACGAGAGGTGCGGGCGACGGAGTCTGAGCAGGAGATGCACGAGCGCGGCGTATCGCTCCTCCCCCAATCCGAACAGCTCCCGGTCCACCGTGCCCCGGTACTCGGTGGCGTGCTCGAAAACCCGGCCCTTCTCCTGAAGCCTCTCCGCCAGGAGCTTCTTCGTGAGGGGGATCCTGCCGTCGGTCAGGACCAACTCCTCTCCCATCCGCTGCGGCGTGACGAAGAACCAGGATTGGACCCGTTTCGAACCGAGGGTCGCGCGCATGCCGGCGCCGATCGTGAGAAACACCGGCCGGTCCGCTTCGAGCCGACCGAACTCGAGCCAGGTGTAGCCGATGGCACTCTTGCGGTCCTCCTGGAAGCCCACGAGGTTCCAGTGCATCGTCTTCGCCTTTTCGCCGAAGGGGTCGAGCCGGTGGGGACGGAGGTCCGCGTCGAACAGAAACGGCAGGAGCATCTCGAGCGCCTTCGACTTGCCGGCCTCGTTACCGCCCCGGAGGATGAGCCGGCCGCCCTCGAACCAGAACTCCTGGTCGTCGTACTCCCACAGATTGAGCAGGCCCGCCCGAAGCGGCTGGAACCGGGTGCTGGCCGGCGTGGGCCGATGGGGAGAGGGGCGCGCTTCCGCCCCAACCGTGATGAGAGTCATCGCTCCTCCTCCCGCTCCGGCCCGGCCTCGGGGGCCGTGGGAACGAACCGGGCGATGGCCGGCAGCGGCACCACGCCACCCTCGCGCCGGGCCACCAGCCGGAAGGCGGCCAGCAACTCGAGGGCCTCGGCCGCAAGCCGCGCCGCCCCCCCCTCCTCCCGCGCGTCGGCCCGCCACCACTTCCCGTACTCCTCGGAAAGCTCCGCGAGCGTGACCGCGGCCTCGGTATCGGACATCGGGACGAACCCGGCGTCCCGCGGTGGACCTCCGGCGGCTTTCTCCCCGCTTCCGCCGGCCCCGCGCGCACGACGGCAGAGCGCCTCCACCAGCAGCAGGGCGGCGTGCGAGACGGTCCCCGACGCGGGGAAGGATCCGGCCCCGGCCCGGCCCGAGACATCCACCGGCACGATGCCCTCCGCTCGAACCTCGATCTCCAGACCGCAGACGCGGTCGAGGTGGTCTTCCACCCGGGAGCGCTGCCTGCGGAGGTAGAGCCGCTCGTCTTCGCTCAGGTCTTCGAGGTAGAGGACCGGCTCCTCCACCAACATACGCATGATCCGGTGGCGGTGGCGGCGCGTGCCGCCTTCCGCGGTGGGGGGATACTCCTCGCGGGTCAGGTCCGCGGGGCTCTCCGCCGCGGAGGGAGAAGTTCCACAGGAGAGGAGGCAGGCCCGGCGACGATGCTCCACCCGATAGAGGGCGTCACCCCCCTTCTCTCCCCGGGCGAATCGCTCCTCGTCCCCGTCGAGGAGCCGAAGGACGGTCAGATCCACGAGGGTTCGCACCGCCTGAACGAAGGCCCGGCGATGGGCCGCCCGGTCGAAGTCGAGGAAGAAACCTTCGATTTCGGCCACGCGAAGCTGAAGGTCTTTCGCGATGGCCTCGAGGGTGGTCTGGTCCCCGGATCGTTCGAGGACGGCGAGCACGAGACAGAACAGCGCATAGTGCAGCGAGGTGAAAGGCGCTCCCGACGGCGTGGTGAGCACCCGGTTCGCTCCGGTGACCGGCGGAGGGACCTTCAGGAGCCGCGCGAATTCCGAATCCACGATCAGGCGGTAGCCGAGTTCCTCCGCGAACCACTCCTTCAGGCTGGTCTGGTGCCGGCGGACCTTCGGGAACTCGACCGGTGCGGCCTCGAAGGTCAGGAGCGGGCGACGCAGCAGGGCGGTGACGGCGTCTCTGATCTCCGTCATTTCGCGATCGTCAAGACGACTCGAAAGCGCGCTGCCCCCGTTCGCCCGATCGATCATCGATCCTCTCCCGGTGCGCCCCGTACGGTCAGGGTGAGCGCGTAGTCGGGCAGCCGGAGCCGGCCCCGGATCGAGTGCACGATGGCGATCGCTTCCTGGTCGGGGAGGTCGAGTCGGACCTCGTGGCGGCCACCCCCGGAGAAGGCCAATGCCGGCCGATCCGGCGCCATCCCGGTTCTCAGGCACGCGTCGAGGAGGTCGAGCAGCAGACTGAGCTCGTCGGGGGAGACCTCACCCAGCTCGGAGAGGCGTATCGTCCTGCCCGCGAACCGGACTTCGGCCCGGGCGATCTTCCGGTCCTGGTCCCAGATCGATTGCAGTGCGGCCCGCTTCCCCTCCGAATAGTCCGCGGCCGCGCCGACCCGGCCCGTGGCGCCCCGCCGGCCCGCCTTTCTCAACTGGGGAGCTACTTCGACCGGAGTGGCGGCGAAGAAGCTCCTTCCCCGCTCCACTTCCTCATCCTCCGCGGCCAGCTCGAAGTGTCGGGCGGGAAAGAGGCCGAACGCGGCCATGAAGAGCTCCTCCGCCTCTGCCTGCGTGGAGTCCGAGAACCACTTCGCCAATGACATGTAGTCCGCGGCTCGATTGACCCGGCGATACCGTTTCTCGTTCAGATGCTCGAGGACGCGGAAGATGCGGTTGATAGCTTCGAGCGCGGCATCGCGCAGATGCTCCGCTTCCGCCGCCCGGTGAGTTCCTCCCGAGAACCAGTTCGCCAGCGCCTGCCATCGCGCGGCCAGCTCCCGGACGGGGCCGCGATCGCTCCCGTCCGGCGACGGGGCCTGGTCGGCCGAGGCCGCGAGGGAGACCATGCGCTCCGCACCCTCACGTTCCACCATCCGGATGGCGGCGATGATTCTCGGCTGACGCTCGTTCAGGAGCCCGACGAAGCTCTCCAGGTAGAGAAGAACAGCTTTCTTGTAGGCGAGGAACGCTTCGTCGGTCGAGACGAGCGACTCCAGCGACTCGGTGAGCTGATCCATGAAGCGGCGGGCATTCTCGGCGAGGTCGGAGGAGTACGCGTGGAGCTCGCCGAGCAGGGTGTAGAGCCGCGTCGGGTCCGGGGAGGCAAGGCGGAGCTCCCGGCCGAGGGCCTCGAGCCTCTCCTCGATCCGGGGCAGCATGATCCCCGAGAGTCGTCCGCCGCTACGGTGCTGCAACTCCTCGAGCCCGACGACGCCCCGGTGCGCCTCCTCGCCTTCCGGCGTGAGCTGGTAGAGGGATCGGCGCCGGTAGAACTCCTCGAGCGTCGCGACCTCGCGGGTGTCCTGGGTGCGCTTCAGGTTTCCCCATTCCATGAGCTGGTCGAGGGTGGGGACGAGCTCTTCCTCGGGGACGGAGAGCCGCGCGCGGCCATCCGCAAGTTCCCGCGCCACCTCCTCCGTGCGGAGTTGAATCCGGTAGCGGGTCTTCGCCCGGGCAAAGACCTCGACGACCTCGCGATACAACTCGGCCTTGTCGGCCACGATGAACCGGAAAACGGAGTATCGGTCCGCAGCCGAAGTGTCGAGATGAGCCCGCGACACCTCTCTTTCGCCCTGTCCACTCATGGCCTCAACCATTGTCTCCCAAACCGCGGACAATCTACCAGATGGCAGGGACATGAACTTCAGAGACCGGGTCGAAACGGGTGGTGGGCGCGCAATCCGAATGAGGGCCCGGTCCCGATCCGGGTCAGGCGGATCGGATCGAAAAGGCCCTTGGTCCCGCCTGGAAAGAACCTGCTGTTTTCGAGGGCCGCTGCATCTCGCAAAGCGGCGTTGCTCATCGGTTGAAACCAGGAAGGTTGCGCCCTCCTCGCGTCTTTCCGGATCGGGAGCAGAGGCGCTCTCGGTCCAATGGTCGCACTGATTTCCAGACGAGCCCGCTGCTGCCGCGCCGGGCAGGCGTAGCCCTCGCCCGATACGTCGATGATCCGAACGAGTCCGCGGCCTTCCATACCCGGGTCCGGAACGAGCCGACAGGCCTTCCGCACTTCGAGCGCAGCGGAGCAGCCGCGACTGCTCACACCGCGCGGCCCTGCCGCAATGGAGGGTCGATCTCCGGGCGACCGTGCCGGCAGTCCGGCAGCGTCATGTAGAATCCGCGAGCGCCGCGAAGATCTTGAACGTCAGTACTGCAGATTGCGCAGCGTTGATGCCCGGTCATTCTCCTGCTTCCGGAGCCTCTTGATCTTCATCTCGCGCCGTCCGATTCCGTGAGCTTCACGCCAGTGTACTTCGGCCCGAAGCAAATCACCGTTCGGAAGCTCCACCCTGGCCACTCCCATGAGGTTCCGTTCGGGTTCGCCCGAAACCGGCCACCCCGCCGCCCAGCGGGAAGTGGATCCAGAGTTCCTCGACGGTCTGGCCGGCGGATTCCAGAGCGTCCCGGTAGGCCAGCAGTTGGCCGGAGTACTTTCTGACGTGCTTCGCCCAGACGGACTGCGGGACCGGGGTCGATTTGTGGTCGATGACGATCACCCGGAACTCGTCGAGTCGCAGCAGCAGGTCGATGGATCCGGACCAGGAGCCGCCGTCCGGGCGGATGCCGATGACCGGGACCTCCGTGAGCCAGGTCGCTCCGGGGAACCGGGACTCGACCCACTGCGTCAAGCGCTCGCCCGCCGCCACCAGGGCCTCGGGGAGGACCTCGCCTTCGGCGCCGAAGGAGCGCAGGCATCTCGCGGCGATGGTGGCCTTCTCTATCGGCGTCGCGTTGCGCAGCGTCGGGAGCGTCGCCAGGCAGGCGTGAATCGCCAGTCCCGTTTCGGTTTCCTTTTCCGGTCGGGTCTTCGCCGGGAAGGGGTGGGGGCCCGGGAGGGGTTCCGAGTGCACGGATATGCTGGTTTCCAGCGGCGCCGCTGAACTCGGGGCGCGCAGGCGGGCGGGGTGATCGGCGGTCACCCGGTCGGTGTCCCTGCGCCACGAATGCGCGGTGGGGACCGGGGCCGGGGGCTCCTCGTCCGCACCGGGGGGCACGATCTGCCGGACGACCAGGCTCGTGCCGAAATCCGCACGCGGATGTTCCCCGGGCTCTCCGGCGAAGATCGCCTCGATTCCCGGCAGGAGCTCGAGCCACCTGCACTTTCCCGGCCGATGCGCGAGGACGACCTTTCTTCGCGCCCGCGTGAAACCGACGTAGAGCAGGCGGGCCGATTCCTCCCGATCGAGCCGTATCGCCTCGTCGCCCTCCGGGCTCGCCAACGCATCCGCCTGGAGGCCGCTGCCCCGGAGCCTCTTTGCGAACTGCACGGCGCTGACCCCGAGCGGCCACGGCCAGAACCGGATCTCCCGATTCTGAAGAGGCTTCCCGTCCTTCACCTCTCCGCCGCACGGGGCGGGGCGCCACAGGTCCGGGTCACGACCCTGGTCGAGATCGGACAGGATCACCACGGGCCACTGCAGACCCTTCGCTCCGTGGTAGGTCATGAGCGTCACGGCGTCGGTGCCGCGCGGGGCCGGCCGGTGGTCCTCCCCGTCGTCCGCGCTCTTCTCGAACACCCTGATCAGGCCGGTCAAGGTCGCCGCGGCCCCCATCTCCGTCGAGCCCTCTTCGTACTCGCGGGCGAGCGCGCACAGGGCGTCGAGGTTCTGGGCGCGGCGGGACGGGTCCTCCCAGGCGGAGATCTTCTCTGCGAGATCGAGGGCGTCCATCACCGCGATCGTGGCGTCGAGTGGCGGCAGGGCGCGGGGATCGATGGCCCGGAGCGGCTCGAGCACCTCGTGCCCATCCCAGGGGAGCTGGCCTTCGTCCCTGCGAACGGATCCAAGGCGCTCCCCGAGCCAATCGGGCGTCGTGGCCTCCGGGTCGGAGAGCAGGTGTACGATCGTGGCCGCGGCCAGGCTGTCGCGGCGGTCCGCCACCAGGCGCAGGCCGGCGAGCAGGAGAGCGCCTTCGCGCGTGCTGAGCAGCCCGGGCAGAGAGAGGGAGGCGGGGACACCGGCAGCGGTCAGCGCGGTGGCGAAGGTCCGGGCCCGGTTGTTGGTTCGGGTCAGGATGGCGATGTCGCGGGCGCTGATCCCCTCCGCGAGCAGCTCCCTGACCCCATCCGCCAGCGCCGCGGCCTCCTGCTCGTAGTTCCTGACGCCAAGCAGCCAGCGCTCCACCCCTCTCTCCTCGGGGGCGTGGTGCGCCTCGAGCCGGGCCTCCGCCCCGAAGAGCGGCTCGAACAGCTCCCCGACGATCGCCACGAGGCCGGCCTGGCTCCGGTAGTTCTTCGGCAGATTCTCCCGGCACCCCTTTGGCGTCAGCGCCCAGACCTCGTGCATGAGCCGGCTGTCAGTCCCGCGGAAACCGTAGATCGCCTGCTTTTCGTCACCCACCCAGACGCTCTCTGCGGCCAGGCGGCGAAGGTTCTCGAAAATGGCCAGTTGGATCGGGTTCGTGTCCTGGAACTCGTCGACCAGCACCAGCTCGAAGTCGGCGCGGAGCGTGTCCGCCAGGTCGTCCCGGGAAAGGAGATCGAGCAGCAGCACCTCGAGGTCGGTGAAGTCGAGCAGGCCGCGTTCTTCCTTGTAGCGCGCGTAGGCCCGGTCGAGGTTGAGGGCCCGCTCGGTGAGCAGGTCGACGAACGCCGTGACATCATCATGGAGGCCCTTGAAGCGTCGCACTCGCCCGGCGGCGGCCCGCAGGTCGGCCAGGCTGCTGTCCGCCCCGGACTTCTTGCCCGCGGTGAGCTTCTTCAGGGTAAGGCAGTCCTGCCACCGGCCACTGCGGCTGCCGATCATCGCGGCGAGCTTCTCCTCCGCGGTCTTTGTCGTCTTCGTGGTGTCGGTGACCGCCCGGATGGCCCCGAGCGCCTTTCTCGCCAGGTCGTAGATCGCATCGAGGGAGCCATCTTCGGTGTCCCCGCCCGGGAGCAGCAGGAGCTCCCGCAGCCGGGCGCTCCCGGCCTTCAGCTGCGCGCGAAACGCCAGGTCTCCGATGTCGTTGCCTCGCTTCGCATCGAGCAGCGTCAGGACGAGTTCGTGCGTTTTCGAATGGCCGAGCCGTCGCGCCACGCTGTCGAGCTTCACCCACTCGTCGGGGTCGGACTGGGTCAGCAGGCGTTTCAGGTGACGGGCTTTTCCGCCTTCCTCCATCACTTCGAGGCGCGGGGAGAGGCCGAGGGGAATCGCGTACTTTCGAAGCAGCGTGTGGCCGACGGAGTGCACCGTGCCGATGGCGGCGAGTTCCAGCCGTTCCGACATGCGGATCCGCGCTTCGGTGGAGAGCGACGATTCCGCGAGCAGCGCGGCCTGGATGCGGCCCTTCATCTCCGCGGCGGCCGTACGCGTGAAGGTGGTGGCGAGCACCAGGCTCGGGTCGAGCCCGGCGACGATCCGTTCCGCCACGATCTCGCAGATCTTCGTCGTCTTGCCCGATCCCGCGCCCGCGCCGACGACTGTCAGGGAACCGGTCATCACCGCACCTCCTGGCGGCCGCACAGCACCGCATAGTCGCAGTACCTGCAAACGCGTTGCGGATCCGCTTTCCCGTCGAGTACCAGGTCCGCGCCTTCCGGCCAGGCAGGCGCCTCCTGCAACGGCCGGGCCGGGACTGGCTCGTCGCCCTCCAGCCAGGTGTCGGCGACCAGGAGCGCCTCCGCGAAGCGATGCCAGACCGTCTGGATTGCGGGCGCGTTTGGAAGCACCTGGGCCTGGCTCGCGCCGACCAGGGAGCTGCCTTCGGGCGTGTGCAAGGAGGAGTTCGATATCGTCAGGTAGGCCACGGCGGGGGCGGGCCCTCCTTCACCGGTCCGCCCCCGCTCGGCGTGGCGGGCGGCGGCGTAGGTGGCGAGCTGCACGGCCTGGCCGTCCTCGAGGAGCGACCGGTAGCGGCCATCGAAGTACTTGAAGTCGATGATCGCCTCGACGTCGTCATCCCGGCGGGCCAGGCAGTCGATGTACCCATGGATGTTGCGTCCGGCCACCCTCGCTTCGATCTCCACCTCGAGGTCGATGATCCGGTAGCCGCCCGCGTGCATCGCCGAAACGAGCGTGCGGGCCGACCGGATCAGGGCACGGCTGAGATCCCGGCGTTCGCTCAGGGCGGCCGGTTCGGCGAGAGGGGCGGCGTCCTGCTCGATGCGCTCATCGATGCATTTCCGGATGCGGGCCCCGGCCTCTTCCTCGGTCGGAGGTTCCCCGCCCGCGCCAAAGACCTCCGCGAGGACCTGGTGGCTGAAGTTTCCCTTCAAAAGGAACATGTCGGGCAGGCGCGCGATGGGACTCGACGCGAGCTTCGCCTGGTAGTGCAGGACCCACTTGAGCGGGCAGGCCAGCCGGTCCTCGAGTGAGCTGGCGGAGCTCCTCTCGCGCTCGGTCACCAGGGCATGGTCGACATTCCAGAGCGCCCGCGCCGGCTGAGGGGAGATCGCCATCCGTGTCTCCGTCGGGAATTGCCAGGGCGCGGCCGAGTCGCCACCAAGGCCGGAGAGGAGATCCTCGAGACGCACCGGATCGGTGTCCTTCGGGAAGCACTCGCCTCGGATCCAGAGCCAGAGGGGGTGCGGCCGCAGCTCCTCGTCCGCGGGCAGGGCCACCGCGAGAAGGCGGGAGGCCACGCGGAGCAGACCGTCACGTTCTCTCGCGCGAAGCAGCCGCAGCGTCGAGAGCCCGTCGTCAAGGGCGATCCCCGCGGCGGCGATGGCCTTCAGCTCGGAGCGGCTCCAGACCGACTGCGGGAAGTCCCCGGTTCCGAGGCCGATCCAGATCAGCCGGGAAACGCCGGTGGTCAGCTCCGCGAGACTCCGGATCAGGAGCGGTCCTCCGGCGGCCATGGAGATCGGGCGCAGCGAGAGCCCACCTTCCCGGGCGGCCTCGAGCAGGCGTGCCAGTTGCGGTTGGCTGATTGATCCGCCGAAGGTGCCGACGAGGTCCCCGAGCACCTTCGCCTGCGCGGCGAGCGTCAGCAGTGATTCGATCTCCCCCTCGTCGTCCTCCCCGACTTCCGGGGTCACGGAGGCTCGCCCGATCGCCCACCGGGACACCTTTCCGCAGCGCTCCGCCACGAGTTCGGCGGGCAGGTCCGTACCGTGCGGGACCCGCGGGTGCTCGAGCCACTCCTCGAGCCGCTTCGCAATCAACTGGTCCGGGTCCGCTTCCGGGGCCGTCAGGTCCGAAACCGCCTTTTCCCACTCCCGGCTGCCGAGCCCCGGTTGCTCACCGAGCGCGCGGGCGAGGCGCCGGCCGACGCGTCGCGGCAGGGGGCCGAGAGGCAGGGAGACGAATTCGAGCAGCGTGCCCGGATCGACCGGCTTGTAGCAGAGCCCGAGGACGAGCGGCAGCACCTGGAGCGCGGGGGAGAACACCGAGGAATGCGCCGCTCCCATGGTCGGCAATCCGCGCCGCGCCAGCGCCCGGTCGAGCCGCAGTGCGACGACCGCGTCCTCGCAGCAGACTGCGGTCGTGGCAAGGAGTTCGGGATCGACGGTCAGCGCATCCGCAACCGCCTCGACCGCCGTGGCGACGCTGGACGCGGAGACCCACCGCACGCTCGGATCCGGGGCGGTGGGCTTGGAATCACGACCGAGAATCCGATCCTGAATCCCGCGCAGGGAGCTCCCCGCACTCCCGGCCGCCGAAAGAGGGGCGGAGCGTTCGACGGAGAGCAGTCCGAGCACTGGCTGCCACGCCGCCGGCCACTCCCCGGGCGCCTCGCGGAGCACGCACCGATGCGGAGGCAACGCCCGCCCTCCCGCGAGCGCGGCCTGCACCGCGGCGAGTCGCTCCGCCTCTCCGGCCCGCAGCGTGCGCCCTGCCCCGTCAAAGCCGGCCTCCGCCGCCGCCAGGTCGCGAAGCAGCGGCGGCAGCCCTTCGCCCTCGGCCCCGTCCCAGCCGGCCATCCTGAGCTCGTCGCGCCGGGCGAGCAGTTCTGCCGAGCAGGCCCACCGATCGACGGTGAGGCTGGTCGCAAAGGAGGCCCCGGCAACGCCCGAGAGCAGCGCCGCATACTCGGTAATCCGTCCACTGAACGTCGGCGGCTCAGCCAGAAATCCGAGCTGCGTCTCAAGCCACAAGAGCAGCGCGTCCGGCCCCCCGACGACGCGGTTCCACGAAGGTGAAAGATCCTGCGCCGGCCAGGAAGGGGTGAACTGGCCGATCCGAAGCTCCGCGATGTCGCCCACTCGTCTTCTCCTTTGGGGCTCGTCTGGAATCAATGCGACCGTTGCACAAAGAGCGCCGCTGCGCCCGATCCGACACGGAGCGAGGAAGGCGCAACCTTCCTGGTTTCAACCGGTGAGCAACGCAGTCGCTCGGGATGCGGCAGCCCTCGAATCCCGGGGTTGTTCTTGCGCGGGCCCGCAGTTCCAGACAGGCCCCTGGCAGCGCTCCATCACTTCAGCAGACAGTATAGGGTGTGGGGGTGACACGGTCTTCTTGTCGAGTGAGCGGGACCCGGGGTGGTGGCATGCGGAACGCTCCCTCTTTCGCAGGAACTTCATGAACTCGTCGCAAGAGTGGATCGAGGGTGTTCGCCGGCAGTCCTCCCACGCCGAGGCCGGGACGTCACCGCGGCGAGCCAGCCTCTTCAGGATCGTGCGCCTGAGCCCGGAAAGTCCCCAGACCGACCGGTTCGGCCATCGGGTGTTCTGCTCCAGTTCGAAGGCGCCCTCGCTCAATTCCTCGCGGTGCCATTCGGCGGCGTCGCCTTCGGGAGGTTCCAGTTGCGGCAACGGTCCTTGCGATGCTTTTCGCCCTCTCCGGCGCTGGAGAAGCTCTGCTTCTGTGTGTACTTCTCCGCGGCGCGCTGCGCTCGACGCCACGGGCCTGGCCACGTCGATGAGACCTGCCCGTGTCCTATTCTCCCTTGTCCTCCCCGTCCTCCTCCTCCGGCAACTCCTCCCCTTCTCCCCACTCGATCCGGTTCTTCCGGTTCTTCCGGTTTTCCGGGTCCTTGCCCACCTTCAGGCGATTCTGGGCCCGGCTGAAGAGTTCCTCCCAGGTCAGGCCCTCGTGCGGGTGCAGGGCCAGGCCGCCGGTCGTGGACACCTCGAGCGGCTTTGCTCCCGAGGGGAGGGGCATCCGCTTGTCGTTCAGGCACTTCCGGGCGCGGTTCAGGACCTCCACGGCCAGGCGGCGGGCCTTGGCCTTGTCGGCCGGGAGTCCCGTGAGCAGGACGATGAACTCCTCGCCCCCCCAGCGGCCCATGATGTCCGTGACTCGGAAGCAGCTCCTCAGGCGCCGGGTCGCCTCGCGCAGCACCAGATCGCCGACCTCGTAGCTGTACTCCTTGTTGATCAACCCGAAATCATCGAGATCCAGCAGCGCGAAACCGATCGTGGAATTCCCGCCGTTCCGCGTGGCGCGCGCCTTCTCCCGCTCAAAAGCGCGCATCGTGACATTGCGGTTGGGCAGGCGCGTCAACGGGTCCGACGCTTCGGCACTGAGGAGGGTGCGGGCCATCCGCCGAACTTCCGAGGCGTAGCAGGGGGTGGCCAACTGGGCGTCCCCATACTCATCGAGGAACCGGGATGCCATCTCCCGATAGCCCTCCGGTACGAGGATCAGGATCTTCACGTCGGGCGACAGGAACCTCAACTCCCGGAGGAAGGCCTGGTCCTGCTGGATGAGGCCGTCGAGGGACAACACCACGAGCTTGGGCTGATCGATCGGATCGTGACGCAGGAACTCGGTCAGCGCGGCATAGAGATTGCCCACGAAGACGACATGAAGGCCCTCCTCGCGAAGCGCGCCGGCGACGACCTCCCGGCCCGAATCTTCGGTGACGGCCAGGAGCGCTTTACGCGGCGAATCGGGAACACCCGGCCGCATGTCAGAGAGCGCCGACTTGTCCGAATCACCATTGTTCCCATCGCCGCTGCGGGACCTGTTGGCCATGCTCCACCTCCCGGCTCCAGTGTTCCTGACACGCCCAAGTGTCGAGAAACCTGAACACCCGAGCCTGCCCGGCCCGGGCGGGCCGCCTGAATGTGCATTGGATTGGGTTCAGACGCCCATTGGCGTACCCTCCGCAAGTATCGCTCCCATCCATCCACTGAATGCGGTAAAGGGTGCGCTGCCGCGGGATGAGGGGTGCCGGGGGACCGGCGAGCGGGGGCCTCGGATTTGAACTCGCTGGGATGTTCCTCGCGGGGCGAACGCGCTCCGGCAAAGGCGCCACGGCCCTACATACTGGTTTCAACCGATGAGCAAAAAAAGTGTAGCGGGATCCCCCTGTGTCAGCGTAGTTGTCGCCTTTGGGGGGGCTCTTCTTGGGGCCCCCATGGGGGCCGGTGTCGGCGTCCTGCGCGCGGCGGGAAGAGAGACTATCCACTCAGTTTGCCCTTCCGGTCGCCTCGTCGTCCATCATTACGGTTCGGATCCCTGCGGCTCCCGACTCGCGTCACGACCGGGCCCCCCGGACTGACCGCTACAATTCTATTCTTCTCTGCCTTCGCCGCCTTCAGGCACCGCTCGGCGGAGGCGAAGAGCTCTTCCCAGTTGCTCCCATCGTGCGGGTACAGGGCCAGGCCCCCGGACGCCGTCACCCGTCTCGTTCCGCGCGTGCCCTCGGGGATCGAAATCGGCGTCGAGCCGAGGTTCTCCCTCGCCCGATCGAGGATGCCGGCCGCTCTGCCGCGGGCTTCGCTCTCCTTCGCCGGCAGGGAATTGAGAAGCACGACGAATTCCTCACCGCCCCATCTCGTCAGGACGTCCGTCAGGCGGAGGAAGCGTTGGAGCCGCTCCGTGGCCACCCTCAGCACCCGGTCACCCTCCCGGTAGCTGAACTGCGTGTTGATCGACTTGAAGTCGTCGAGATCGAGGAGGCCGAGGCCGAGCGTCGTCTTGCCGGGGTTCCGGTCCACGCTCCCCTTTTCGCGGGCAAAGGCCCGCATGGCGGCGGCCCGGTTCGGGAGGCCGGTCAGCGGGTCCGACGCCGCATCGCTCAGCAGAGACCGGGCCACCAGGCGCACTTCCGCCGCGCAGCACGGAGAGCAGAGCAGCCCGGAAATCCCCTCCTCCAGGTGGCCGGCCGCCGATTGGCGCCGGCCCTCGGGCACGAGCAGCAGGATCTTCACGTCCGGTGATACGCGGAGCACGCCCCGAATGAGGCTGGTCTCTCTCCGCCGCAGGAGGTCCAGGGAGGCGATCACCAGCTTCGTGGGGTGGCGGATGTACTGCAGGAGTCCCTCGAATGAGTCCCCGGCATAAGAGACTTCGAAGTTCTCGGCCTCGAGCGCCGAGGCGATCACCTGGCGGTCTGCCCCCTCACGAACCACCAGCAGGGCCGATCGACGAGACGCCGGCACCCTCGCCGGTCTGGACTCTGACTTTCTCATGATATTCCCCCGCACCAATGGTATCGCTGTTCCGCGCGGAATGCTCTGGCCAAGTCAGGTGTCATCTCATCCATCCTTTGGCTCTACGGCCCGACCAGCATCCGGTTCCTGGTCTTCTTCGCTTCGCCGCGACGCTGGAATTCCCGGCAATCTGCCAGAACTCAAAGTGATCCCCCGATCACGCTTCGCAACGCTTCCCGGTAGCGGCCCCAGGATGACGTGGTTTCTCAGATCGAAAATCAAAACGGCCTCTGGATGCGTGTTGACCTTGCTCAACTTCCGTGTCCAACTTCAGTTCCGACAGGACCTTTCGTTCAATCGGGACCTCGCCGGGCCGGAATTCGGGCGCGCGAAGACGTGAATACGCAAAGCGCAGTCCGGATGAAGGAGTTTGTTCGCAGGGCAGGTCCGGTTGCGGGCGGCCGGGAGGTGTGGGAGGGGCCGGGCGTCGCGGTGGTTTGGCAGGCGTTCGCCTTTGGTGACGGACCTCGTTTTTCCGACTGACCGCCCGGAAAGCGATCAGTTCCGCGGTTCCGACCTCGAATCGGCCCGGCCGACCACCACGGTGACGTTGTCCTCGCCGCCGCCGTCGAGCGCTTCCTGGACGAGGGATTCGCAGGCCACCGTGGAGTTCTCCGCGGCGAGGAGCAACTCCTTGATCCGTTCGTCGGACACGTGGCGGGTGAGACCGTCGCTGCAGATCAGGAGGCGGTCACCCCAGTGCATCACCGCCCGTGTCGTGACCGGGGACGCCTTGCCGTCGCCGATGGCACTCGAGAGCACATTGGCCCAGGCGGTTCGCTCGGCTTCCTCGTCGGTCAGGATGCCCTCGTCGAGGAGGTCCTGCGCAACGGTCTGGTCCCTGGTGACCTGCGTCAGTTCCCCATCATGGAGGAGGTAGCAGCGGCTGTCGCCGACCTGCACCACGTAGGCCCACGGCCAACTGCCGATCACCAGCGTCAGCGTCGTTGCCATGCCATGAAGTTCCGGGTTGGCCTCCGCCTCGCCGGCGACCTTTTCGTGGCACTTGATCACCGACTCGTGCAGGAGTTCGAGGAAGTGCTGCTCCTGATCAGGGTCGTGGGTGTAGTAGCACTCCGTGGACCGGGTGATGTACCGGGCCACCGACTCCAGGGCCAGGCGGCTCGCCTCCTCCCCGGCCTGGTGCCCCCCGACACCATCCGCCACCAGCGTCATGAATGCCAGACGCTCCCCCCGGAACCGGAGGTGCTCGGGGCGCGGCAGGCTGGTGGAGTGGACCTTCAGGCGCTTGTGCAGCGAGGCGATCAGGAAGTGATCCTGGTTCGTGCTCCGCACCAGGCCGGGGTGGGTCAGGCCCTTGACATCGATCTCGTTGTCGCGCGGACGACGTGTCTCTTCAGACATAGCTGACTCCTCCCCACTTAAGGAGATTGTATCGCAGGTACGACCGAAGTGGCAGTGCCGCTTTCATGCTTTCAACGAACGGGCGAGCCGGTCGTCGCAGGGCCACCGGCGGCAACCGGGATACTCGCGCCGGGGGGAGCGCCGGAGTGAAAAAGCGAGCCCTGACTCCATTCGTCGGCCATCCCGGACGAGCCGGTATGATGATCCGCCCCCTGGGAGGAAACCGAGATGCGGACCCTGATCGTCCTGCTGTTGCTCACCGGGTGCGTCCTGGCGGAAGACGCCTGGGATGCCGCGGAACTCGATCTCGAAGCGCTTCAAGCGGCGCTCGAGAAGGCGAAAGAGCAGAAGGACCGGCCGGATGCACAGGACCGCGCCGAGCTGCTCTCCGACCTGATCGCCACGCTCACGGCCCGGGCGGATCTCCCGGACGTGTCCACTGCCAAAGAACGGCTCGCGGCGGCGGAGCAGAAACAGAAGGCGCTCGAGGAGGCCCCCACGGAAACCGACCTGCCGCCGATCGAGCAGGACGCAGATTTCGAGAAGATCAAGAGTGCCTGGGATGCGGCCAAGTCGGCCCAGAAGGCGGAGGCCGAAGCGCTCGACCACGTGTCGTCGCGCATCAGTGCCCTGGAGAGCGAGGCGAAGAAGCTCCCGGAGATCCTTGCGGATTCGCGGCGGCGGCTCTCCGCGGCTGCGGAGGGGACCGATTCCTACCTGCTGGCGACCCTGAAGCTCAGGGTGCGGGCGGGGGAGGAGCGGCAGAGCTTCATTACCTCGGCACTCGAAGCCTATCGCGCGGAAAAGCCGGTGGCGACCACCAGGCTCGAGGTCGCCAAGATAGGGGAGGGGCGCACCCGGAGAGAGTACGAGGCCGCGGCCGCCGAATATTCAGCGATGCTCAATCGCCAGGCCGATGCGAAGAAGGAAGCGGCCCGGCTGAAGGCGGAAGAGGCCGCGAGGTCCGGGGACCCGCTGCACAAGTTCAAGACGAAGGTCGAAGAGAGCATCGTCAAGCTGGACACCGACTCCGGCATTCTGAAGAGCAAGCTGCCGAAATGGGAGACGCTCGTCGCCGCCGAGGAGCGAGCGCTGACCCGGTTCGAGCGCCTGGCGAAAAGTCTCGACAGCGATGGTGTCAAGACCTCGCTCAGCCCGGAGACCGCGAACCTGCTCCGGCTGACCCGGACTACCCTGATGTCGCGGGAGCGGCTGCTCTCGGGATCTCGAATTCCCCAACTCAAGCAGGCCCAGGCCCGGAACCAGACCGCGCTTGCGGAACTGCAGCAGGAGATGCTTCGGAACGAAGAACCGCCTGAAGAGAGCGCGCAGTTCCGCGAACTGGTCAAGGCGCTTGGCCCTGCGCGGGAGGGCGAGGCCCTCGCGCTCTGGGAGAAGATGGTCTCGGGGCGCCTCGCCTCCGCCGCACGGGCGCAGGCGAGCGTGCTCGATCTGCTCGAGGCGAAACAATCGCAGCTGGGGGAACTCTATGATCGGCAGCGCGCGGTCGTCGAGACCCTGATCGACCGGATCAGCTCCGAACTCTATTTCGTGCGCAGCAATGAGAGCCTTGGTCTGGCGACCCTCCGGGAGGCCCTGGATGATCTGAAGAAACTCGCCATGGACGTGAAGGCCGGCGCCGATCGCACCCTTGGCCAGGAGCTTCTACTGCTCGTCGGGCTCGGGTTGTTCGTCGGTGTCGCGGCGCCCCTTCTCATCTCGGTGCTGAAGAAACACCTGCGGCTGGCTCCGGATCAGCCGGTGAAGCCGGGCGTGATGAACATGTTCTTCCGGCTGCTTCGGCTGGCGCTCCTGGCCTCGCTGCTTCCGCTCGTGTTTCTGCTGCTCGCGGCCGCTCTCGGGGCCGTGGAGGAGCAAGGGCATCTCGAGACGGCGGTGCGGGTGTGGCTGCGCCTGGCGGCGCTGAGCTTCTTCATTCTCGGCTTTCTGCGCGAACTGTTCCGGGAGGAAGGGCCGCTCGTCACCCGGTGGAAGTTGTCAGGGGACGTGGCCGCGCAGATTCTCGTCAGTGTGCGCATTTTCCTCTTTGCATACACCTTCCTCGTATTCCCCGCGGAAATCGGCCGGGATCTCTACCAGGTGGACGCGCTGCCCCGGCTGCTCGAGACCGCCTTCTACGGCTTCATGTTCTGGGCGATGTACCGGCTGGTCCTGCGTCGGCGACCACTCATTCGGAGGTGGATCGGTGCGAGCGGGACGCTCTACCGGCTGTGGATCCTGATCGGCCCCGCCATCGGCGCGCTGCTTCTTGCGATCGTCGCGCTCGATGTCGCCGGCTATCGTGTCGGCGCCCGCTATCTCTTCAAGGGTGCCTTGCGCAGCTACGGGGTCATTCTCTTCCTGGCCCTCGCCTACCGCCTCTTCGCGAAGGGCTTCCGGCGGCTCGTGGACCGCTCCCTCGCCGCTCAGCAGACCGAGGGCGCCGAGCGGCGGGTAGTATCCGAAACCGTCATGCAGCAGCTCACGCGGGTGATGGGTTTCATTCTCGTGCTGGTGACCGGCTTCGTACTCGGGGATGCCTGGGAGTTCGGGGGGTACCTGACCGGGTTCATGAACAACCTCGTGCTCGGCCAGTTCCATGACGGCACGGTGTTGACGCTCCTCGACGTCCTCACCGCCGCGCTTTGGGTCGTCGGGGCCCACTTTGTCGTCCACAACCTCTCCGGCGTCCTCGAGTTCCTCGTGTTTCCCCTCATCGAGGAAGGGGAGAAGGGCGGGCGCTACGTCCTCCTCACCCTTTCGCGTTACGCGATTCTCCTGATCGGTTACAGCGCGGCGTTCCTCGCTCTGAACTTCAACTTCCAGAGTCTCTCGGTCGTCATCGCCGCCTTCTCGGTCGGTATCGGCTTCGGTCTGCAGGAGATCATCGGGAATTTCATCAGCGGCCTGATCCTCCTCATCGAGCGGCCGGTCCGGGTGGGAGACACCATCACCGTCGGCACCACCGGGGGCAGCGTCGAGAAGATCACCATTCGCGCCACCGTAGTGACGAGTTGGGACAACCAGCAGATCATCGTCCCGAACAAGAACTTCATCACCCAGAACGTCACCAACTGGACGCGCAACAACGACATCACCCGTCGCAAGATCCCGGTCAGCCTGGCTCAGGGCACGGACATCGACCGCGCTCGCGTCATCATGGAGGAAGTGCTGAAGAGCACCCCCGGCGTCCTCGAGGAACCCGCTCCGAAGGTCCTCTTCCAGAACTTCGGTGAGTCGCAGCTCGATTTCGAACTCTGGTTCCACTGCTCCATCAGCGTCGGCTTCGGCCTGATGACCCAGGTCCGTTTCGAGGTGAACCGCCGTTTCCGGGAGGAGGGCATCGAGTTGGCGGTCCCCCGGCGGAGAATCGAAACGCTGGAGGTCTCCGCGGACACGGAGCGACGTTGAAGAGAGAACGCTCCGAATCCACACGATCCTGTCAGGGGAGGCTTGTCGACGATTCGCGCGGGCGCTGACGGGTCCGCCATCCCGCCTATTGCATTTACTGCGATCCGGGCTATGGAATTCGGAAAAGCGATTGCCTGTTTCGCCAATATAGTATTGACCCGTATGCACGGAGGCTGGAATGAAGACATTGTGGACGTTTGGTTGCGTGGTGGCTTGCCTGACGCTGGTCCATGCGGCCCATGCGGGTTCGATGCTTGTCGGCGATGGCGACTTCGTGGATTGGACCTTCGGGAAAGTTGCAGGAGGCGGGGCGCCGGTCGCCTTGACTGACGACGCCGAGATGGTCCGCGTGGTCGATGCTGGAAACCCGGCCATCGAGAACACCACCTGGTCGAACACCCGGGGCAAGAATGTCTGGGGTTTCGGGTATGCCAACTCCGTCATCTGGGATCCAGGCATTTACGGCGCACTGGCCAGTATCGATTTCCAGATCGACTTCCGGACTGGAGTCAATCCCGGAGGCGACGGCCAGGCCGTGGCCCTCCTCATCAAGCAGAGTGGTTACTTCTACACGCTGGCCGGCGGGGTCTCGGGCGTCAGTGTACCGTTGGGCTCCTGGAACAGTCTCAGCTACGGTCCCCTCACCAGCGCGAACCTGCAGAACTCCTGGGCCGAAGGGGCACCCGGAGTCTGGCCCCCACTCGACAGTTCGCCGCAGACGCCGGACTTCTCCGCAACGGGCGCCCCCATGCAGTTCGGCTTCGCGGCCGGAAACCACATATCGGGGCTGAAATCCAACTTCTACGACAACTGGTTCCTGGAACTGAGGGGCGCCTCTCCATCGGCGGTCCCCCTCCCCTCCGCTGCCCTCCCGGCGGCCCTGATCCTGGCGGGGTTCATGGCTTTCCGGAGGGTTCGCAGAAGGCGGCGCGCCTGAACTGTCCGAAGGAATCGGACACGCCAATCCTCACCGCCTGATCCGGTCGTGCGCCTATACTCGTGGGCCCCATCACGGAGTCACCGCCCATGAGTCGACCGCTTCGCCTGTTGTTGCCGGCCGCCCTGCTGCTCGCCACCGTCACCATCGGGGCCGCGGGCCATCCCCGGGTGATCCCGGATTCACACGCCAGCTTCGGCATCGATGAGCAGGGCGTGCTCCACCACATCGATCGCGATGGGAGACGGCGGGAGTTGAGAGATGAGACCCCGATCTACACCCTGCGGATGCTCAGGGGATCGCCGGTGGGCACGGAGACCGGGATCCGGTTCGATTTCTCCGATCCGCTGTACGGGCGGGTCCTCGCGGCCGGCACCCTGACCTACGGCCTGGAGTCGGATGGACGCTACAAGCTGCCGGTCTACTTCAAGCGGACCGAGCCGATCGTGGCCGGAAAGGCGGCGATCAACATCGCCTTGAATCTCTCCGGCCGGTACGACATGTCCGGATGGAAAAAGAGTGGATTCGGGACGATTGGCTACCGCGTCGCCAACGAGCGGGGCACCCTCCTTTTCGAAGGCCGGGTGGCGTTCCGGGCGGCCGACTCGTTTTCGGTCGATACCACCATCGTCTCCGGCCCGTATCTCGCCCTGCTCGGCCCGGACCGGGCGACCATCGCTTTCGACACGAATTTCGTGACCCAGGGCTTCGTCGAGATCGCCGGCCGGCGCGTCGAAGGCCCGCTCGATGCGGTTCGCCACGAGATCGAGGTCGGGAAGCTCACCCCGGGGACGGACTACTCGTACCGCGTCGTCACTGCCGACGGAAAGCACGCCCGGCGGGGCACTTTCACGACGGCTCCCGTCCCCGGGACCCGCAAGCCCTTCACCTTCGCCTATTCGAGTGACTCCCGCGCCGCGTCGGGTGGGGGAGAGCGGAATCTCGGCGGGGTGAACTACTACGTGATGCGCCGCGTCGCCGCACTTGCCGCCGACCGGAAGGCCGCCTTCGTCCAGTTCACCGGCGACCTGGTAAACGGCTACCGCAACCATCCCGGCCGTATCCGCGCGGAGTTCGCCTGCTGGAAGCGGTCGGTGGAGCCGTTTGCCGCGCACCTGCCGTTCGTCGCCGCGATGGGCAATCACGAGGCGGTGCTGCGGGCGTTCGACGACGGCACCCGGTACGGGGTCCAGGTCGATCGCTTCCCCTACCTGACCCAATCCTCGGAGGCGGTGTTCGCGGCGGAGTTCGTCAATCCCCGGAACGGCCCGGTGAGCGAGGACGGCTCCGCGGCCGACGCGAACCCCGGGGAGATGGACTTCCCGCCCTACTCGGAGACCGTCTTCTCCTACGTCTACGACAACGTGGCGATGGTGGTCCTGAACTCCGACTACTGGTATTCCCCCATGTCCCAGCAGCGTCGGGACATCACCGGCGGAAACCTCCACGGCTACCTGATGGACAACCAGATCAAGTGGCTCGAGAAGACCCTCGAAGCGTACGAGCGGGATGATCGCATCGACCACGTCTTCGTGACCCAGCACACCCCGATCCTTCCGAACGGCGGCCACCTGGCGGACGACATGTGGTACGGGGGGTCGAATCTGCCTCGCCCCGTGGCGTTCAAGGAAGGCCGGATCTGGCGGGGGGAGGGCATCATCCAGCGCCGGGACCGGTACCTGAGAATCCTCCTCGACCACGAGAAGGTCGTCGCCGTCCTGACCGGTGACGAGCACAACTACAACCGACTGCTCCTCACCGATCAGGTGGATATCTATGGCGACCGCGCCATCCCCGACCTCCCGAAGGACTACGTGCGGCTCACGGTCGACCGTCCCCTCTGGCTGATCAACAACGGCGCGGCCGGGGCGCCCTACTACAGCCAGGAGCAGGCGCCGTGGTCCGACCATGTCCGGAGTTTCACCACCCGGAATGCCCTCGTCTTCTTCCACATCGACGGCACCAGGTGGGAACTCGAGGTCATCGACCCGGTCACGCTCGAAAAGATCGAGTGAAGCCGGGCCCTACTTGCCGAGCCGTACCCTGAGAATCACCGGCAGGTGGTCGGAGACGCACGTCGGGTACTTCGCGTTGAAGTGCGCCGGGTTTCCGTAGTTGTTCAGCAGATCCCAGGAAACCGCGATGTGGGCCTCCTTCGCCGAGGTCTCGAGTCCGCCGCGAAGCACCATCGCCTCCGAGACGAGGATGTTGTCGAAGATGCTCCAGTAGGGGTGGTAGTAGACGGTGCCTCCTCCCGGATAGCTCTGCTGAAGCGCCCCTCCCAGGTTCACCAGGCGGCGGTCGTCGTCCCGCGCATCCGGCAGGCGATCTCCCCGCCGCAGCTCCTGCGTCAGCAGGTCCCGGCGAAAGAGGCTGTCCCGATAGTCCTCGTTGAAGTCACCCGTGATCAGCAGGTTCGCGGAGGGGTCCTTCTCGAGCAGGGTGGTGACGTGGGCCTGCAGGAACCGCGCCTCGGTCGCGCGGGTCTCTTCATCGGACGCCGTCTCCTCGGTGGAGGTGGCCCGGTTGTACTTGCTCTCGAAATGGAGCGCATAGACGTGCAGCTTCTCCTTGCCGCCGACCGAAAGAACCGCGTGCAGGATGGTGCGCCCGGTGGTCTTCGGATCGAGGTACTCGCTCGAGATCACGGGCAGCCTCGTCGCCATGCCCACATTCAGCCCGCGGGTGTAGGCCCCCTTGTCGAAGACGATCCTGTAGCCCCGGCCCGCCACGGCCCGGATCATCTCCGCGTTCTCCACCTCGGCCAGGAGGAGGACGTCGGGACCCTTGCCCCAGTTCACTCGGGAGACGACCGATCGCATGCGCTTCGTCCGTTCCTCGAGTTCTTTCGGGTCGCTCTGATCCCGCCCTTCGGTCTCGGGATCGTCTACCGCGTCGAAGAGGTTGGCGACATTCCAGAACATCACGTAGAACGGACCCTTCGGGGCGGGGGCGGGCGCTTCCTGGCCCGTGGCGAGGAGAACGGGCAGGGTGAGGAGAAGCAGGGCGGCGGTCAGGCGCTTCATCGGCGGCTCCGGTCTTCACGGAAATGGACCACGGGGCGATCAGCGCTAAGGGCTCGCGCAAGAATAAGTTCGCAGGACCGAGAGCGCTGATGCGCCCGCCCAGCAAGGCGCGAGGAGCGCGCAACCTTACTGGTTTCAACCGACGAGCAACGCAGCTGGGCGGGATGCAGCAGCCCTCGAATCCCGAAG
>JAJSAM010000032.1 GCA_024274785.1 Planctomycetota bacterium | reverse complement strand
TCCCGCCGGGTCGGACCCCACCAGCCTCTCCTTCGTCGGGCTGGTGGGGTCCTCCCGGTGCATCACTCAGGGGGACCGTGGTCCCCCACGGCACGTGCTCGCTACGCTGCGCGCGCACCTCCCCTACACGCTGACGCCGGAAGCGGAGGTCTGCGATGGGGCGTGGCGGCTGGCTGCCGGCACCGCGAAGGCGCTTCGCTGTTCGCTTGTGGTGGGGTGGGGGGCGGGATGGGCGTTTGGGTTCATCCTCAGGCTCGAAGGGCAGCACGCTGCGACCGGGCGCCACTTGGATCCCTCCATCCACTTCGGCGGATTTGGGAACAGCCGGGTTGACTGCCCTGCCACGGGTGATACTCTCCTCCCGGCAGAAGGGATGGAACGTGGGAGGAGCCTATGAGGGCTTTTTCGACTTGCTGGCGGAAGGTCCACCTTCGCGTTCAACTGAGCGGGCGTCCGCCACTGGCGTTCCCACTCACCGGGCGGCAGTTTCTCGAGATCGAGCAACGCTGTTTCGAGTTGACGGTGGGGGAGGCTTCCGGCGAACTCGAAATCCCGATTCCCGGGGGCGCGGTTCTCCCCGTTGAGTTCGACGAGATCACTCATCTGGACTTCATCTCCGGCTGTCCGTCGGACATGGAGTGCATCGAAGCGGTGACCATCCCGGAGACGCAGAGCGCGACCGCCTGCTGAACCGGGCTTCCGGACCTTCCCCGGCTCCCACTTTCCGTCCAGAACGCCCGGACCATGCCGCCAGGCACCTCGACCGCCGTCCCGGCCACACCCGCCGCCGCGCCGACCTCGAATCCAGAGGGCGCCGGGGAAGGATCCCGGGCGCCCTCTTTCTCAGTTGTGCGGTGAACCTCTATATCGCGGGAGCTTCCTTCGGCTTCTGCGGGGCTTCGGGCTTCTGCGGGGGCTCGGGCTTCTTCTCCGGCTCCTTCGGCTTCTCCGGTGTCTTCGGTGCCGGCTTCGGTGCGTCCGCGGGCTTCTTCGGAGCCTCGACCGGCTTCTTCTCCGATTCCTTCGGGGCCTTCGTCTCAGGCTTCGTCTTCGGGGCGACCGGGGCCTTCTTCGGTTCCGCTTTCTTCGGAGCCGGTTTCTTCGGGGCCACCTTGGGCTTCGGGGCGATCTCGGCCTTCAAGAGCTCGATGGCCTTCATCAACTGCGGATCGTTGCCCTCGATGACGTCTTTCGGAGTCATCTCCACCACGTAGTCCGGCACGCAACCGCGCCCCTCCTGGTTCTTGCCGTCCAGGTTGTGGAAACCCTGGAGGGTGATGCGGAGGCGGCTGCCGTCGACCAGCGAGACGTCCTGGGTGCCGATGACCGCGCCCGGGGTCGGCATGCCGACGATCTTGCCGAGACCGAGCGTCTTGAATGCATGCGGGAAGACCTCGGCATCGGAGTAGCTGCGTTCGTTGATCAGAAGCACGATCGGACGCGACCAGAACAGGTTCGGCGCCTTCCGGCGCGGGCCGCGGCGACTCGAGTTGGTGGCATAGTGCCGGCGCGAGAGAATGTCGATCAGCGCCTGGTGGATGTTGCCGCCACCGTTGTTACGTACGTCGAGCACCAGCGCCTTGGCCCGCTGGACACCCGGGCTCGCCAGCTCCGCTTCGAAACGGCGCAGCGCCTGCGTGTTCATCTGCGGGATGTGGATATAGGCGACCTTGCCCTTGCTCTCGGTGGCGGTTGTCTTCTTGCACTTCGCGATCCACTGGACATAAGCGCGGCTTCGCGCGGCGTGAGCACTCTCCGGTTTCACCGTGACGATCCGCATGTTGCTCCCGTCTGGCTCCGTGCCGACCAGAAGCTGCACTTCCTTGCCCACGGTGTCCTTCATCATGAGGAAGAAGTTGTCCTCGAGCCGCAGCCGCTTCTTGTTGACCCCGAAAATATAGTCGCCGTCGCGAATCCAGGCCTGGTCGGCCGGACCACCCCGGTCGGGCTTGCCAACCCTGATGCGCTGCATGACCGGCCCCGGCTTGCCGCCGCGCCCCGGCGCCGGATCCATGGCCTCCGGCACGAGTTCGCAGGCCAGGCTGCCGGTGGAAAACCCGCGCAGGTCGCTGATCGGGCCGTTGATGCCCTGGTGGCTGGCGTTCAGCTCACCGATCATCAGCCGCATGTAGTAGTAGAACTCCATGCGGGTCTTGGCCCCGACCGCGAGGGGGCGGTAACGGGTCTTCATGTTCTTCCAGTTGAGCCCGTGGAACTTCGGATCGTAGAAATTCTGGCCGATACGGTTCCAGGCCTCGTCGAACGCCTGCGCGAAGAGCTTGCTCTGCTCCACTTCCCGTGTGGCGATGAAGGGGATGGTGCGGCCGCCGCGGATGTCCGTCGGGGCCGGCGCGGCCTTGATGCGGCCCCGGCTGTCGATGTAGACGATCTCCGAGCCGTCCGAGGTGAACACGCCGGCGTGACCATCGGCGACGACGACCTCACCGGAACCGTTCAGGTCCGTGACCACCACCTGCTGGGAGCGGGAAGTGCCGGACGTCGCGGTGCGAGTGAAGGCGAGAAGTCGGCCGTCCGGGGAGAAGTGCGGCGACTCCTCCTGGGCGATCGTGCCGTAGACCGGCCGCATGCCCGAACCGTCGATGTTCATGATGTAGATGTCGGCGCGGTTGTTCGCCCAGGCATCGAAGGCGATGAAACGACCGTCCGGGGAGACGGAGGGGTCGTCCTCGTTGAAGCGGTTCTTCGTGAGCTGCACCGGCGGCGTTCCATCGAGTCCGACCTGCCAGATGTCCTTGTTCCCGGCTCGGTCCGAGCAGAACACGATGCTCTTGCCGTCCCGGGACCAGGCCTGGAAGAAATCGCCGCCCTGGTGGAACGTCAGTTGGCGGAGACCGGAACCGTCGATATTGATGATGAAGAGGTCCGCGCTCTTGGTGCGGCCGGTGGAGTAGAAGCTGATCCGCCGCCCGTCCGGAGAGAGGCGCGGATTGGCATCGCCGGACCCGGATGGAGTGATCTCGCGGGCTTTGCCGCCGCCGGAGTTCATGACCCAGATGCCGCCGCCGAGGCCGAAGACCATGCGCTCGCCGTCGGCCGAGACATCCACGGCGTCGGCGCCCGAAGTCGCGGTGCGCTCGGAGACCGGATCGCGCCGGGTATCCTCGATGATGCGGATCGGGATGATCTGCGGCCTGGCGTCCTTCTTGCCGAGGTCGAGGTAGTACATCCGGAACTTCCAGACGAAGAATGCCCGGGTGCCTTCCTTGTCAAGGGAGAGGTAGCTGATGCCGTTTTCGAGGAGATTCGTGACCGCCGTGACCTTCTTCGTCTCGAGGTCCATGACGTGCAGGTTGACGTCCTTGCCCTTCTTCCCGGTTTCACGCGTGAAGTAGAGGCGCTTGCCGTCCGGGGCGATGTGCGGCTCACGATCATTCTGGTTGTTCTTCGTGAGCTGCTCCGGCACCTCACCCGGCTTGCAGCGGTAGAGATCGTCGTTCGAGGAGCCGCGGTAGCCCATCTGCAGGGAGTCCGCCCGGGAGTCCTGGAAGTAGATGTACCCGTCCGGGCCGATGCTGGCAGTGGTGGAGCGGACCAGGGTGAGGGGAGTCGGGGTCCCGCCCGTGATCGGAACGGAGTAGATCCGCCAGCTCCCGGAACGCATGGACTGGAAGATCACGGACTTGCCGTCCAGGGCGAACTCGCAAACGTGGTCGGTGGCGCCGTCGAAGGTCAGCCGGGTGGGAACCCCGCCGTCCGCCGGCATCATCCAGACGTCGAAGCTGCCGGACCGGTCCGAGGTGAAAGCGATGCGCTTGCCGTCCGGGGACCAGACCGGCTTGACATCATTTGCCTCGTTCAGTGTCAGCCGGGTGGCCCGCCCCCCTTCGACCGGCACGACCCACAGGTCGCCATCCACCGCGAAGGCAACGGTCTTGCCGTCGGGGCTGACGTGCGGGTAGCGCCCGCCGACGATGCCGAGATCCGGCTTGGCCGCCGGCTTCGCCGGCTTCTTCTCGACTTTGGGCTTGCCCGCTCTGGCGCCGGTCGCATCCTCGCCCATGGACTGGGCGAAGAGCGGCGCAGCGAGGAATAGAATCAGAATGATCGCGATCAGGGTTCTCACTGCCGTTCTCCCACCAAGGTGTGTGTGCGCGCCCGCCCGGAGCGCGAGGGTTATTCCCTATTCTTACGGGACAGATCGCCGTTTGCGGAACGAATCAACGGGATTCGAACCGGAGCGGGCCTGGATCCTGCCCGTCCCGGGCGAATTCGACTTCGGCGCGGCGTCTGGCGCCGCGGACGCGCAAGTCCCGGATGGAGGGGTTTCGCGGAGAGTGAATGAAGATCGGAGGGCGCTCGGCTCATCGTGCTCGAGGGCGGGGGGAACCGCGCTGGCGTGCGGTCGCCTGGTGGTGAGATTCACGACCAACCCGCTGAGGAGCAGGGGGAGGATGACCAGCGGGATCCGTGATCGCGCGGGATGGGTTCGCCTCCGACCGTCCGCGGAGTTATCCTCTCCGGTTTGGGGCGTCTGATTATCTTCGAGGTTCATCTTGCGCGTCCTCGTCACCGGT
This sequence comes from Planctomycetota bacterium, assembly GCA_024274785.1. Taxonomy (GTDB): domain Bacteria; phylum Planctomycetota; class JAJSAM01; order JAJSAM01; family JAJSAM01; genus JAJSAM01. The sequence continues at coordinate 26,416 of JAJSAM010000032.1, read as the reverse complement.
GCACCCGGCTTCATCGGCACTCACGTGGCCCGGCGGTTCGCCGCCGGCGGAGCGGAGGTCACGGCGCTCGTCCGTCCTCCATCCGTCCGCTTGTCCATCCCCGGTGTCGAGGTGATCCCCGGCGATCTCTCCACACTGAAGGGGCTCGGGTCACTCGACGGAGTACCCGAATTCGACGTGGTCTGCCACCTCGCGGCCGACACCCGCATGAACGTCGGACCGGACGTGATGGAAGCGAATGTCGCCGGTACCCGCAACCTCATCACGAAACTCGGCGACGGATTGCGTGGGAAACGGTTTCTGTTCGCGAGCTCCATTGCCGCCGTCGACCGGGCGAAGAAACCGCGCGGGCCGCTTGGCATGGAGGATGACCCCGCGCCCCGCTCCGCCTATGCGGTGTCGAAGCTCAGGTGCGAGGAACTGCTCACGGTGGAGGCGACGGCGCGCGATTTCTCCCTGACCTCCCTGCGCCTGGGGACGATTTACGGGCCGGGGCAGGTCTCCGGAGGACTCGTGACGCTGGCCGGGGCGGCGAAGGCGGGCGGTCTCATGGCGCGGCTGCCCTGGCCCGGGAGGATCAGCTTCGGCTTCGTCGAGGACGTGGCCGAGGTGTTCTTCCGGCTGGCGAAGGAGGCGGATCCGGTCGAAGGAACGTTTTTCGTTTCGGAAGGTGAGGGGCACACGATGGCGCGGGCCGCGGAGATGCTCCGGGACATCTGCGGCGCCACCTGGAAGCGGGCGCCGGTGCCACGGTTCATGCTCTCGACGATCAACCTCATGCTCTGGATGCCGGTGATCGTCAAGTTCGCCCCCTGGCCGCTCCGGGTGGCGCTCGACGACACGATCCTCTGCGACAGTGAGCCGATCCGGAAGGCGCTCGACCTGACCTGGACCCCGCTTTCCGAAGGACTTCGGAGGACCTTCTCATGAAGACCCTCGTGACCGGCGCCACCGGTTTTCTCGGCCTTGCGCTGGTAAAGGAGCTCGTGACCGCCCACGGCCCGGACAGCGTCGTCGCCCTCGTCCGCGACCCCGTCCCCGATTCCGAGCGGGCTGCCGTCGCCGAACTCGAGGAATGGGGTGTGCGCCTGCTGCCGTGCGACCTCTTCGCCATCCCCGTCGCCGACTTTTCGGACGTGGAGTTCGAGGTCCTTTACCACCTGGCCGCCGAAACCGACTCCGCCGCCGACGAGCAGCGCCTCCTGGTGAACTCGAAGGGCACGAGCAACCTGCTCGACTCCCTCGGCCGGGAGCGCCTTTCGGACACGCGGGTCGTTCTCGCCGGGGCCACCGCCAGCATCGACCGGGGCCATCCGCCCCGCACGCTGATGAAGGAGACGGACCCGCCGCATCCCCGCACCGCCTACGGCCGCTCCAAACTGAATGCGGAAGAGGATCTCGCGCTCTTCGCCGAGAGCTTCGGATTCGAATGCGTCATCCCGAGATTCAGCCCGATCTGGACCACCGATCTCTCCACCGGGTTCCTGAAAGCCTTCAAGGAGCAGGCCGTGGGGAGAAGCGTCCTGCGTCGCGTCAATTGGCCGGGTCGCATCACGATGATCCGCCGAAAGGATGCGGTGAAGATCCTGCGACACTTCGGTGAGTCCGGGACGGCCGATGGCCGCGCGGTGCACATCGGCGACGGACACGTCTACACCTACGCCGGATTGATGAAGGACATCCGCAGACTCTGCCGCGACTCGAAATGGTCGCTACCGATACCGAAGTTCTTCTGGTCGCTGATCCGGTTCATGGTGTGGCTCCCCGTGGTCAGGAGCAAGGTGCCGTGGCGGCTCTCCTGCCTGATCGGGGACGACCTGGCGGTGGATTCTTCCCTGCTCCGACAGCTCTACACGAACACGATGACGAGCTGGCGGGAGTCGGAAGACGAGATCCGGCTCTAGGCCCCGTCCGGGAAGAACCGCTGCATCCCGCCATGCTTTGTTGCTCGCCGGTTGAAACCAGGAAGGTTGCGCCCTCCTCGCGCCTTGCTTTCTCGGCGCAGCGGCGCTCTCGGTGCAACGGTCGCACGTATCTCCAGGCGAGCCCTCAGGCGGGCTGGTTCTCGAGGCGTTCGACCCGGCGCCTCAGTTCGTCCAGATCCGCCCGAAGAGCGGAGATTTCGTCGCGCAACCCCGCTTCGGGCGGCGCGGTCGGCGGCGCAGGTGGGGGCGGAGATTCTTCGACCTGCGGTGCTTCGGCCTCCGGGTAGAGGCGGTGGTCCCAGCGCAGGTAGCGGCGGCCGGACTCCTTTGGCATGATGCGGGCCAGGTGTTTCCCGGCCAGCCCCCGCAGGGCGTCCTCCACCTGCGGCACTCCCTCGAAGTGCGCCATACGGTTGGCGCGGCGGACCAGCTCCGGAGGGCTCTGCGGACCGCGAAGCAGCAACTCGGCGAGGACGGCCGCTTCCTTGTCCGTGAGGTGGAGGCCGTCGGTATAGCGCTCCGCGAACCGCGTCACCCGGCCACCCTCCCGCTCCCGAATGAGGACGTGGCCCTTCTCCCGGAGCGCGAGCAGCGCTCCCTCCACCTCGAAGTCGTTCAGAGTCATGACCGGATCCCGGTTGCTCTTCTGATTGGCCGCCCCGAGCAGATAGTTCAGCGTGAGCGGATACTGCTCCGGGGTGGCGTACCGCTTTTCGATCAGTGCGCCGATGACTCGTCTCTCGGTCCGGTCGAGTGTCATGTGCCCTCCTCTTTGTTCCGGCGAGGTCACTCTACGACGATCGTCGCCTTTACGATCGTGATCTTCTCCTTCGGCGCCCCTCCACCGGTGCCGGCGGCCTCCAGCTTCTTCACCGTCTCCATGCCGGAGACCACCTCGCCGAAGATCGTGTGCAAGTCATCGAGGTGGGGCGTTTCCTTGAAGGTGATGAAAAACTGGCTGCCGTCCGTGCCCGGGCCGGCATTGGCCATCGAGATGATGCCGGCGCGATCGTGGCGGACCCGCTTGCTGAACTCCCCGGCGTACTGGTAGCCGGGGCCGCCGGTACCGGTGCCGAGCGGGCAGCCTCCCTGGGCCATGAAACCAGGAATGATGCGATGGAACACGATCCCGTCGTAGAAGCCGAGTTCGGTCAGGTAGATCGTCGAGGAGACGTGCATCGGGGCCACATCCGGCATCAGGCGGATCCGGATCGTCCCCTCGCTCGTCTGAAGCACCCAGGTATAGGTCCTCGTCGAGAGAAAGGAGACCCGTGGGGGCTTTTTCAGGCGGGTCTTCCAGCCGGAACCCGAGGTCGAAATCCGTTCGCGGGCGATGAAGTTGCGGATGGCGGTGACGGCGGGATCCGACCGGATCGAATCGACCATCCTCGTGATGCGCTCCGCACCGCGCGTGCCCTGGTACTTCGCGGCGAGCTTCCCGGCCTTCTTGATCACGGCCGCGATCTTCTTCTGCTTTCCGCCGGCCCTGACCATCTCCTTCCTGAGTCTGAGGTAACCCGAACGCGCCGACTTTTCGGCTTTCAGGCTCTGGTCCGACTCGAGCTCGTCCGCTTTAGCCGCGGCAGCCTCGGCATCCGAAGTTCCCGCGAAGTGCTTTGCGATCCGCTCGTGGAGGATCAGCGCCTCGACGCGGTTGCCGGCCTCGGTGGCCCGTTCGGCCTGGCGTTGCCAGTAGGAGAGCAGCGCCTCGGCCCGGTTCGCGACCCAGGTGGCCTCGGCGCGGAGTGCTTTCGGCGCGCTCTGATCGGTCACCTGCGCCATGGCCAGAGTGTGTGCTTCCGCCAGCCTGCCTTTCGCAAAGGGCGCGGCGAACGGCTTCGCTCCGGCGGACAGTTTCTTCAAGTAAAACTGCCTGGCCTTCCTGAGCAGCTTCGCGAGCAGCACTTCCGGCAGTTCCGACGGTTTTCCCGAGAAGGCGACCTTGCCGTCCGCACCGATCAACACCGCGTGCGCGGTTTCTCCATCTCCATAGGCCGCAAATCCACCGACGGCCATGCCGAACTCGATGCCGCCGGGGGGCTCGTCGGGCTCTCCCGGAAGGACCGCGATGATCCGCAGATCGTCCTCCCACCAGGCGGCACGAAGGTCGTTCCAGGCCGTCGCGTCCGCGAGCGGACCGAAAAGCAGCAGCACGACCCGTCCACGCAGATCCTCGATGGTCTCCCCCTCCGGCGCGGCCAGAAAGGAGCCGGCATCGAACTCGGGCGCGGCCCGGCCGGTCAGTTCCGCCCACTCCGCAACAGCCGTCGTGACGGTAAGCAGAAGCACGATCGGAATGACGAGTTTCTTCATGGTGGATCCCTCAAGAGAAAGTGCCGGGCCGATTCTGTCAGACTCCCCGGTGGATACAACCGTACATCTCGGAATACCCTCGGGATCAGGTGGGGTACACTGAAGCGGAGAACGGGAGGCGTCATGACGCGCACCGGGCTGATCTTCATCCTGCTGGCGTTCGCGGCAGGTGGGTTCATCGGATATCTCGGGGGCACGGGGTCCGGCGAGATCGTGGTCTCGTCCGGGGGAAACCGGAGCGGCTCCGGCCCTGTCGCCCCGGCCGAACCGGAACTCCCGCCGATGCCCGACGCGCCGACCGGCGGCTTCACCTCGCTCGAACACGCCCTCGAGAACATCCCGTACACTCCCGCCGAGGATGGCGAGGGGATGTTCTCCGGGACCGTCAGGACCGAGGACGGTCGGCCCATCGCCGGCGTGACGGTATGGGCCACCCCGCGCCGCGAGCAGAAGCCGCGACCCTATCGACGGGGCTCCGGCGTGCCCGACGAGCCGGGACTTGAGGAACTCGTCCGCAGGTACGTGGCCCGGGTGATGGAAGATCGGAAGAACCGGCGGGAAGGCATCACCGACGAGAACGGGCGATTCGTGATCGCTGGAGTGTCCCCCGGCGAACACTATCTCCAGGCCTACCGCGAGGGCTACTCGTTCCGGAGCATCGCGAACAGCAACTACAACGTCGAGCCCGGCGCCGAGGTGGCGTTTACCGGTCGGGCCCTCTCACTGCTCGAGATTCGCATGACCCTGCCGGACGGCACGGAGCCGGCAACGGCCGTGGTGGTGGCGCCTGCACCCGAGGGCCAGATTTCCCGGCGGCCGTGGTCCCCGGAGTACCGGACGATCGAATTCGCGGCGGGCACGCACGCCATCTTCGCAATCGCGGGGGAGAACGAGGAGTACAAGTCGAGCAACCAGACTGTGGAGATCACCCCTGGCGTGACTCCCGCACCGGTGCACTTCGAGCTCAAGGTCCGTCCGGGGATCCGCGGCAAGGCCATGATGTCCGGCGGCGACCGGAACTCGAGCGCGGTGGTGTACATTCTCAGGCTTGAACCTGGTGAGGAGCCGGATGAGAAAGCCCTGCGCTCAAGCGGGGAATCCACCTGGCTGTACGGCCAGAGACCGGAGTACTCGTTCTTCGATATCCAGCCGGGCACCTGGGCGGTCGGCCTCTCCTTCGATCGACGCACCTTCGTGTTGATCGAAACCGTCACCGTGAAAGACGCTGTCGTCGAACTCGACCTTTCGCCGCCCGAGCCCCGGCGTGAAGAGTATGTCATCGTCCGCGTTCTCGGACCCGGCGGGAAGGCGCTCGCCGACGTCCAGTTCCTCGCCGGCTACCGGGATGAGCGGAGATCCCGATCCGGAGGGACGAGGGTGGCGCGCATGCCGGACGGCGCCTGGCGGGTCTGGCACCAGGCGGTTTCGGAGAATGCGAAGGGGCCGGTGACCTATGAAATCACGGCTACCGTGCCGCAGTACGGATCGAAGCAGGTCACCTACGATCGCACCCCGAGCAGTGAACTCACCATCGAGTTCGAGGAGGCCGGCACTCTCGAGGTGACGATCGCCGGTTATGCAGGGAGCGGCGAGGAGGGCAAGATCAGGCTCGCTGTTCAGAGCGTTCGGGGCGACCCGCGTTCCCGGTACCAGTCGTTCCGTGGGCGCGGTGGCACGCGGCTCGACGCGGAAGGCCGGCAGATCTTCACCGGTCTGGCTCCCGGCGCCTACGAGATCGAGATCTCTCTCGAACGGGGTCGATCCCGGTACGCCACCGCGGCACGTGTTCCCATCATCGTGAAGTCGGGCCGGAATCGGGATACGGTGAACCTCCCCGTGCTCTACACGCTGACGGTCTTGGCGCCGGGGGCCGAGGAGGGGGTGAATCTGAGCCTTCGGAACCGGGGACAATCGAGTGGTCGATACTTCAGCTTGAGTGCCACCGTCACTTCCGGCAGGGCCGTCTTCGCGAACGTTCCCGCCGGAGAGTACGAGCTCCGCGGCCGGTCCGGATCGGTCAAGGGCGCGATGAACGTCTCCCTGCCCGGCCAGGGCGTCGTCCGCTTCGAACCGGTTCAGAAAGACTGTCTGAGGGTCCAGATCAGCTCGGCGACCGGGCGCCTGGCGGCGGCGGGCCTCCTCGACGGGGACCTGGTGGTGGCGATCGACGGAGTGGATCTGACCGATGCCAGCCAGGCGATGACGCTGCTGCGGGCGGCGTACGTCAAACCGCAAGCGATCCTCTCGGTGCTGCGCGGCCGCGGGCGGAAGGACCTGCCGGTCGATCTCCGCCCGGCGGGAGGCGATCCCGGTGGTCACTTCACTCCGGACACGCGATAGACCAGAGGCGCTCGCCTTGCCCGCAAGTGCGCGCGCCGCGTTTCGGAAACCGTGAGCTGATCGGAGGATGTGTCGCGTTCCTGCGGGTTTTCGCCACGGAAAGGTGTACCTGAGGACGTCGGCGTGGATGCGGCGCCAGGAAGACCGACGACGCGACGCGATCCAATGTCGGAGGCAGTCGATGCGGCGGTGCGCCACGACCGCCCCTCAGATCGTGTGCAATGGTGGGAATGCGGGCTATGATCCGAACTCCCCTGCGACAGGTGACCTCATTATATTGCCCGCCGTCCACCACTTCGGGATGACCTTGCTGGCGTCCGGACTCGCTCCGGATGAAGTCCGCGATGCCGCCCGCAAGGTGCTCGAGGATGGGGGCTACCAGACCGAGATACCCGACCCGGTTCCGCCGGAGCTGCCCGGTTGGCTGGAGCGGTTCCTGCGGTGGCTCGGATCGTTGTTCAGCAGCGTCGACGGCGACTCGGTGATCGAGTTCTTCATGTGGGTGGTCGCCGCAGTGGCCGTGTTCTTCCTGGTGCGCTGGCTGATTCTCGAGTTTCAGCAGCGTCGCATCAGACCGGAAAAGGCGGCGGAAGGGTTCTCCGAAGTGCCCGTGCCCGGCATCGGTCCGCTTCCGGATCCGGCGGCGCTCGCCGGTGCGGGGGACTTTGCCGCGGCTATCCATGCGCTCCTGCTCACCGCGCACCAGTTGCTGGCCGGCAAGCTCGGGTTCGACCTCCGGGCGGCGTTCACGAGCCGGGAGATCCTGAATCGGGTGAAGCTCGATGACATTGCGGCGGAAGAATTGCGGGAACTGGTGACGGCGGTGGAGGTCAGCCGATTCGGTGGCGCGGATGTGACCGAGCCGGACTGGGACCGTTGCCGGAACCGTTACTCCCGATTTGTGACCGCGGTCGACGAGGTGACCGGGTGAGCCGCGGACCCTTCGAGAAGAGAGTCGTGATCTGGCTCGCATCGATCGCCGGTGTTTCCCTCCTTGCGTTCCTGACCCTGATGTTCTTCGGCTCCGACCTTTCGGAAGTCCAATCCGCGGGTTCGGATGCCTACAGCTCTTCCGCGGTGGGGCACAAGGCGTTCGTCGACCTGCTGACCCGCCTCGGCGTGAAGGTCACCCTCTCCCGCTTCAAATCCGCCGGAAAGGCGAGGGGTATGGCGGTCCTGATTATCGCCGAACCCACCATGGCCGGAATCTCCGGGGAAGCCGGGGAGAAGCTCCGCAAGATGATCGAATTGGCCGACCGGACCATCCTGATCCTCCCGAAGCGCAGAGCCTCCGAGGATCCGGACCGCCCGGGCTGGATCATCAACGCGAAGATGGTATTGAAGGAAACCGTGGAAGGCGTCATGACCGCCGCGGGCATCGACGGTGATCTGATCCGCGTCGGGGTCGACGACCTCGCGCCGGTCTTTCGGGGTGGGACGATGGAGGGGACTCCGGGCCTGTCCGAGGCCCAGCTCATCCGCTCCACCGAGATGACTCCGCTCGTGACGTCGGCGCGTGGGATCCTGGTGGGGGAGATCACCTCGAGCGGATCCCGGAGACTCATCGTGATCAGCGATCCGGACCTGGTATCGACTCACGGCATGGCGGATGGCGACAATGCGGTCATCGCCACCACCGTCGTGTTCGACCTGCTCGGGGATGATCGCACCGTTACCGTCGACGAGACCCTGCACGGCTACGAGCTGCCCCCGAACATCTGGGGATCGCTGCTGGTGTTTCCCCTTTCCCTCGCCACCGCGCAGGTGTTGCTCATCCTGGCCATCGTGGTCTGGGCCGCGGTGGGGCGGTTCGGGGCGCCGCTCCCGGTGAATCTCGCGCCCGAACACGGGAAAGAGGTCCTGATCGGGAACACCGCGGACCTGCTGGTCTACGGGGGACACACGTCGAAGGTGTTGAAGCGCTACTTCACGACCACCGTCCTCGATCTCGCGCGGGCCTTCAGCGCCCCGGCCGGACTCAGCCGGACCGAAGCGGTGAAATGGGTCGCCGCTCTCGGGAAGAAGCGTGGAGCAACCCTCGACCTGCTCGCCATCGGTGCGGAGGTCAGGGAGGCTGGAACTGCCGGGAAGAGCGCGGATTCTCTTTCCGGCACCGCCATGAAGATTCACCGTTACAAGAAGGAGATCCTCCATGGGTCCTGATGCCATCCGGGAAGCGTCGAATCGGCTGCGCCAGCAGGTGCATCGCGTTGTCATCGGCCAGAAACGCGTGGTGAACCTGTTGCTCGTCGCACTCCTCTCGGAAGGGCACGTGCTGCTCGAGGGGGTGCCCGGCACCGCCAAGACCCTGCTGGCCCGGACCTTCGCCGCGAGCCTCTCCCTCGGCTTCGGGAGAATTCAGTTCACCCCGGACCTGATGCCCGGCGACGTCATCGGCACAAACCTCTTCAACTTCCAGACGGGTGACTTCGCGTTGACGAAGGGGCCGATCTTCACGGACGTGCTGCTGGCTGACGAGATCAACCGGACGCCGCCGAAGACCCAGGCCGCCCTGCTCGAGGCCATGCAGGAACGCTCCGTGACCATCGATGGAACGACGCACGATCTCGGCTCGGCTTTCCTCGTGCTCGCCACCCAGAACCCCATCGAGCAGGAGGGAACCTATCCGTTGCCGGAGGCCCAGCTCGACCGGTTCCTGTTCAAGATCAAGATGGGCTACCCCACGGAGGAGGAGGAACGGCAGATCGTCAGCCTGCACGGCCACCGCACTGCCATGCCCCGGCTGGATGAGTTCGACCTGAGCGCGCTGGTCGACAGCAGATTCCTCGAGGACGCGAGGGATGCGGTTCGCGCGATCCGTCTCGAGGACGAGGTGATGCACTACATCGTCTCGCTGGTTCGGGCCACCCGGGAGGAGGCGAGCCTGCTCTTCGGCGCTTCGCCCCGGGCTTCGAACATGATGGCCGTGGCCGCCCGGGCCCTGGCGGTTCTCTCCGGCCGGGAGTTCGTGATCCCCGACGACGTGAAGGCCCTATCGCTTCCGCTTCTCGGCCATCGCCTGGTCCTCTCCCCCGACGCGGAAATCGAGGGGCTCGACACCGAGCAGGTCGTGAAGCGGATCGTCGAGAAGGTCCCGGCGCCGAGGTAGGAGAGTGATTTGAAGCCGACCCTGAGAGCTGTGCTGATCCTCACGCTGGGGCTGCTGCCGGCGGTGCTGCCGGCGATCCTCGATTCGCGGCTCTCCATTCTCTGGATCGGCTTCGCCGCCGCCACCCTGGTGGCCATGGGCCTGGATCTGCTCGCCCTCCCGGGATCCGGCCGGGTTCCGGTCGAACTGGACCTGCCGCCAGTGTTCTACATCGGGGACGAGGGGCGGGCCGTCGTCCGGGTGAAGAACCGCCACGAGTGGCGGGAGATCGTGGTGGACATCATCCTCGACACGGGGGGAGTGCTCCCGCCGGTGGACTCGACGCAGGCCACGATACGTCCGGGCATGGAGGGGAGCATCGAGATCGTGCTTCGGCCAAAGCGGCGCGGCACGGCACGGATCGATGCCCTGTGGCTTCGGTGGTACGGGCCCCTCGGACTGATCCGGCGGGCGGTGCGTATTCCGGTGGACCGCGACGTACCGGTGGTTCCGAACATCCGCGGGGTGCGGGCCGCGGCGCTGAAGTTGTTCCGTTCGCGGGAGTTCATGCACGGTTTGAAGCCGGAACGCTACGCCGGTGACGGGTCCGAGTTCGATTCGCTCCGGGAATTCCTGCCGGGCTTTGACAACCGCGCCATCGACTGGAAAGCCTCCGCGCGTCACGTCAAGCTGATTGCCCGGGAGTACCGCTCCGAACGGAACCACCAGGTCATCGTCGGTTTCGACACCGGCCACCTCATGGCCGAGCGCCTCGAGGGCGTGCCCCGGCTGGACCACGCCATGAACGCCGGCCTGCTCCTGTCCTGGGCGGCGCTGAAGACCGGCGACCGCGTGGGCCTGTTCGCTTTCGACGAAAAGGTGCGGCACTTCTCGCAGCCGAGAGGCGGTATGCCGTCTTTCGCCGCCCTCCAGCGACAGACCGCAAACCTCGACTACTCCACCGGAGAGACGAACTTCACCCTCGGTCTGATGTCCCTCCAAAGACGCCTGAAGCGCCGAACACTCGTCGTGCTCTTCACCGATTTCGTGGATACCGTCACCGCCGAGCTGATGGTTGAGAATCTCGGTCGGCTGGCGGCGCGAAACCTGGTGCTTTGCATCACCCTGAGTGATCCCGGACTGGCCACCGCGGCTGAACAGGCTCCCATGAACCCGGCGACCCTGAGCCGGGCGGTCGTGGCGGGAGATCTCGTTCGGGAGCGCGAAGTGGTGCTCATGCGCCTGCGACGCCTGGGGATCCACTGCATCGACGCTCCGGCCGAAAAGGTGTCGACGGTCCTCATCAACCGGTATCTCGAAATCAAGCGCCGGGAGCTCGTCTGATGGGAGAGCTGAACCTGAAAAGCCTGAAGTTCCGCCGGGAGCGCCAGGCCACCTGGAACAAGCTCGACCGGCTCGTTACGAAGGCCGAACGACAGGGACTGGCTTCGCTCTCCGCGGAGGAACTCACCCGGCTGCCGGCGCTCTACCGGGCGACCTTGTCCTCGCTCTCCGTGGCGCGCGCGGTCTCCCTCGACCGCAATGCCATCGAGTACCTCGAGAGCCTGGCCGGCCGGGCCTACGTGCAGGTCTACTCCACCAAGCGCGGCGTCCTCGCCACGGCCCGTCGGTTTCTCCGCGTCAGCTTTCCGCAGTCCTTCCGGGTCCTCAAGTGGCATATCGCACTCTCCGCGGCCATCCTGTTGCTCGGCGTCGCCGCGGGTTTCTTTCTGACCCTCGACGACATGGACCGGTACACCGCGTTCATGGGCGAGGGCCTGGCCGGAGACCGGACGCCCGAGGCGTCCACCGAGCAGTTGCGCTCCTTACTCTACGACACGGACGAGGATGCGGCCGACACCCTGGTGGGCTTCGCGAGCTTCCTCGCGACCCACAACTCCCGGGTGGCCATCATGGCCTTTGCGCTGGGGTTTGCCGCCGGAGTCCCGACTTTCTATCTCCTGTTCACCAACGGCATCATGCTCGGCGCCTTCACCGCGTTGCACCACTCCCGGGGCCTCTCGGTGGACGTATGGGGCTGGCTGCTCCCGCACGGGATCACCGAGCTGTTCGCGATTGTCATATGCGGCGGCGCCGGGTTCGCCCTGGCGCAGGGCCTGATTTTTCCGGGACGCCGGACGCGGCTCGCGAGTCTCGCGCATCGTGGTCGGGACGCGGCGAAGATCGTCATCGGCGCGGTGTTCATGCTGTTCATCGCCGGGATCATCGAGGGGGTCTTTCGCCAGACCGTCCTCCTCGTTCCCGTCCGCTACGCCGTGGCCATCGGGAGCGCCGTCGCGTGGTTTCTCTACTTTCGCATCATGGGGCGGGCGTCGGAGGACGCCGCATGAGGGAGTCCGCCGCCTACGTGGAGCGGTATCTTCGCCGCCGGGAAAGTGGCGCGATCAAGGAGATCCTCACTCCGGAAGGGGTGCCGCTCCGTTTCACGGTGGCGCCTCTCTCGAACCGGATCGGCGCGCTCCTCTTCGACCTGTTGTTCATGATGCTCGGTTTCATCGTGGGCGCGATGCCCGGAGTGGTCATGCTCATCGGTGGGTTCGGGTCCGGGTTCGCCATCGCCTGGATCGGGCTTACGTTCTTTTTCGTCACGAACTTCTATTTCATCTTCTTCGAGATCCGGCGCCAGGGCTCCACTCCCGGCAAGCGCATCGCCGGCATCAAGGTCATCGATCGCAAGGGCGGGGTCCTGAGCGCTGAGGCGATCTTCGCGCGCAACCTGACGCGCCAGGTGGAATTGTTCATCCCCCTGACCCTCATCCTGTCGCTCTCGCTGATGGCGTCCGGGTCGTCCGGGCTGATGCCGATGCTCGGCGCGGTCTGGGTCTTCGTCGTGGCGCTGCTGCCCGCCTTCAACCGGGAACACCTGAGAGCGGGGGATCTGATCGCCGGGACCGTAGTCGTCCTCGCCCCGCGGGAGGTGCTCTTCAAGGACCTGGTGCAGGAGGTCCGGGCGGAGGACCACTTCGAGTTCACGCAGGAGCAGCTCGACGTCTACGGCGTCTACGAGTTGCAGGTGCTCGAGGATCTGCTCAGGCAGCAGGATCGGGGGGACCAGGATGCGCTCGAGGTGGTGTGCATGAAGATCCGGGAGAAGATCGGCTGGGACCTGGTGACCTGGGTGGACCCCTGGAGGTTCCTGAGCGACTTCTACGCCGCCCAGCGCGCGAGGCTGGAGCGGGGCATGCTGCTCGGGAATCGGAAGGAAACGAAGTAAGCCCTGCTTACTCGGAGGGTCGAGCGCCGTCTCGACCACACGCAATGCCACCGCGCCCGCGGGAGTTCCGCCTGTGCCGGAATACCGTCCCCTGCCCTGGCGCGAAAGAGCACCGCCCCCCCGCCGGACAGGGGAGCCTTCAGCCTGATTCGCGTCGATACGCCCTGCCGCCTCAGTCGAACACCGCGACGATCGAGTCGATGTCGCCCCCCTCCTTGCCCACGCGGAATTCCTGGTAGACCACGGCGGGAAGCACCGCACCGAAGGTCCTGGTGAACAACCCCAGACCCTGCCCGAGCCAGAAGCCGAGCGCCGGTCCGGAATCCTTCCCGGCGGTGAGGGCCACCGGCACGACCAACAGGCCGGCGAACATCATCCCCGCAAAGCCGAGGATCAGGAGCAGGACGAAGATGATCCAGCGGTTCCCCGCCGTCAGCGCGATGCTGCGTTTCAAGGCCGTGATCGGCCCGATCCGCTCGATCATGAGTGCGGGGATCGCGACGTAGAACATGATGATGAGGATGATCCCCGGAACGAGCAGCAGGAGAAATCCAAGACCGATCAGGAGCCCGGAGAGCAGGGCGAGGCCGAACACCGGGACGATCCGGCCAAGGCTGGTGTGGAGGGAGGAACCGATCGACACTTTCGCTCCGCGGAGGTGCTCCACGACCCACCACACCATGGTCGCCGTGAGGATGTTCTGGAAGAGCAGCAGGTCGGCGACGCTCACGGCGTTCTGAAACAGGGGGGCCGCCGGGAACTCACGGGGCTTCGAGTAGAAAATGCCTCCGGCAACGAAGATCGGCAGATAGACCAGCAGCGCCAGCAGCAGGAACCAGTGCAGGTTGCGGAAGTAGACGGAGAAGGATTGTTTGAGGACGCGCCCGATACTGAGCTGGAATGTCGACCGGTAGCGGCGCGGCCGGCGGCTGGTCGGCGCCGGAGGCGGAGGACGGGGCGGAAGTGGCGGTGGAATCGGCTTCGTCGACCTGAATCTGGGATCGTTGGGGTCCCGGAAAGGGCCGCCGGGATCAGGTGTCTGGTCCATTCACCAATTCTATGGGGCCCGGGCCGGGATCACAAACGCCGCAGGAGGAGGCTCGTGGAATCGACTTGGCCGTCGGACGATCGATCTGCGCCCCGGCGATCTCCGGACCGTGGATCTTCGCTCCCCTGCTCCGCGCCGGTAACCTGTCCGCCCCGACATGCAAAAGACCCGCATCGCACTGCTCTGGCATCACCATCAGCCCTACTACCGGGATCTCCGGACCGGGGTCTTCCTCATGCCCTGGGTCCGATTGCACGGCACCAAGGACTACTACGGCATGGCCCGCATGCTCGAGGAGTGCGGGGGGGCGGTAAAGGCGACGATCAACCTCGTCCCGAGCCTGGTGGAGCAGATCGAGCAATATGCGTCGGGGATGGCGCAGGACGAGCACCTGACGCTCTCGACCCTGCCGCCGGCAGACCTCGGACCTGCGTTGCGCGAGCGCGTGCTCGACCTGTTCTTCATGGCGCACGCCGAGAGAATGATCCGTCCGAGTCCACGCTACCAGGAGCTGTTCGAGAAACGGCGTCCGGGACGGGTGGCGGCGATCAACCTCATCGACGAGTACAGCGAGGCTGAGATCCGCGACCTCCAGGTCTGGGCCAATCTCGCCTGGTTTCACCGGACACTCCTGCAGGGTGACGAGGGCCTGGCCGAACTGGTCGCAAAGGACCGCGACTTCACCGAGGAGGAGAAGGCGTTCGTCCTCCGACGGCAGCAGGAAGTGCTCGCGGAACTCCTGCCCATGCACCGCCGCCTGGTTGATTCCGGCGCATTGGAAGTCACCACCAGCCCCTATTACCACCCGATTCTCCCGCTGCTGGCGGACATGAACTCGGCACGGGTTGCAATGCCGGATACTCCACTCCCGGCTCGGAGGATTCCCCTCGTGGAGGACGCCCGGGAGCACCTGCGGCGCGCCGTCGCGAAGCTCACCGAGGTGATGGGCGCGCCGCCGACAGGATTGTGGCCGAGTGAAGGCAGCGTCTCACCGGAGATGCTCCCCCTCGTGCGGGAAGCCGGGTTTCAGTGGCTGGCCTCGGACCGGGACGTGCTGGTGGCGAGCATCCGCGATGATGCCGATGCGGAGGCGGACCTGTACCGGCCCTGGCGGCTTCCGACCCGGGCCGGCGAACTGTCCATCGTCTTTCGCGATCACCGGCTCTCGGACCTGGTGGGCTTCGACTACCAGAGCATGGCCGAACCGGACGCCGCGAGAGACCTGGTGGGCCGGCTTCGCGACATCGCCGGGCGGCATCGGGGCGATGAAACCCTCATCACCCTGATTCTCGACGGGGAGAACCCCTGGGAGTACTACGCGGAGGGCGGCGTCTCCTTCCTCCGGACGCTCTACCGGGAACTCGGCGATGCCGGCGATCTCGAGACGGTTCGGATCTCGGAACACCTGGCCGCGAACCCTCCGCGGCGGACCATCCATCGGCTGCACAGCGGAAGCTGGATCCATGCGAACTTCGCGATCTGGATCGGACATGAGGAAGATGTCCGGGCGTGGGACTACCTATTCCGGGTCCGCGAGGACCTGCTCCGGATCGAGGACCTCGAAGGAGATCGCATTCCGGCGCAGGACCTGTCGTCGGCGTGGGAGTCCCTTTACGTGGCCGAGGGCAGCGACTGGACCTGGTGGTACGGCGATGACCACAACTCCGGACAGGACGAGGCGTTCGATGAACTCTTCCGAACGCATCTCAAGAACGTCTACCATTTCCTCGGCCGCACTCCTCCCGGGTTCCTCGACCGTCCGGTGCCCGGGGCGCGCGGCGGACAGGCGGAGATGCCGACCGGGCTCCTCTCCGTCAAGGTGAACGGCCGCCGCAACAGCTACTTCGAGTGGTCGGCGGCGGGACGGTATCGCGCCGCACCCGGGGAAGGCCTCTCCAGCGCGGGGGGCGCGATGCACCGGGCGGGCGAGGCGGTGCTCACCGGGCTCTGTTTCGGCTTCGACCTCTCGACCCTGTTCCTTCGCATCGACCTCGCCGAAACATGGCGCGACCTCGTGACCGGTCGCGCGGAAGAGAGCGCCTCGCTCGTCGTGCGGTTCGAGGCGCCCGCCGGCGCCGAGATCGTGGTGACGACGGACGAGGAGGGCCATTCGCACGCCATCGCGCGTGGGGACGGCATCCCCGGCGGTCCCGCCGAATTCGCCGTGGACCGGATCGTCGAGCTTTCCTGCCCCTTTGCGTACCTCGGCGTCGAGCCCGGCGACTCGCTGTCGTTCCACGTCGAACTCATCTACGGCGATGTTCTTGCGGAACGGCTTCCCGGTACCGACACTGTCAGCCTGGCCGTTCCGACCGAAGATTACGAAGCACTGAATTGGCGGGTTTGACGACGCCGCCTTTTGAGGGAGCATGCCTGAATTCAGAAAAGACCCCGTAATCGGCCGATGGGTGATCATCGCCACCGAGAGGGCCCAGCGCCCCCATGACTTCCATGCCCCGAAGGAGGAACCAAAGGGCGGTTTCTGCCCGTTTTGCGAAGGGAACGAGAAGAAGACTCCGGCGGAGGTTTACTCGATCCGCCGCCCCGGCACCTCCCCGGATGACCCGGGCTGGCAGGTCCGCGTGGTTCCCAACAAGTTTCCGGTGCTGCGTGTCGAGGGCGATGTGGAAAAGCGGGCCCACGGCATGTACGACCGCATGCGCGGACTCGGTGCGCATGAGGTCTTCATCGAAACTCCCGAGCACCTGACCACCATGACTCCATTGCCGGACGCGCACGTGACCGACATCCTCTCCGCCTACCAGGCCCGGTTGATCGATCTGCAGCGGGACGGCCGGATGCGCTACGGCATGCTCTTCAAGAACGTCGGCGCCGAGGGCGGAGCCAGCCTCGAGCACACCCACAGCCAACTCATCGTCACCCCCGTCGTGCCCCGTCGTGTGGAGGAGGAACTGAACGGCGCGCGCCGATTCTTCGACTACCGGGACCGCTGCGTCTTCTGCGACATCATCGACCAGGAGATGAGCAGCGACGACCGGATGGTCATGACCACCGACCATTTCGTGGCGGTCGCCCCCTACGCTTCCCGGTTCCCGTTCGAGACCTGGATCATGCCGCGGAAGCACCAGTCACATTTTGAGCATTCCTCCCGGCAGGAAATCGAGGATCTCGCCTTTATCCTGAAGCGGGTGCTGCGGCGGATCGAGGGAGCGCTCGAGAATCCGCCACTCAACTACATGATCCACACCGCGCCCTTCAATGTGGCTCCCCTCGACCACTACCACTGGCACATCGAGATCATTCCCCGGGTGACCCGGACGGCCGGTTTCGAATGGGGAACCGGTTTCTACATCAACCCCGTCCCGCCGGAGTCCGCGGCGGAGTACCTGCGCAACAACCCGGAGGAGCCGGATTGATGAACGAGGGGCAACCGTCCTCCGGCACGGTGTTGATTCTCGATCCCGACGAGGGGCATCGGGAGTTCCTCACGCACGTGCTGAGCGATGACGGTTTCGATGTCTGCGACGTGCCCGATCGGGGAGCCGCGCTGCGCGTCCTTCGCGAGGAGACGCCGGACCTCGTTGTGGCCGTCGCGGAAAGCCGGGGAGGGGGAGCTGTGGAACTGCTGGCAACGCTACGGTCCGAACCTGAGATCGCCCTGATCCCGGTCATCGTCATCACCGACCACCTGAGTCACGATCTGCTCGACCACTTCACCAACGCCCCCGCAGCCGACCTGTTCCAGAAACCGGTTCCGGCGGGGGATCTCACCGTTCGCGTGCGGGAACTCCTGCGTTCCGCGGGGCTCTCGGCGCCGGAGGGGATCTCGCTGCCGCACACCGAGATCGAAGATCTGCGTGCGGCCGGACTCTCCGTTCTCGACGCCGCTCCGGTCTGGATTCTGATCGCCGACGAGTACCTGCGGATGCGCTTTGCCAATCGGGCGCTGCTCGAACTCTGGGACATCCCGCTCAGCCGAATCGCCGGACGCCGGCTGGACCGGATGCTGATCGCCGATCTCGACGAGGGGCGTCACGCGATCAAGGCCACGAAGGAGGTGTTGGCGACCGGCCGGCCGGTCAAACTGACCGCTCTTCGGCTCAGGCCCCGCACCGGCGCCGAGCGTGCGGCGGATCTGACCATCACCCCGGTGACGATCGGTGATCGCCCGCACGCCCTGTTGACGCTCTCCGACGTTTCCGAACACTGGTTCTCCGGAGAGACGATCCGCCAGGAGAAACGTAAGCTGGAGGAGATCGTCAACGGCATGGGAGCCGCGCTCGGCGTGCTCGACAAGGACCTCAAGGTGGTCTGGGCCAACAAGACGTTTCAGGACTGGTTCGGCGAGATGTGGGGGCAGCGGTTCGATTTCGCGCTGCGCGGGCTCATGCTGGTGGGGGATACCGATCCGGAGCGGATCTTCACCGAGCGGGAACACACCTCGAGGGAGTGGGCGCACTACACCGCGAGCGGCGACAAGCGCTACTACCGGAACATCATCCTGCCGACGCACGACAGCTTTGGGCGCCTGAAGGAACTCGTGCTCGTCACCCAGGACCTGACCGAGGTGACCCTCCGCGCCGAACAGCACCGGCTTCTGCGGGATCTCGCCAATCTCCTGCAGTCCACCCTCGACCTCGACCGGCTGCTCTACATCATTCTCACCTGCGCCACCGCCGGCCACGCACTCGGGTTCAATCGCGCGTTTGTGTTCCTCAAGGATCCGGAGACCGGAGTCCTGCGCGGCGAGATGGGCGTCGGGCCGGGCAGCCAGGAGGAAGCCTTCGTCATCTGGGCCGAACTGGCCGGGGCCCAGCGGAGTCTGTCGGATCTCACCTCGGACTACCAGCAGGCGGAACTGCTCGAATCCCAGCCACTCGCCCGCATGGTCCGGGAACTCAGCTACCCCCTCGGTGCGGAGGATGCCCGTCGCGAGGTCGTGGCGCGGACCGCACTCGAGAACCGCTCGCAGCTCATCCGGGACAGCGACTCCGACCCTCGAGTGACCCCCGAGTTTCGTGAAAACTTCGGCTGCAGTGAGTTCGTGTCGGTTCCGCTGACCACCAAGGGCAAGGTGGTCGGGGTTCTCCTTGCCGACAACGTGTTCAGCAGCCGCCCGATCAGCGAGGAACAGGTGAACATCCTGGAACTGTTCGCCTCCCCCGCCGGCCTGGCCATCGACAACGCCCTCACCTACGCCGAGTTGAAGGACAGCCTGAAGCGGCGCCGTGAGGCGGAAGAGGCCCTGATTCAGTCCGAACGCCTGGCGACGGTGGGGCGGCTCGCGGCCCACGTCGCACATGAGATCCGGAATCCGCTCACGACGATCGGAGGATTCGCCCGGTCCATCCTGAAGAAGCCGGAGGACGGCGAGCGGGTGCAGCGCGCGGCCGGGATCATCGCGGAGGAGGTCGGGCGGCTTGAGGGGATCCTCTCCGGAGTGATGGACTTTACGAGGCCGGCGCGCGTGCAACCCGCCCCGGTGGATGCGAACGAACTCGTGTCCAAATGTCTGGTCATGCTCGAACAGGACGCTGCGGAGTCCGGGATCTCGCTGTCGTTTTCCGCCGCGGAGAACCTGCCGCCCTGCATGCTCGATGAAGAGCAGATCCACCAGGTTCTCCTGAACCTGATCCGGAACGCGTTCGAGGCGCTCCGCGAGCAGGAAGACCGTGAGGAACCGCCACGAGTGGAGATCACGACGCGGGCGGTGGAGGGCGCCGTGGAACTGGATATCAGGGACAACGGACCCGGGATGGCGGCTGAACTGGTCGACAAGGTATTCGAACCGTTCATTTCCTGCAGGGTGGGTGGCACCGGGCTCGGTTTGGCGGTGGGGCGCAAGATCATGCTGGACCACGGTGGGGACGTTTCGGTAACGAGTGAGCCGGGAAAGGGAGCGGTCTTCACACTTACGCTTCCCCTGGCCGCTTGCGGGACTTAAGTTAGGGCCGAAAGGAGAAGCCATGAAACTCGTGCTCCTGGTCGAGGATGAGGCCAATCAGCGGTTGCTCTACCAGACGGAACTGGTGGACGAAGGATACGAGGTGGAACTGGCCGCAGACGGCCGGGAGGCGCTTGAGAAACTGGAAGCCCGCCGCCCCGACATCATCATCCTCGACATCAGCATGCCGAATATGGACGGGATCGAGACGCTCGGCAACGTGCTCTCCCGGGACAACAGTATTCCCGTGATCCTGCACACCGCGTATTCGAGCTACAAGGACAACTTCATGACCTGGTCCGCGGACGACTACGTGGTCAAGAGTTCGGACCTGACCGAGTTGAAGGACCGGATCCGGCTGGCGCTCGGCGAGCCGAAGGGAGAGTAGGGATGCCGGACCTGGTCCCGGGAACCCTGGTCACCCAGGGGCTGAAGGAGACCCTGACCATTATTCTCGCCGGCGGGCAGGGACACCGGCTCCATCCGTTGACCCGCGACCGGGCCAAGCCCTCCGTACCGTTCGGAGGGAGCTATCGCATCATCGACTTCACGCTCTCGAACTGTCTGAACTCCGGGCTGCGCCGGATCTACGTCCTGACCCAGTACAAGAGCTTCTCGCTCGAGCGGCACATCCGCCAGGGCTGGCAACTCTTCAACGAGTTCATGGGTGAGTTCATCGTTCCCATCCCTCCGCAGCAACGCCTGGGCGGATCCTGGTACCTCGGCACCGCCGACGCCATCTACCAGAATATCTACACCCTC
Source organism: Planctomycetota bacterium (assembly GCA_024274785.1). GTDB lineage: Bacteria > Planctomycetota > JAJSAM01 > JAJSAM01 > JAJSAM01 > JAJSAM01. Next base: position 5,800 of record JAJSAM010000032.1, on the reverse strand, counting down.
GAGCGGGAGCGCCCCCGCCACGTGCTGATCCTCTCCGGCGACCACATCTACAAGATGAACTACGCGAAGATGCTGGCGCAACACCAGGAGAGCGGGGCCGACCTGACCGTGGCCTGCATCGAAGTCGACGCGGATGATGCTCCCCAGTTCGGCATCGCCGCGGTGGACGACGAGCAGCGGATGTGCGGCTGGCAGGAAAAACCGGAAAGCCCGGAGCCCATCCCCGGAACCACCGACCGGTTCCTCGCCAGCATGGGCGTCTACATCTTCAACACCGAAGCCCTGGTCCGGCGCGTCAGCAAGGACGCCCGCCGGGAGACCGCGCACGACTTCGGATTGAACATCATCCCCAGCATGATCGAGGAAAACCGGGTCTTCGCTTTCCGCTTCGAAGACGAAAACCCCGGGAACGGAGTTGCCTACTGGCGCGACATCGGACGGATCGGCGCCTACTACGAGGCCAACATGGACCTCACCGCGCCGGACCCGCATTTCAAGCTCTACGACGAGAACTGGCCGATCTGGACCGCGCCGGTCAACGTGCCCCCGGTGAAAACGGTGAGCGGGAAAGACGGCCGGGTCGGCGAAGCGCGGGACTCGCTCGTCGCCCCCGGCACGATCCTGCGCGGCAGCCACGTGGAGCGGTCCGTACTTGGCTACGAGGTGCGGATGGGCGAGGGCAGCAAGCTGCACGACAGCATCCTGATGGGAGACGTGGTCATCGGAGAAGGCGCCGATATCCGCCGGGCCATCGTGGATAAACACGTTCGGATCCCTCCGGGAGTCGTGATCGGCCAGGATCCCGAGGAAGACGCCAGAAGGTTCACACTGACGAAGGGCGGAATAGCGGTCGTGCCCCGCGGACTGGAATTCTGACCCCTGAATCCGACCCGGCCTCACCGCCGCGCCGCAATCTCGGGGCTCGCCCGGGAAGGATTGCGACCGTTGCACCAAGAGCGCCGCTGCGCCCGGGAAAGCAAGGCGCGAGGAGGGCGCAACCTTACTGGTTTCAACCGACGAGCAACAAAGCGTAGCGGGATGCAGCGGCCCTCGAATGCAGCAGTTCTTTCCAGACGGGCCCTCAGCGGTTGTCCTCCTCGTACTCGAGAGCTTCCTCCCGGAGGCACTCGATACAGGGAACGCCGTCATCGAGGTCGGCATCCACCACTCCGTCCGAACTCGCTCTTCGGACCTTCCAGCAGCTCGGATCGTGGATCTCGTTCGATCCCCGCAGACGAACATGGCTCGAGCACCCGGCGATGAGCAGGACCAGCGCCAGGGCCACGGCGGTCATGATTGTTCGCATCATCCCCTCCTACTCTTTCGGCAGCCCGGGGATCGCCAGCGTAATCTCGTCATCGCCGACCATGCCGGGCCTGCCGGCCGGCATCGCCCGGCTCCTGATCTCACGCAGGCTCTCCAGCCGCACGCTCGCCGCGGCAATGGCCACCGGTTTTCCGGTGGACTGTGCATGGTCCCGCAGCGTCTTCGCGTTTTCGATCCGGGTTTTCAGCCAGTCACTGTCGAGTACGAGGTATCGGGTCATGATGCCGTGATTGTACCCTTCCTTCTCCCCTCCGCTGATTTCTGGAAGCTCGCGCGCTCCTCTGCTAGGTTCCGCGCCCCGTGCGTGAAGAGATCGAAATCGGCCGCCGCAGCGACGAAGACTACATGGCCCTGGCGATGAGGGAAGCTGCCCGGGCCCGGGAAGAGGACGAGGTCCCGGTGGGGGCCGTGGTCGTCCTCGACGGTCGAGTTATCGGCAAGGGCCACAACCAGCGAGAACGGCTCTCCGATCCCACCGCGCACGCGGAGATGATCGCCATCACCGCGGCCGCGGAAGCCATCGGTTCCTGGCGGCTCGAAGGCGCCACGCTCTACGTGACACTCGAGCCCTGCCCGATGTGCGCCGGCGCAACGGTGAACGCCCGGATCGAACGCGTCGTCTTCGGCGCGGTAGATTCAAAGGCCGGGGCCTGCGGGACGCTGTTCAACATCCCGGCGGACCAACGTCTGAATCACCGCGTAAAGGTGCTCGGCGGGATCCTGGCGGAAGAAGGCGGGGCGATCCTCACGTCCTACTTCCGGGAAAAGCGGAAGCAGGGTAGAGTCTGAAACTCTGAAGTACGGGTACGGCGCGGAGAGGTGCCAGAGTGGTCGAATGGGCCGGTTTCGAAAACCGGTGAACTCTTATGGGGTTCCGTGGGTTCGAATCCCACCCTCTCCGCCAGCCCCGCCTTCGTCGCTTCGCTCCCTTCGGATCGGATCCCTGGCGGGATCCGGGCTGTCGCCAACGACGATGCCTCGATTCTCGCTTCGCTCGAATCTCGTCTGTGTGGGGGGGCACGGACTTCATCTCCTTCAGCCAATCCACATGACTGCCACGTTTGCGATCAATTGCCCCAAAATCGCTTGGACGCCAGTGAAGCAAACGTAAGATACGCCTTCCCGCGGAGAGGTGCCTGAGTGGCCGAAGGGGCCCGCTTGGAAAGCGGGTGTAGGGGTTACACCTCTACCGTGGGTTCGAATCCCACCCTCTCCGCCATCCCCCCCCCCGGAGCAGCCTCGATTCTCGCTTCGCTCGAATCTCGCCTGGGGCCGGCATGCGCGGCCGAGCGAAGGAAAGGAGGCAGGATCATTTCGCCGGACTCCGCATGATTTGTTCCGGGGCAAATTGCCGGAGTTCGGTGGGCGGATCAGGTCGCTGCAGTCGCGAGCACTTCTCCGGCTACGATCTCAGCGCCACTCGGAGGGTCGGGCGCTGTCCCGACCAGTCACAACGCACCATCCATCCCGGGAGTTCCGCCTGTGCCTGAAAACCGTCCATCTTCCCTGGCGTAAAGGAGCACCGACAGCCCTGGTGCCCGGACAACCATCGACCACGAGAACACCGACAGCGACTGGACGGACTACCTCTCTGTATCGAAGATCGATTTCCTTGGGTTCAGGTCCCGCCTTGGCGATCAATTCCAACGCGACGCCTCGCACCACCACCACGTCGTCGTCGAGGATGTTCGACAGTTCATCCGCGATCTTGCCCCGCAGGATCTTCAGACGCTTCGCCCGCGTCTCGGGAGTCTCTTTGGGCTCGTGCTCAGCCCGAAGCGTCGGCGTAGCGAAGATCAGCAACAGCAGGAGCGCGAGGGCCAGCAGCTTGATCGGGGACATGCAGTCCACCTCTCTCATCAGTGTTCGAGCCCGCGCTCGATCCTGGAGCGAACGTGGGGATGGGTTTCCTCGTCCAGACGGGTCAGAAGGACCCACTCGGCGAAGATTCCCTCCGCGCCGCCCGCCGTATCGAAGGCGAGCAGGGCGCCGGCCGCCTCGAATCGAATCCGCCAGTCTCCAGCGTCAACGAGGCTCTTGAGAACCGGTAAAGACTCTGTGGGGCGAATTCGGCCGAGGGCGCGGATGGCGTGACGCCGCTCCGTGACCGAACGGTCGGAGGCGGCGAGTTCGAGAAGCCCAGGCACCCCTGCCGGACCGAAGGAGACGACCACGTCCTCCGCGGCGTATCGCACGGTGAAGACCTCGCCATACGCAAAGCGCGCCAGCAGGACGGGGATCGCGTCTTTCGCTTTCAGTTTCTCCAGGCAGCGGATCGCGGCCACGCGAACCCGTTCGGTGTCGTCCTCAAGGAGAGCGGTAACCGCCTCCCAGACCCCGGGAACGCCGAGCCGGGAAAGGGCATCGAGGGCGCTCTGCTTCGTCTTCTCTCCTGAAAGCAGCGGCAGGATCTCCTCCACGGCGCCTTTCGCCCCGAGATCGGCGAGGAGTCCCGCGGCCCGGCCGGCACGACGGGGGTCCTCGTCCTGCAGCATCTTCGTGAGCGGTTCGACGGCCCGCTCCCCGAACCGTTTCACGAGGTTCTGCACCGCCGGGAACTCCAGGTTCCGCTTCGTGCCGATCGTGGCGAAGACGTGTTCAAAGGCCGGCTCGCCGAGGTCGTGAAACTCTCTCCGGGCCACCGGAACCACGTCCGCCAGTTCCCCCACCGGCCACTGCCGGCAGAGATCCCAGAGTTTTTCGAAATCCCAGCGGTCTTCCTCGGCGTCCCAGGCGGCCTCGCGGACTTTCGCCTCGGCCTCCTCGGGGGGCAGGTGCGGGCGCTGCGGGGGCGCGGACTCCCCCGGTGGCGGATCGGGGAAGTCGAGCAGGGCGCCGTAGGTCTCCTTCACCCGGTGGTGGCCGTCCAGTTCCCGCGTGCCATGAAGGTCCTTCCCGGCAAAATCGAGCAGTACGCCAATCGAGCCCATGCCCCGCGCCGACCGGCCCCCGCCCTCCGCGTGGCGGACCTTCACCGCGGAGTACCCGTCGTTCCCCGCCGAGTCGAGGAGCAGCGCGAACGAGTTGGTAAGCGCGCCCCCGAGCGTCCCGCCGGACCCGGCGTAGTAGTCGTCGCCGGCGCGATCCACGAGGATTCCCACCGCATAGTCGTGTGCTCCTCCGGTGCCGACGCCGTGCATGTTGTAGTAGAGATCCTGGCCGGCAAGGTCGATCAGGCAGCCCGCCGCGAGGTGGATCCCCCCGCCCTGACCGTACTGCCCGAGGTTGTAGGTGTCGTTTCCGTCACTGTCGACGAGCGCTCCGTAGGCGAACCAGTAGGCCGCGCCCTGCCCGTAGATGTCGCAGGCGTAGCGGTCGTTGCCGGCGTCGTCGATGAGGAACGCCGCGCCTCCGGAGGCGTAGGGCCGCATTCCGATTGCGAAGCCCTGGGAGAGCGACTGGTAGCGGTCGTTGAACAGCGGATAGTGCAGGTGGACGCCGCCGGCATCGTAGACGTCCTGCCCCTTTTCGTTGTGCAGCAGACCAAACCCGGCGACGTAGGCGAACCCCTGCCCGAAGAGGTCGGCGTGGAAGTAGTCGTTGCCCTCGCCGCGGTCGAGGAGGACGCCCGCGCCCCAGCCGCCCGCGCCCTGACCGGTGTCCCGGCAGCGGTAGATGTCGTCGCCGCCCTCGTCGATCAGCATCCCGACGCCGAAGAGCCCGGCGCCCTGCGAGAGATGCCCGGAGTGATACTGATCGTCGCCGTCGCCCCGGTCCCAGAGGATGCCGACGCCGAAGAAGCCGGTGCCGCAGGAGAGGCTCTCGCCGTCGCCGTAGACGTCGTTGCCGGCAAGGTCGATGACGATGGCGATCGGGTGGTCCGGGGTGGCGCGAGCCGGAGCGATGTAACGGTCGTTGCCCCCGGTGTCGATCAGCAGCATGGGCGGGTTCACCCGGAGGTCGTGGACATCGTCGCCCTTCCCCGCGAACCGCACGCCCTCCCGAGAAGTGCTCCCGCCGTAGTTACCGCCCAGGGCCAGATCCACGAGGAACTGAGCCGCATGAAGGTAAGCCGCGAGATCCACCTTCGCCGCCAGGTCGAGCATCTCCTCGGGGTCTTCCTCCTCCGGAGCGGGGACGAGTTCGTCGCCGCCGTCGACCACGGTGTAGAACGCCCAGCGGACGAGCCGGTCCAGTTGCTCCGGGCTGAGCCTGGCAGTCGCCCTCACGATGGTGTTCTCCGCCCACTGGAGCACGTTCTCCACGTCCCCGCCGCCGTCGAATCCGCGCAAGCCGAGTTCGCGGTTGACATGCACGAGGATCTCCGCCGGCGTGAGCCGCGCCCGCCGCGCCCAGTCCATGGCGACCACCGGTCCCTGAAGCGGATCCTCGAGTACGCGGTACACCACCGGCAGCCGAAACCGTCGCATGGACTCCTCACGCGTCAGCTTGTCGAATTTGAGATCGTCAAGGTCACAGTTGAGGAGAGCGAGGGCCTCCTGCAAGCGGGTGAGTTCCTCGGCGGTGAAGAACC